>NZ_JAQMTY010000030.1 GCF_028330765.1 Spirulina subsalsa CS-330 | reverse complement strand
TCAGAGTAAGCGTTCAAGTTCTTACCTTGGGATGCGACGCTAGTCCCAAGCTCTAAAACCGGATGGTTAAACAGTCCTAGAGGGTTAAGACAGTGCCATTTGGAAAGTACCGACTCTGAACATTGGCGAAGCGAACGTTACTCCAGCAATGGATGTCGGGGACAACTATATCCCCATTGGAGCGGCAACCATACCGCTCCACCCCGCAAGGGGACAAACCCACATAGTAAGTTAAGAATGACTACGCTTATGGCTACTGAATGGGCAATTTCGGGGGGATTGACCCCCACTCAATTGCCGCTCCTATCCATCCCCACCCACAAGGAGATGGGGTTTCTCGGAGGAAGATCATGAAGTTTGGCATTGATATGGGACATAATGCCCCGCCCGACGTTGGTGCATCGTCACGCTATGGCAGTGAAGACCGTCTCACCAAGGAAGTTGGTACACAAGTAATCAATAAGCTGCGCGCCGTTGGCCATGAAGCGGTCAACTGTACACCCAGCAGTGCAACCAGTGTGATGGATTCACTCCGCAAGCGGGTCAATACCGCCAATGCCAACAATGTTGATGTGTATGTTTCGATTCACTTCAATGCCTTTAATGGTTCTGCCAATGGGACAGAAGTGTATGCAATCAGCAGTTCGGGCGGTCGAATTGCCCAGCCGGTGCTTGATAATATTGTGCGGCTTGGTTTTGCGAATCGGCGGGTTAAAGATGGGGCCCATCTTTATGTGCTGCGGTCTACCAATATGCCAGCCATTTTGATTGAATGCTGCTTCATTGATTCTGAAAAGGATATGAAGTTGTACAACACCGAGGCAATGGTGAATGCGATCGTCCAAGGCCTCGCCGGAAAACTGCCTAATGAGTCTAGCAGCGGCAGCACTGGCGGGAGTACCAGCGGCAGCACTGGCGGGAGTACCGGCGGCAGCACCAGCACCAGAGGCAGCGATGCCCAAGTGCTTAAACTGCAAAAAGCCCTCAATCAACTGCAAATCCCCGACGCGAACAATCAAGCCTTGACTGAGGATGGATTCACGGGCCCCGCCACCGAATCGGCGACCCAACGCTTTCACCAGTTGGCGGGGATTAATGCAGCGGGCCGGCCGGTGGTGTTGACCTGGAAAGCCTTAGATGAAATTCAGTCTCAGCCGATTTTACGCCCCAACCATGCCGATGGGGTAGCGGTGCGCTATTTGGAATATCGTTTGGGGGCAGCGATCGATGGTATTTATGACGATCGCCTCGCGGAAATGGTGAAAACCTTCCAGCGCCAAAAGTCGATCACCGTTGATGGCATCGTGGGGCCGCAAACCTGGGGCTTGCTCATGGGCCAACCCGTGCCGACGCTGGCCTTGAAAATTATTCGCGACACGGTGTTAAAACAAGAGGCGATCGACAGCAGCCAGATCACCGATGCCAATCTCAAATATGAGATCAAAGAAGGGGAACAACTGCCCCTCCACAGTTGGGATGAAGAAGGCAACCATGTCAAAGCGGCGCTGTTAAACGTGACCTTCAATGGGTTTAATACCTGGTATGCCTTTAACGACCATATTGAAATTTGGCAAGATGGGCAGCCGCTGGAAATGGAGCCGGAGGACGAAGCCCCCCAAACCAACGATCGCGGCGATGGGTTCAATCTCCCCGGCTACACGAGTACGTTTTTCCTCAGTGATCCGATTTTGCCCAATGGCAATTTCACCTGGCGGGAGGCGCTGCACAATGGTGAACGGATTCCCAAACATAAGTCCCATGTGGATAACATCCTGGCGTTGGCGCAACGGTTGGAGGATGTGCGGACGCGGCTGGGAGGTTTTCCGATGACGGTGACGAGTTGGTATCGGCCGGAGCCGTGGAATAGCCGAGCGGGTGGGGCGAAATATTCGCGCCATAAAACCGGGGAAGCGGTGGATCTGCTGCGGTCTGGGATGTCGGGGCGGCAAATGGCATCCCGTCTGGGCAATTGGCCCGGTGGTATGGGCATCTATCGCAGCTATCCGAATTTGATCCATTTGGATATTCGTCCCTATCGGGCCCGTTGGGGTGGTGCGTAGGCGCTGAGGGATGTTAGAACCCTTTGCGGAGTTAGTGGGCCAGGGGGCGGCGGTGGAACTGTTGGAGCGGGCGATCGCTTGCGATCGCATCGCCCCCGCCTACCTCTTTGCGGGCCCCGCCGGGGTTGGCCGCCGCCGTGCCGCCCAAGGGTTCGCCACCCTGCTCCTGAGCCATCACCGTCCCCCAGAACGGGCCTTAGCCATTGAGCGCAAAGTCCGGGAGCAAAATCACCCCGATTTCCTCTGGGTCTCCCCCACCTATCAACACCAAGGAAAACTCCTCTCCCCCGCCGAAGCCGCCGCCGCTGGGGTCAAACGCAAAACCCCGCCCCAAATTCGCATCGAGCAAATCCGGGAGATCACCCACTTCCTCGCCCGCCCCCCCCTAGAAGCCTCGCGATCGGTAGTGGTGATTGAGGCGGCCCACACCATGGCCGAAGGCCCCGCCAATGCCCTGCTTAAAACCCTCGAAGAACCGGGCCAAGCCACGTTAATCCTGATCGCCCCCAGTCCGGAAAATCTCCTCGCCACGCTGGTGTCACGGTGTCAGCGGATTCCCTTCTATCGCCTGTCGCGGGCTGATTTAACCGAGGTGCTCCGTCGTCAGGCACAGGCGGATATTGATGACCTGATCGCCGATGAGGCGTTGTTAGCGATCGCCCAAGGCAGCCCCGGAGCCGCCCTCCTCGCCTGGGAACAGCGCCAAACCCTCGCCCCCGAACTCCTCACCCTGATTCAACATCCCCCCACCACCGCCAAAACTGCCCTGCTACGGGCCAAAACCCTCGCCAGCGATCTAGAGCCTGAAACTCAACTGTGGTTACTCGACTATTGGCAGCAGGAACATTGGCAGCAACACCACGACCCGGAACCCCTCACCGCCTTTGAAGCCACCCGCCGCGCCCTCCTCGGCTACGGACAACCCCGCCTCGCTTGGGAATGCCTGATGATCGCCCTGCTGCCCCCTGGGGAAACCCCTGCTTAGGATGGGATACCGTCGGTTTAGGTTGGAGCGAAGAGAGTTCGGTTGTTGAGGGTGGTGGTGTCCGTGAGGTGCAGCGGAATCGTGATGTGAAATTCTGTTCCTTCGCCGGGAACCGATGACCATTGGAATGTGCCCTGATGGTAGTCCACAATGATTTGATGGCTAATGGAGAGGCCTAATCCTGTGCCTTTGCCGATGGGTTTAGTGGTGAAAAAGGGAGTGATGATCTGGTTTTGAATCGATTCGGGAATTCCTGTGCCATTGTCGCGAATGGTGATTTCAGCGCGATCGCCCTTCCCAATCACGATGGCGATCGTAATCTGCGGCTGCCAATCCGATGGTTTATGATCCGCCGCCTGTTCTAACGCATCGATCGCATTACTCAACAGGTTCATAAACACCTGATTGAGCTTACCCGTGAAACATTTAATTTGCGTCGGTTTCGGGGGATAATGCCGCTGAATTTGAATCTGTTTACGATTGCCCTGGGCTTTCAAGCGATGGCCCAGAATCATCAGGGTGCTCTCAATCCCATCCCGGAGGGGAACGGATTCGAGAATCAACTCATCCGATCGCGCAAAATTTCGCAGCCCTAACACAATTTCCTTGAGGCGACCACTGCCAATCTGCATCGATTGCAAAAGTTTAGCGAAATCCTCTTGGACAAACTCCAAATCATCAAAGGTTTCTTGGATTTGTGCCGTGAATTGGGGCGCGTGGGTTTGATAAAACTGCAAGGCGAGGCAAAGATCCCCTAAATATTCTTGGGCATAGTTCAGATTGCCATGGATAAAGTTGAGGGGGTTGTTAATTTCATGGGCAATGCCAGCCATGAGATGGCCTAGGCTAGACATTTTTTCGGCGTGGAGCAGTTGAGTTTGGGCGGCTTGCAGTTGGTCAAGGGCTGCTTGGAGGGCCTGGGCTTGGGCTTTGGTGTGGAAATGGGCCGTTTGCACTGCGTTGAACAGCCGCTGCTGTTCGCGATCGAGGGCTTGGATTTGCGCTTCGGCTTCCCGTTGATATTGGGTCACGGCTGCATCTAAGGCGGTTAGTAGGGGCCCTTCTGCTGCGGTTTGAATCGTGATTAAATCGTCACAATCGGGGGTGAGGCTGTCGAGGGGGGCGATCGCTAACTGACGGCCCGCTTGGATAAAAGCACACACTTGCCCATTCAAATGCCAGGGATCTTGAAAATAGATGGATTGCATCGCCATCGACAGTTCACCCCGCAACTTCAAATCAGCATCGCCCCGCAGCAGGCCCTGATGCGCCGCCTCCATCTTGGTGATGATGTGGATCAACTCATCTCGGAACGCCGTGTCATGGCTATAGACATAGCGTGTGGCATAGAGGGCAGCCCGTTGGGAGAGCATCCGCTGACGACCGCTGATATTAATCACAGCGGCATGGATTTCACGAACACAGGCTTTTTGAGACATATCAAGATACTGAATCAACGGCACTCAGCCAGATACGAGACCAAGGCGTTGACATACTCCCCCACTAAACCCTACGGGCTATAGTGGGAGATTCTGAACAGCCAGTTACCTGACCATTTATCCACTCAAACAACGAGAGTTGCAGAGGGTTGCTAGGCTCAACGACTAACGCCATTGATTTATCCTG
>NZ_JAQMTY010000029.1 GCF_028330765.1 Spirulina subsalsa CS-330 | reverse complement strand
TCTGTTTAACGTCCACTGAATGTCCCGCAGCAGACAACAAAAACTTAGTTATGTTTCGATTTCTCCTTCATAAACTATGCCGCCCCTGTGATCAGGTATTTCTTTTTGGTCGGACATTTTATCTGGCGAGAACCACCAATATTGCCCCTCTAGGCACACTTGGGTGCGTCGGCCTTGCGATTTTAACACAAAACTGAATTCAGTCGTCTCCCGTTGGTCGGTTTATTGGTTGGCAAAAATTCATCTCACCGCTAACCTAACGGTGTAGCGGGAGTCCTCTTTTTGCATTGAAGATAGGAATTCCCGCACCTTGCAAAAACGGCACGACTTTCCGCAGGAGTCTGACATAACCCTCCTGACGACCCTCCGGACGACCCTCCTGACGACCCTCTTCAAGAATGGCTTGATAAAATGTCGATTCCCGCATGGCTCGGCTCCTCATAACCTGTTGAATCACATCTGCTTCTAATTTTAGACCTGCAAAGATGGCGGTTGCCGCCTCCAAATTCCCCCGCATTCCCCCATCCGGCACAATTTCCTCGATCCGGTTCTGAATCTCTTGGAGTGTTGCTACCGCATCCACGTCCCCCGCTTGGGACAGAATCGCCAACGGCAACAAACCCGGCAGATCCCAAAACAGCGATCGCGGCTGTTCCCACAATCGCACCACCTCAAAACGATGGGTCATGCCTTGGGATTGGAATTGAGTTTGGTGTACCAGGGGGGATGGGCTGGAACGCAGATAAATCACCACTTGGCGCACTTGTTTTTCGGGGAATTTCTTCTGGATACGCAGAAAATAATCCGCCATCCGACGGGGCATGGTGGGGTCTGGTTGGGTGCTGGGAACCCTTCAATCCAGGCTTGGGCAATCGATCAGACTGTTGACAACGCCCACGGTTAAACCCGGTGCTCGGCGTTTTGGTCAGAGATTGTGGCACAGTAATCAGGGTTGAGATTCAGAGAAAGCGATGCGGATTTTGTTGATGAGTAATTGCCCTTTGCTGGAGTCTCAGGGATCGGGGTATGTGATTGTCAACTTCATGCGGGGGTTGCAAGGGTTGGGGCATGAGGTGGATGCGTTTGAGCCGCGCGAGTTTGAATGGTGGCAGCGGTGGGGCGGACGGGCGAAGCATTATCGGGTGGCGTTGGGAATGGCGGTGTGGACGTTGCGGCAATTGGGGCGGCGGCGGTACGACATGGTTGAGTTTTATGGGGCGGAAGCGTGGTTAGCGGTGCTGTTGGTGCGCTGGTGGTGGCGCGATCGCATTCTCCTCGTCAGCCATTCCAACGGCATTGAACCCCAGTTTTATGAGGTGATGCAGGCCCATCAAACTCTGTTGCAAACACCGCGCCGCTGGTATCAACTCAACCAAAACGGCTGGTTTCGCTACGCCTTCAGCGCCGTTCACGGAGTCGTCACCCAATCCGACTACGATCGCACCTATGCAATCCAACACCGCTATCAAGACCCCGACCATGTGCGCACGATTTCCTCCGGCCTCCTGCCCCACTACCTCGGCCGTGCTGTGAATTACGATCGCGACCCCGTGATCGGCTTCTGTGGGTCGTGGATTCCTCGCAAGGGTATCACCACCATCGGGCGGGATGTGGGACAGATCCTGCTGGATTTTCCGGGGGTGCGGTTACAGTTGATCGGCGTGGGGAGAGAGGTTGACCTTGCCGCGTATTTTCCAGCGGCGACCCTTGGGCAAATTGAGGTGATTCCCTTCGTGCTCGATAAAGCAAAATTGGCGGACTATTACCACGGCATTTCGATTTTAATCATGCCGTCCATTTATGAAAGTTTCGGCCTCGTGGCGGCGGAGGCCATGGCCTGCGGCTGTACGGTGGTGGCGACGGCGGTGGGGATTATTGCCCAATGTGATCAAGATATGGTGTGGCTGTTGCCCTCGCCGGGGTCGCCCCATCTCTATCGGGCTTTGGCCGCGCTGCTCCATGATGATCCCCTGCGGCGGCGGCTGGCCCAGCGGGGTTATCGTGTGGTGCAGGGCTTGGCTTGGGAGACAGCGATCGCCACCCTTGACCAGACCTATCACCACTGGCACTCAGAACTGCAACCCTAAACCCTACAGATACCACCGCTGCGAGATGTAGTCATACCGCCACCCGGTGCGCATTTCGATAAATTCCGCCTCGGTGATCTCCAGATAGTCCGCCATCGGACGAATCAGATCGGGGTTGAGGAAGGTTTGCTCGTAGAGTTCGGCGAGGGTTAAGCCGCCCGATTCTTGGGGTTGAGAGGGTTCTGGGGGCATATCGGGCGGGGGAGGGGGGGGAAAGTCTAATACCGTGGCAGCAATTGATCGGGGGGCGGTGGGGGTGAGGGGCGGGGAGGGTTCCGGGTCAGGATGGATCATTGTTTGGAATAGCGCTTCGAGGTTCGCGATGCGATCGCCGAGATATTCTAATTCGCTGAGGATGGCGTGGCTATCCGTGGCGGGCACAGGGGGCAATTGAGCGGCAAAGGTATCGAGTTGGGTTTGGAGGGCGGTGGTAATCTGCGCGAGGAGTGCATCAGTATTGAGGGCTAGATCTGAAGCGGGTGGCACAGCCTCGTGCTCTGATGCTGGGGTTGTCACGTGCTGTTCAATCATCTCCCGCAGAATGGCGGCATTGCTGCGGCCAGTCTGTTGGACATAGTCTTGAAATTGTTCAGCAAGCTCGATGTCTACATCACAACTAATTTTTCTTTTGCGGGCAGCCATGTTTTTTCACCACTCACAACACCCTAAGCTTATCAGGGAGAGGCAAAACGCCTCTGCTTGTTTTGAGCAAAATGAAGGAGTATGACAAGGGTGAGCGCGATTAACGTGAGTCTTGGTTAAGGCGATTGTGTGGACAGTTTCACGAAAGAATCAAGCTTACAGCTTATCCAGATCTCACGCCGCTTAAAGCCGAGGCCGGGGGCCGGTGGTGAGAATTTCGAGGCGATCGCCCCGTTGCAGATATCCCAGGGTTTGGGGGACAAGGTTTTCGCCAAAAAGGAGTTTGCTCTGCTGGCGGCGGAAGGTGGCGAGGGTTTTGAGGGGTTCTTGGTGGGGATTGCGATCGCCGCTGGTTTGATCCGTGGTGGTAATGATGCAGCGATCGCAGGGCTTGACCGAATCAAACCGCACCGCACCGATTTGCAGCGATCGCCAATCATCCTCAGCAAAGGCGCGATCGGGGTCGAGGTCAATCACCACATTGGGGCGAAACTGACCCATGGGAACCGGAGCCGCCGCCGGATCAGCAGCTTGAATGCGGCGATTTAACTCCCCTAAGGAGGCCGTCGTCGTCAGTAACAGCGGATAGCCATCGGCAAAACTCACCGTTGCCCCCGGTGCATAGTCCGGATTGGTGGGGCGGGGGTAGGTCGGCAATTGGCGCACCAATCGGCAGGGGGTATCGATTAATGCCGTCAACCAAGCCGCGATCGCATCCCCTTGATCTAACGCCATCGTCCGAGTTTTCCACACCTGCACCGCCCGCTCGGTTCCCGTCCCAAAACGCGGCACAGCGATCGGGTCAAGCACCCCACGACCATCCGACAGCACCAACTGTTCAGCATCCAACGCCACTCCAATCTGCGCCATCTGGGGATGGGTGCGCTGACTGAGAAATTGACCCTGAACATCCACGATCATCCAATGGCGATCCTGAGACAGTCCCGTCGGTGTCACCTCGATTTGCTCCACCGCTATCCCCCGACAGGATTTCACCGGATAAATCCATAGCTCACTCACTTGCATCGGCTCTCCCTGGTTTCTCATGCCTCGATCCATCGTGCCCGTTGCCCTAATCCTTCTGTTTCAAGATCGCGGATCGAAAGGCCGGTCGCTCCCCCAATCGCGCTAAATAGGCCTGAATTTGAGGATAGGGGCCATAGTCCACCTGAAACATGATCGGCAAAAAGGCCAGAATTGACCCCACCGCCACATCCACCACCGACAGACTCTCCCCCATGAAGTAGGGGCGCGGTGTGAGCCGGTCTTCTAGGGGGCTGAGGAGGCGCGGCAGTTGTTCGGCGCGGGTGGCTTCGTTGAGGATGCCGGTGCTCAGGGTGGTGTTGCCATAGAAGACCCATTGCAGGATTTCGGCGCGGGCTTCGGGGCTGTTGGGAAGATGGCGATGTTTTTCGGCGAGGTAGAGCAAGATCGCGCCGGATTCCCACAGGATAAAGTCACCATCGGCGATCGCTGGCACTTTGCCCACGGGGTTAATCGCCAAGAATTCCGGCTGACGGTGTTCCCCCGCCGCTAGATCCACCGTCACGAACTCGTAAGGAATCGCAAATTCATCTAAATACCATTGAATGATCGACGCTCGGCTTCGCTCGCTACCGTAAAGTTTCAACATGACATTCGCAAAAGATTAGAACCTAAACAACTCTGCCCTGGGCGCATGGTGCTCGCAGTCTACAGCACTTGGTGGGTGTAGCTATGCTGTTTGACGTTGTCTTCCGTGCTCACGACATTTTCAGTATTTAACACCCGTTTGCGTTCGGTGGAGTAGTTAAAATCATCCTTTTTCTCTCCCACGGGCAAGAGTGCTTGCGCCGCCTGCGATCGCTTATAGGTACGGGACGCGGCCACTGCACGGGTGGCAAATTCATCACAAAACTGCGCCTCACCCGGAAATTCCGGCGGCATCCGGAGGCTATCCCCTTCAAAAAATTCGGCGAGGGTTTTACCGTAGGCCACTTGATAGGAGGTGGGAATCCCTTTGTAGAGGGCTTCGAGGGCGGCTGAGGGAATGGGTTCAACCACATGAATTTCGCGCACTTCCCCTTCATCGCGGATAAAACAGGTGGCTAGCCCAAAGACGCAATAATCGCTGTCGCTCACATCAGGGGCATTGGGAAATAAAGAGGTCGTCATAAAATTAATCTGTAATTTGGCGTTTAAGGTTCACGAATTCCTATCTAATGGATCGTACCAAGTCTCGCTCGGCTGCACTCAATTCCTAAACATCACTCAACAGTGCAGTGGTTTGCGAAATCGGTGGACGAGGCGATGTAGGTAAGTCTAAGTGAGTTTGGTGGGCTTGAGGGCAGACAGTCTGAAAGAGTGACACACCCGATACCCCAGCCATCCTCTCAACAGCCTAGGCTAAAATCATCGTTCCGTGGAGGTAGGTCGTTATGGGTTGGCAATCGCGAGAAAGTCAAGGGATGCCGGCGGGTTGGGCAGAAACGTCTGAGCGTGAATATCGTGATTTAGTGCTGAGGGCGGTGAATGGTGGTGATTATCAAGAAGCGATCGCATTACTCGATCACTTGATCAACCACTACGCCGAAAATGCGATCGACTATAACAATCGGGGCTTGATGTATTTTCGGCTGGGACGCTACACCGAAGCCCAGTCCGACTATTGCCGCGCCCTTGACCTCAATCCGCGTCTTGACAGTGCCTACAATAACCGGGCCAACTGCGCCGTGGCTCAGGGTCAACTGGCCGATGCGATCGCTGACTATCAAATCGCCCTCGACTTTAACCCCGGTAATCTCCACGCCTGGATCAACCAAGGCATCACCTACCGCGACATGGGCCTCTATGACCTCGCCCTCGAAAACTTTGACCTCGTGCTGATTCTGGGCAAACGCCTCAAAGGCCGAGTCTATGGCGAACGTGGCCGCACCTACCATCTGCGGGGGGACTGGAATTCTGCGATCGCTGACTACCAACGCGCCCTCGACCACCTCACCAACACCTTCTCCTCCCGTCGCTACGGCAAACAAGTCGAACAGTGGCGCAGCGAACTCCTCAACCCCACCCTCACCGCCTAACCCACTCCTGAACGATCACCCCAAAAATCCCCCACGACCCTAGTGCAGCGTCAATGCCAAGAATCAGGATGTTTGTAGGGTGCTGTTAGCGAAGCGTAACGCACCGTCACGTTGAGCGTTGGACATTCAAGACAATCCGAATCGTAAGTCTTGACGCTGTACTAGTCGGGGATTTCAATCCCCGCCTCAGAGTGAAAACCCGTTCACACGGGTTCTGGAGTGGGCATCAGCCCACTTGCGCGATGAGCCAAGAACTTCAGTTCTGGGCGGAGCGGGGTTCGACAAACTCATCTCCCCATGTATTAGGCGGTAGCTTAGGGAAGAGGGAATGGGGGGCGATCGCTCGTCTTAACAGGATAATAATCTGCCAGAGTCGCCACTCAAGTTAGGATCAAAGAACAATCTTGTCGTTCGCCCAGCGGTCATGGCTAAAACCTCCTCCCGTCAATCCCCCAGCACCATCGACTTCACCGACCCACAATACTACTTCAACCGTGAACTCAGTTGGCTGGAATTTAACGCCCGCGTCCTAGCCGAAGGCCTTGACGATCGCACCCTCCTCCTCGATCGCCTCAAATTCCTCGCCATCTTCAGTTCCAACTTGGATGAATTCTTCATGGTGCGCGTCGCCGGACTCAAGCAACAAGTCGCCGCCGACGTTCACAAACTCACCCCCGACGGCCACAGCCCCAGCGACCAACTCGAATCCATCACCCAACGATTGCGCCCCCTCCTCCAGCAACAAGACCAAGTCTTTGAGCACAACCTCCGCACCCAACTCGCCAGCGAAGGAGTCTACCTCGTCAACCATGTAGACCTCAACCAAGAACAACGCCAATACCTCCACGACTACTTCGACGAACATATTTCCCCCGTCCTCACCCCCCTCGCCGTCGATCCGAGCCACCCCTTCCCCTACATTTCCAACCTCAGCCTTAACCTCGCCGTCCTCGTCAAAGACCCCGACACCAACGAAGAACTCTTCGCTCGGATCAAAGTCCCCCGCGTCCTCTCCCGCTTCATCAAACTGCCCAAGCACCTCCGCCAAGCCGGTGAAGTCCCCGCCGTTTGGACGGGCATCCCCATCGAACAGGTGATCGCCCATAACCTCGACACCCTCTTCCCCGGTATGCACGTCCAAGAATGCTACCCCTTCCGGATTACCCGCAATGCCGACCTCTCTGTCGAAGAAGACGAAGCCGACGATTTACTCCTCGCCATTGAACAAGAACTGCGTAAGCGTCGCTTTGGTGGGTCTGCCGTGCGCATGGAAATCCAAGCCTCCATGCCCGACAGCGTTTGCACCACCCTGATGCGAGCCTTAGAACTCGATACCGATGATGTATTTGCCTTTGAAAGTTTGCTCGGCTTGAATGACTTGATGTCCCTCGCCTCGCTGCCCTTGCCCCACCTCAAAGAACCCGGCTGGACTCCCATCGTCCCCCTCCGGATTCAGCGGATGCTCGAAGCCGCCGAAGCCAAACACAAACTCGATCGCGACGATGGCGAGAATATTTTCGACCTGATCACCCATGGGGATTTACTCGTTCATCATCCTTACCATTCTTTTCGCGCCACCGTCCAAGAATTCATCACCCAAGCCGCCGAAGATCCCCAAGTCCTCGCGATTAAGATGACGCTGTATCGCACCTCTGGGGATTCTCCGATTGTGAATGCCCTCATTTCCGCCGCCGAAAACGGTAAACAGGTGGTGGCCTTGGTGGAACTGAAGGCCCGGTTTGATGAGGAAAATAATATTCAATGGGCAAAACAACTAGAGCGGGCTGGGGTTCACGTTGTCTATGGTCTAGTGGGCTTGAAAACCCATACGAAAATCACCCTCGTTGTGCGCCAAGAGGAAGAACATATTCGCCGCTATGTCCACATCGGCACGGGGAACTACAACCCGAAAACGGCGCGACTCTATACCGATTTGGGGCTGCTGAGTCGGCGGGATGATTTGGGGGCGGATTTGACGGATTTGTTTAACTATTTGACGGGCTATTCGCGGCAAAAGTCCTATCGGCGGTTGTTGGTGTCGCCGGTGAATTTGCGCGATCGCATGACTGCCCTGATTGACCGCGAAATCAGCCACAGCCAAGCCGGTGCATCGGGCCGCATCGTCGCCAAAATGAACTCCCTCGTTGATCCCAAAATCATCGCCAAACTCTACGAAGCCTCCCAAGCCGGTGTCCAGATTGACCTGATCGTCCGGGGGATTTGTTGCCTCCGTCCCGGCCTCCCCGGTGTTAGCGACACGATCAACGTGATTAGCATCGTCGGCAACCTCCTCGAACATTCCCGAATTTTTTACTTCCACAATCAAGGCGCAGAAGAAATCTACATCGGGTCTGCCGATTGGATGCGCCGCAACCTCGATCGCCGCGTCGAAGCCGTCACCCCCATTGATGACCCCCACCTCCGCGCAGACCTCCAGGAAATCCTCGGCATCATGCTCGCCGATAACCGCCAAGCCTGGGAACTGCAGCCCGATGGCTCCTATGTGCAACGCCATCCCCCCGCCCCCGACCAAAGCCGCAGTTCCCAAAAACTACTCATGGAAATGACCCTCCATCAAGGTGGTTTTTAGACAGACCCAAGACAAACCCTTTGCCCGTTCCACATCTGCCCCATTGCTCAACGTGACAATCCCCGCGCCTTATGGAGGTTAACGATTTAATCCGGTCATTGAAAAAGGCTCTAAACCTCTAGCGGGCAAGATGCTCGCATTACGGAATGACCGGATTATTTCCTTAAGTTTCATGGGGCGCGGGGATTGTCAATGACTCCAGGGGAAAAAGTCAAGGGGGTGATGTTTGCCCTGGAAGGTTTGGGGTTTGCTTAGGCTTGCAGTTCATCGAGGCGGGCGAGGACTTCGGCGCTGTGAACGGCAGGACGGACACCGAGATAGGTTTCCCGGAGGATGCCGTCAGGATCGATGAGGTAGGTATGGCGGAGGGAGACGAAGCCGAGCCAAGACCCGTAGGCTTTGCTGACGCTGCCGCCTTGATCCGCGAGGAGGGGGAATTTTAAGCCTTCGCTGTCGCAGAATTCTTGGTGTGATTCTAGGTCATCGGCACTCACGCCCAGAATTTGAGTGTTGCGATCGCTGTATTGGGGTAAATCCTGCTGAAAGCGTTTGGCTTCGAGGGTGCAGCCAGCGGTGAAGTCTTTGGGATAGAAGTACAGAACCACCCATTGACCGCGATAGTCAGAGAGGCTGATTTCACCATCGCCGGTATTGGTGGGCAGGGCGAAATTGGGGGCGGGTTGGCCGATGGGGGGCTGTTTACCGCCGAGGGCGTGGGCGGTGGGCGCGAGGCCGCAACAGCCGATGATCCCCAGGCAGAACAGGAGGAATCCGGTAATCAGGTGACGGCGGGTGATCATAGTCGGGTGATTGGGGGGTGAGGGTATGCCGTTGGCATTGTACCGAATTCCTCAGGGTGGGGTTAGGGCACTTGCCAGATGCGATCGTGGTAGGCCTGGGGTTCGGCGTAGGGATCGGGGGCACTGTGGTTGTGATCGTGGCCATGGGCGTGATCGTGGTGATGTCCGTGATCGTGGCCGTGGTGATGGCCGGGTTCTGCGCCGTTGAGGGCGGCGAGACGAAACTTGCACATTTCGCAGTTCATGTTGACTTGGCCGGTTTGGGTTTCGATTTCGCGATCGCGCAACACCCGCAACAGTTGAGGATGAATCCCCATTTCCGGCAACGAGGTCACCTCAATCGCTGGGAATTGGGCCTGCTGTTCATCCGCAATCCGGAAAATCTTCTGCATCAACACCCCGGTAAACATGAAATAGGGCAAAACAATAATCCGCTTCGGGTTGTAATACCGAGCGCGGGCAAACCCTTCTTCTAGGCGGGGATGGGTAATCCCAATGAAGCAGACTTCAACGGTCTGGTAGCCGCTACCTTCCCACACCATCCGCGCCAATTTACACACATCCCCATTGGCATCAGGATCACTCGAACCCCGCCCCACGAACAGAAGCACCGTTTCTTCGCGGGGGATTTGGTGGGGATTATGCTCAGGGGTATCGAGTTGGTCGAGGCGATCGCGCCACAGGTCGAGAATCGGCGGCGTAATCCCAAAATGACGACCATAATTAAACGTCACCTGCGGATAGAGTCCACGGGCGCGATCGAGTTCATTCGTCACATCAAACTTATTATGGCGGGCTGCAAACAGCAAAATCGGCAGGGCGGATAACTCCGTAAACCCCTCCGCTACGCAGCGTTCCACCCCTTCGAGGATCGTCGGGGTCGTCAATTCCAGAAAGCACGGAATCACCGGACGTACCGGATCAAGGGCTTCGTAGGCCTTGGCAAAATCAATAAAGGTCTGACGGCCAGCCGGATCTTTCGTGCCGTGGCCAATCAGGAGCAGAGGACGATGAATCGGCAACGGCGGTAAGGTCAGCGCCTCCCCCAGGGTATCCACAACAGACTCAGGCATTAACTTTGGTAATCGGTAATATGTGCCTTGATATCATAGCGACTCCCCCCAGGGGAGCGATATACGGGAGCAGGGGATGGGGGTTTTAGCTGTAGGGTTTAGCCGTTGGCATCTAACCATTCGCGCAATTCAAGATCCGTGATGAAATCCCAAGCCGCTTCGGCCAGGGCTTCTAACTGGTCACTAGACAGGGCTTTGATCCGTTTTTGTACCTCCGGCTCTAGCTTGCCGAAACGACGGGTTAAAAGACGCATCACAATCCCCTGTTGACCCAGTTGCACCCCTTCCTGGCGACCCAACTGCATCCCTTGGTTTTTCCCTTGGCGCACCCCTTCTTTGTAGCCTTCTTCGCGACCCTGTTGAATCCCTTCTTGTACCCCTTCGGTGCGGCCCTGTTGCACCCCTTCGCGAATCCCTTGGACTTTCCCCATTTCTACCCCTTCTTTGAGGCCTTCTTCCCGACCGAAGGAGAGCGATCGCCGCTGATCCGCAATGAAAAAGAGTTGCTGTTGATACACATCAAACTCTTCGCGATTGAGTTGATCTTCCCGTGCTAATTCAAAGGCTTGGCGAATTTCCGGCACTTGGCGCAAGGGGTCGGGCGGGGTGTCGAGTTTTTCGGCATTTTTAAGGAAATAAATCCAAAAATCCGCCAAGGTTTCCAACTGATGCAATTCCTTTTGAAACTTGGGCAATTCCACAAAGACTAAGCCCAATTCATTATTAGGATAGTCAAACCCTTTTTCCACCTCTTGGAGGGCAAACCGTGACAACACATCCGAGGTCTGATCAAACATCGTGAAATCCGCCACGGTGAGGGAAAGCAGCGGATTTACATCCCGTTGCACTTCTTCACGGCTCACTTGAAACCCATAACTTTTCGCCGCATTGTAGAGCACACGCTTACCCAAGGTGGGGAGGTTCAGCACCTGTAATTCAACCACACAGGTGTTATTGCCGTTGAGTTGGGCGCGGGTGGTGAGGGGCGAATGCTGTACGCCGGGTAACTGAACGGTGAGATAGGGATCGCGGAGGGTGGTGGCTTCAATGACGGGCTGACTGTCGTACAGCAGGGCATTGAGAAAGCTGACGAGAAGGTCGGCGCTCTGAGCAGAACCGAAGATGCGCTTAAAGGCAAATTCTGTGCGGGGATCGATGAAGGCCATGGGTTTCAGGTGCTAGATGGGCGGGGGGAACGCAGCTTTCGCCACAATGTATCATATTGCAACTGTGTGGAAATCGGGAGAGGTTCGAGGAATTCGCTCCGGTTGAAAAGCTCGGCATTGGGGATGAATGGATTGACGCTTTGGAGGTCTTTGGGCCATTGGTCAAGGGGGAGGGTGGCGAGGATCGGTGAGAGTCCGTCGGTGAAGAGGGAAATGTTTTGGGCCGATCGCATCTGCCAACAGAAATCTAGCCAGCGTTGGGCGAGTTCGGTGCGGGGTGCGGTGGCGGGCTGAACCCAGAGATCACTCCAGAGGGCCGTGCCTGTGGTGGGGATGACGGCGCGAAGTTGGGGGTAGTTGGTGAGGGCGGGGATGATGTCGGTGGACCAACCCACGGCGAGCCAGGTTTCTTTGATGGCGAGGGGGTGGAGGTATTTGCTGTTACTGTAGTAGCGGATTTGGGGGGCGAGGCTGTTGAGTTCGGCTTCGAGGCTGGGGAGGAGGGGGTTGAGGTTCCAGGTGTTGTAGGAGGCTCCGAGTTTTTTGAGGGTGAGGCCGATGATTTCGCGGGGTTGGTCGATGACGGAGATGCGATCGCGCAATTCTGGCCGCCACAGATCCGCCCAATCCGTGGGGGGAGTGAGGCCCTGTTGCTTAAAAATGTCCTCGTGATAGACGATCATCGTTGTGCCCCACCGGTAGGGCGCACCCCACAGCGGCGCGGCGGAATCTTGACTGACAAAGCCGTCGCGATCGCGCCGTACCAAGGCCTGCCAGCGGGGGGGGACTTGGGACCAACGGGTCACAGTGGCCAGATCCAAGGGTTGAATCAATCCGGCGCGGATCGCCGTGGCGAGCCAGGCATCCCCTAAGGTGACGAGGGCGGCGATCGCTGGCGTGCCTCGATTCACAAACGGCAACCAATCCCAGCGATCGGACACCGGTTCCGGTTCCGCCTGCCACCGTTGCAATAGAGCCAGCAGATCGGCGAGGGTGGCCTCCGGTTGGATCGCGATCGCCTCTTGGGCGATCGCTTGGCGAAACTCGCGGATCACCTGGGGCGGAATCGATTGATTCAGCACCCGAATCTGCAACGCCCCCGGCCCGGCCTGACATCCATTCAACAACGGAGCCAACGCCACAGCACCACTCCCCCATAGAAATGATCGACGACTTACCATACCCGTACTTCTTCTCTCCCGTGATTCAGCAGCAATTCTCCTGAAGTTGATCCCCCCCAGTCTTCCGCCACCGAGGGCGCGATTCCCGCCCGCCCCCATCGGTAACCGCCAGACTGCGATCCGACCCAGATCAACCCTACACCATCCACCCTTCTCCCCGGTGTCCTTTCTTCCGACTCCCCTAAACCAGTACAATCAAATCGCACTCAAAATTCTGCACGCTCAAGAGTAGGTAACGGCAATGTTGGATTCTAAAGGACGCTTATTTGGCAAACTCAATATTTTAGATCTCGGTGCAGCCTTGATTATGGTGTTGGTGGTCGTTGGTATTTTCTTTTTCCCTGGAACCACTGGATCAATGGCCCAAATCAATACCGAAACCATTGAGTTTGATGTCTTAGTGCGTGGCTTAAGTATTCGCAACCCCCAAGCCTTAATTGAACAGTTAGCCGAGAATCCCCGCACGAGTATCATTGTCCGCAATCAGCCCAGCGATGCGATCGCGATCGAAGGGGTCGAACTCCTCGAACGCCAAGTCCTCGTCCCTCAACCGGACGGCAGCGTCAAATCCATGCCCGAACCCCGCACCGTCGAGAGCTTCAGCACCGATTTTCTGATCACGCTCCAAGCGGATGCCCAAATCACCGCTGGTGTACCCGTGGTCAACCAAAGTCAAATTAAGATCGGGACTCCCATTGAACTCGATGGCACAACCTATAACTTCAAAGGCAGCATTATTGAAGTCCGTAATGTTGCAGAGAATTAAGAGATCGCCCCCTCGCCCTCGATTTCTTCCCGGCGATCGCTTCACCCGATCGCCCTCCACAGGGTTAAAAATTATTTAAGCTTTGCGAGATTAATCGGGATCAAAATCAGCGGGTAAATTTGTTACGAAGGTGAAGCGTAAAGCCCCCGTTTTCTAAACGGGGGCTACAAGCGAAGGGCTGAATAAATTCAGCCGTGATGAGGGTCATTGATGTTTGATCCCAGAATCCCCCGTTTTCTAAACGGGGGAGTAAGTCAAATGGGTTTATAATGCGGGGGTCAGAGTTAAAGTATTGTTTTGAATTACCCCTAAAGTTTGTCAACATCTGCAACTGTCGGAAACAATGGAAGTGGAGCCTAGATTCAGCACTGCGATCGCGCAAGCTGGTCTAATACTGTTCCTGCCCTCAAGCCTAATCCCTTGAGACTCATTTGCAAGGCGGAGAAACCTTTTTTATGTCTGCACCATCCCTCCATGCCCCCACAATTCTAGCCGTTGACGACAGCCCGATCATGCGCAAAATGATCCACCAAGCTCTCGAAGCGGACTATAACGTTTTGTTGGCTGATAATGCTGTAGATGCGCTGTCTTCAATTTATCATCAGCACATTGACCTCCTGCTCCTAGATGTCACCATGCCAGGGGTTGACGGCCTAGAACTCTGCCGCACGGTGCGGAGTTTGCCCCAATTCAAGTCGCTCCCCATCATCATGCTGACGGCCCGTGACGGTGCTTTTGATAAAGTCCAAGGCCGCCTCGCCGGAGCCACGGAGTATTTAACGAAACCCTTTAACGGCGACAATCTGCGGACGACGGTGAATAACTTTATCCATGCCTCCCAAAAAAAGTAACCCCCCCCGCGACTAGCGGGGAGAAAACTGCTGTAGTTAGATTGGTGTATTAAGATGATTCCTCTGGGGGGCGAGCAACGGGGCGTTGGCGACCGAAGCCCCGCAGGAGTTCGTTCACCTTCATCGTGACCCCAAAATACAGCCCTTGATCGGAACGGTAGCCGCTGAAGTCGCGATCGCGCACCGACCCAAAACTATAGCCAATCCCAAACCGCAAATCCGGCGAGAGATAGTAGCCCAACTCCACCGCTGCCCCCAATTCCGTATAGCCCGCATCCGGCTGACCAATCACCCGCCCCTCTAGCACCGCATCATAGTGATACCCCAGGCGGCGCGTCACCCGCATCTGCCCTAAATGGATCGCGCTGCTGTTGCTGAAATTTTGGGCGAGATCCGTCTGACTGTGGCGCAGGGCATATTTACCGTAAATTTCCCACCGCCAATCCGGAGCGTAGATTGCTTCCATGGCGAGGGTATGATCGCGGCTTTGGGTTCCTGTGCCAAACAGCAGGGTTTCCGGGATGCTCGACGGGTTGCGACGATATTCATAACTAAACAGGGCATTGAAGCGATCGCTCTCCGGCGGTCGATAGGCCAAGCCCAATTTCAAACTCACCGTATCCGGCAACGCTTCGAGCAACCCGTTCGCGGCACTGGCCCGTTCAAACCGAAACAGCGTCGTTAAGGCTGGGGTAATTTTTCCCGTCGCCGCTGCCCCCAGCACCAGATTTTCCCCGGCGGAACTGACCCGCCGCTCCACCCGCGCCGAAGCTCGGAAATTCGCATTCGCCGTATATTCCAGGGCCGCATTGTAGGATTCTCCCCCAAAAAATCCCAGGGAAGCCGCCGTTTGGCCCGTCGCCACAGCCTGCGCGGTACGTCGTCCCGCTGCCGTTGTCCCGAATAAATCATTTAAAACCCGTTCGTAGCCCAAATTCAGCCGCAACCCCGGCTCAATCACCCATTGATGGCGCAGCCCCACCGCCCCTTGTCCCATCCAGCCATTAATCCCGCCGATGACGGAATAGCGGCTGGTGATGTCGGTATTGCCCCACAGTTTGCGCGTTGCTACCGTATCGATCCGCGTGATCGAGTTATCCCCCAGTAAGCCCCCATTCATGAACTGATGGGCCAGGCGTAGATCAATCCCTGGCGCAACGGCCCAATTAAGCCCGACGGTGGTGCGGTTGGGGTAGATCGGGTCGGCGGTTCCCATGGCCAGTTCATGTTTGGCGCGGAAGGTGAGGGTGTTGGTGAGGGGGGCGATTAGGTTGGCGATGAATTGGGAGGCGTTGCTGTTGAGGTCGGGGTTGAGGCTGTCGGTGCGGCGACGGTTGACGAGTTCGTAGGAGGTGTTGACTGTGCCGATTTTTTTGCTGAGGCCGACGCGGAAGGTGCGGGTTTCGTTGTCGAGGGGGGTGTTACCGATGGGTTGGACGGTGGTGATGGTGTTGCTGTCGAAGAGGTCGAGGTTGTCTGCGATCGCCAATGATGTACCAAAGTTGGCTTCGTAGTCGTAACTGACCGTTGCGCCGGTGGTGTCGTCGAGGCGAGCGGTGAGGCCAAGGCCGTAGCGGGTTTGGCCCGGTTGAAAGGAGGTGGTGGCTTCGTTGGCAAAGCCGCGCTCGACGGAATGGTAATGGGCGTTGACGGTGAGGGGGTCGTTAATTTTTTTGCTGAGTTTGAGGCGGTAGGCGGCTCCGGTGACTTGGCTCGTGCCGATGGTGACATCACTGTAGGCGTATTCCGCGATCAGGCTGCCATCTTTGCCGAGGGGAAGATTCAGATCCGCGCCGTAGAGTTCAAATTCGCGATCGCCCATATCCTCTTGCCAATAACTCGTCGCCAGCCAACTGGGGCGGCTATAGTCGCGGGAAAAATTGTACTGGGCACGACCGGCAAAAATATTCGTGTTTTCGTCTTCCGTGCCTTCGTATTGGTAGGTGACAACGATTTGCTGCAATAGATCATCGCCAAATAGGTCACTATTGAGGCGTTCGATGGGACGACGAAAGAGGATCGTGCCGCGATCGTAGTCGATTTCATAATCGGGCCCGCGCTGCATCGCTTGGCGTTCTTGCACTAAGCCCGGTTGTTCGAGAGAAGCCTGTTCAATAAAAATATTCTCACTGCCGGGGATCACAAGGCGGTGGGAGAGGAAATAGTAGCCGCTCGTGCCGTCGGGTGCGATCGTGTCGCGCTGAAACCCGTTGACATTGCCACTATAAAAGCCAGAAATTTGCACCTGGCCAAAGTTGTAATTTCCCTTAAAGCCGTTGAGTTGGCGGGTGTTGGCGGTGAAGGTTTGGGAGTTGCGGGCGAATTCTGATGTGCTGTAATCGCCCCACATCAGATAATCCGGTTCGGCTCCGGGGATGTCGGGGGTGCGCTCAAGGCGCAGATAGTAGTTGTCCATGGAGGGGGTGAGGTAGTCCACGGTGGAACTGTCGCCATAGACGGGATAATCCTGCTCGCAATGTTGCGGCCCACGGAAGAGGCGGGAAATGCCGTCACAGGTTTCGTTCAGGGGGCGATCGCTATTCATCGCGCCGGTAAACAACCAATCCCCACTGCGCCCGATCGCAAACACCGACGCATCCACATCCACCGTCACATCTTCTAGATAATCCGGGTGGAGGAAGTCCCGCCGACTGCCCCAAAAATTCGTTGCCCTGGGCCCCACGCGAAAACTCACCACCCCCGACACCAACGAGGGTCGTAGATTTGTGGTGAATTGGGCTTGGGTATAGGCCTCAAGGACTGGGGGTTCCGATTCCGGCACGAGGGGTAATTCGGCCGAGGTGCGATCTCGCTCCGTTTCGCCTCCCAACTGCTCGACGAGATCCAACACCGCCGCCCGGATTTGCACCCGTTGCGTCTCCAAGGTCGAACGCAGCAACGCCTTAAAATTGCCATCCACGGCTTCCACTTGAAACCCCGGCGCATCCTCATCAAAATCACCGCCCACAAATTCCCCGGCACTCGTCGTCAAGGTCACCGTAAGCGACTCGGTGAAGCGTTCCCCGGTTGCCGTGGTGATCGTCCCTTCGAGGGGCAGCGTAGACCGACCATCGGCGGGAATAATCGGATTGCCCACGGCAAAAATGGCCAATTGCAACCCCTGGAACAGATCCCCCACCGGATCGGAATTCGCGTCAGGATTCAGCGGCGACGGATTGACCGGGATCGGATCACCGGTATCGAGGTCATCCAGGGGGCTTGTATCGGTTGCGTCAGGATCAGGGTTGGGGATCGTGATCTCAAATTCGCGATCTACCTCTGCCGGATTGGGGGTGATTTGCTTGGTTTTGGCTTTGGTGGTCCAAAAACTGAAGGTTTCCGCAGCGATTAAGCCGGAGGCGATCGCACTCACTCCCGCATCAATCCGTTGCTCTCCCGCTTCAGGATCAAATTCAGGCGCGGCGTTCTCCGTGGGGGGAGCCGTTGGAGTGGGGGTTGATGCCGCCCTAGCCCAGGGAAACTGTAAGGGGATCAGTTCCTCCTCTGGCAGGATTGTCAGGGTCGGCGTTGGTTCTGACGGGGTTGCGATCGAGGAGCGATCCAAACGCGATCGCGAAGCCGTGGCACTCGGAGCAATTGACTCCGACGCTGGGGCAACTTCTGACGCAACGGGAGCGTTGAGCAAGGGCCCCAGTTCAGCCCGCAAGGCTTCGAGTTCTCGCCGTTCGCTAGGACTCAGATCCGCAGGCATTGCCGTGAGGCGATCGCCCCAAAAACTCACCTCCATCCAGGCCGGAACCGGAGGCTGAGGGGTGGAGGATGGGAGCGCGGCGGCTCTGGGTTGTGCGTCCAATGGTGCAGCCATTGGGGGCGTATCTGATCCAGAGGGCGGGGGCAGCGTTGCCGCGTCTGGCGAAAAACTCGCGGCCGGTTCCGGATCGGTCGCAGCCGCGTTGAAGGAAGGGGTGATCGGCTGAGGATCAGGGGCCTGCTGGGCCGCTGCCTCTGTCGCAGTCGCATCGCTTGGGGTCGGTGCGGCAACTGCTTCGGATGCGCGATCGCGCCCCGATCTGTCTTCCCCTGCCGCCGTTTCTGTTGATGCGGGCGGCGGATTTGTCACGTTTGCCGCTGGTGCTGGTGCAGGCGGTGGTGGTGGTGGTGGCGGAGTGGCTACAACGGGTTTCGGTGCAGGCGATGGCGGTGGAGTGACAGCCACAGGTGGTGGCGGCGGCGGTGCTTGCAGCTCAGGCGCAGGCGGGGGCGTGGAAATTGTTTTCTCAGTGGATTTTTCCGCCGCCGGGGGATGATCTTGGGCCTGGGCAGGCGCGATCACACCCCCCAGAATCACCACGGGCAGCGTGTAAGTAAGGCAAAAGAGCGAGAGATTAATCGACGGATTTGTTGACTTCATGACCCTTCGGATTCTGCAAGAGGTGTCACACCAAAATTCATCCGTGCCAACCCACCCGGTTCAAGACGCACGAGCCGCGCTAAACTATTGCGCTCAATAAAATACCGATTCGGAGCGATCGTATAGCCCGGCACACTGGTTACATCCAGAGTTCCCATGCGATCGCCCGCCAACACATTTGCCATCGAAAACAGGCCATCGGGGTCAGTGGTAATCCGATTGCCGTTGTCCAGAAAAATCACCGCATTGGGAATTCCCGGTTCTCCCGGTTGCTGTTCCCCATCAAAATTGAGGTCTTCAAACACCCGCCCGATCAACGTGCCACAGTCCGACAAAATCCCCGGTCGAATCGCCATCACATAGCTCGCCACATTACTCCGCGCTTCTTGGGCCACATTGCGCCCCGTCCCCCGGATGGAATCGGGGGTTAACACCGCCGCGTAGATGATGGTCAGGGTTTCGCCTGCTTTGAGTTCGGGATAACGGATCGTCACTTCGCGCTGATTGGTCGTGATCGTGGGGGTAACGGCTTGATTTTGACCGTCACGGGTGAGAACCGTTTGCACCGATGCCGGGAGAAAATTAATCCCCAAGGGCAGTTGATCGGTTAAGACAATTTGATCCGCCGTCGATGAGCCAGTATTGCGCAACACCAAGCGATACACGGCAGTATCACCGGGTTCAGCGGCAGCCCGATCGGCGGTTTTAATCAGTTCGAGTTTGGCGGGTTCAGCGGTGAAGGTGGTGGAGTTGGAGGTGATGACACTGGGCAGATTATCCCCATCGGCGGTGGCGGTGTTCTGAATTTCCGCCGCCTGACTCCATCGCCCACGATTGCCCAGACCACTGAGGGCAGCGATCGCCCCCCAGCACCCCATGGTTAGGATTGCGATCGCCACATTGCGTCGCCTCGCCCAAAATCGTCCACCGTCGCGAATCATACTCTGCTAGTTATCGTTTATTCCATGCAATGCGACCCTGAGCCAAACGGGTAGATTCTCTTCCTTCCCACCCTGGCTGACCCTCTCGAATGTTTCAAATCCCTGAATCATGAGGAATAGCAAGCACGCTAGACCAAGACTGCCTGACTGTTAAAGACTGTGTAGATGCGAGCGACTGGACAGATATTCGCTTGCTAGAGATTATAGCCGACCGACTTCCCAGACCCTAAAATTTGGGTTTCGGCCGCAATCGTCGCTGAAAACGCGATAATGTAACGAATCGCAACGTATAATAACCAAAGAGCTAAATTGTAAACAAATCTTAAGGATTGAGAGTTTTTCAATGCAAGTTGCGATCGCCGGAGCCGGATTAGCAGGGTTAGCCTGCGCCAAGTATCTGGTCGATGCGGGTCATACCCCCATCGTCTTGGAACGCCGTGATGTTTTAGGGGGACTCGTCGCCGCCTGGCAAGACGAAGACGGGGACTGGTATGAAACCGGCCTCCATGTGTTTTTTGGAGCCTATCCCAACATGCTGCAACTCTTCGCCGAACTCGGCATCGAAGACCGCTTGCAATGGAAAGAGCACACCCTCATTTTTAACCAACCCGAAAAACCCGGCACTTACTCCCGGTTTGACGTACCCGATCTCCCCGCCCCGGTGAATGTCATTCTTTCCATCCTCCGCAACAATGACATGCTCACCTGGGAGCAAAAACTCCGCTTCGCGTGGGGGCTGTGGCCTGCGATCGTGCGGGGGCAGCAATATGTGGAAAACATGGACGAGTACAGCCTCCTCGAATGGCTCGAACGCCAAGGGGTGGATGAGAAAGTCAATAGCGATATTTTTATCGCCGCCTCCAAAGCCCTCACCTTCATCAACCCCAACGAAGTCTCCGCCACTGTCCCCCTTACCGCCCTGAATCGCTTTTTACAAGAACGCTACGGCTCCAAAGTCGCCTTCCTCGATGGTTCCCCCACTGAACGCCTCTGTCAGCCGATGGTGGACTACATCACCGCCCGGGGCGGCGAAGTTCACCTCAACACGTCCCTCAAGGAAATCACCCTCAACCCCGACAACACCGTGCAAAGCTTCGTGATGCGGGGCCACAACGGCGCACCGGATCAGGTGATTACCGCTGATGCCTACGTGTCGGCGCTCTCGGTTGATCCGCTGAAAACCCTGATTCCGCAACCCTGGCGCGACATTGACTATTTCCAAAAACTGGCCAACCTCGAAGGCGTGCCGGTGATCAACATTCACCTCTGGTTCGATCGCAAACTCACCGACATTGACCAACTGCTCTTTTCCCGTTCTGACCTCCTCAGCGTCTACGCGGACATGAGCAACACCTGTCGGGGCTACGAGAGCGATCGCTCCATGCTCGAATTCGTCCTCGCCCCGGCTGCCCAGTGGATCAGTAAATCCGACGAGGAAATCCTCACCGCCACCCTCGTTGAACTGAAAAAGCTTTTCCCCCATCACTTTGAGGGAGATAACCCCGCCCAACTGCTCAAATCCAAAGTCGTTAAAACCCCCCGCTCTGTGTACAAAGCGGTTCCCGGCTGTCAAGCCTACCGACCCGACCAGAGCAGCCCCATCGCCAACTTCTACCTCGCCGGAAGCTATACCATGCAAGAGTTTCTCGGCAGTATGGAAGGCGCGGTATTGTCCGGTAAACGGGCCGCCCAAGCCATTCAGCGCGATGCGTCCTCGTTCACACCAACCCCCCCTGCCCTAGTAACCTCTTAAATTAGGCTACTCAAGACACCAGTCCAATGGGACAATGCTAACCTAATGGCTTATTCTTGCCCTCCCATCGCGTTTCAGCCCGGATTGAATGCTGCAACTGCCTAAACCTCACCACCACCCCCCCAAAACCCTCGTCTCTGCCGCAGAGTCGTATGAGTACTGTCGGCAAATTACCGCCCACTACTCCAAAACGTTCTATATGGGAACGTTGTTGATGCCCCCAGAGAAGCGCCAAGCGATCTGGGCAATTTATGAATGGTGTCGCCGCACGGATGAACTCGTGGACGGCCCCAAAGCCTACACCACCACCCCCGAAACTCTGGATGCGTGGGAAAACCACCTCGAAGCGGTGTTTGCGGGTCATCCCCAAGATGATGCGGATGTAGCCCTAGTCGATACCCTCGAACGGTTCCCGATTCCCATTGATCCCTTCCGAGACATGATCGCCGGTCAACGGATGGATCTTTACCGCAGTCGCTACGACACCTTTGAAGAACTGAAGCTCTACTGTTATCGCGTGGCGGGGACAGTGGGGTTGATGACCAGTCCGGTGTTGGGGTTTGCGGAGCCGCCGTCGGCGAGTCCGTGGCAGTTGGCAAACCATGCCCAGACTTTGGAAGCAGCGGTGGATCTGGGGATTGCCAATCAACTGACGAATATTTTGCGCGATGTGGGTGAGGATACCGGACGGGGCCGGATCTATCTACCCTTGGCGGATTTGCATCGTTTTGACTACACGGAAAAGGATCTGTTTAACAGTGTGGTGGATGAGCGGTGGCGATCGCTGATGAAGTTTGAAATCCGCCGCGCCCGTGAATTTTATCGCTGTGCCGAAGATGGCATTCGGGATTTAAACCCCGATGCCCGGTGGCCGGTATGGTCGGCGTTGATGCTCTACCAAGGCATTCTCAATGTCATTGAGCAGAACGATTACGACGTGTTTAACAAGCGGGCCTTTGTTCCCAAACGGCGCAAGTTGCTTTATTTACCCGTGGCTTGGCTCCGCGCTCAGGTATTGTAATTGGCTGAGATTCGTCCATCTCACGTTTAACAGGAAAGAGCGATTATGCTCACCCAAGCCGAATTTGAAACCCTGATCAACGATCCCGCAAAAGTGATCGATGGCGATATCACTTGGACACAAGAGCGATCGCCCCGGTCAGGTTTCCGCGTCGAAATCCTTAGCCCCGCTGGTTATCCTCTGTTCCTCAAAGGCAGCTACAACCCGATCATTGTTGCCCTCTCCTACCACATCATTCATCGCACCGTAGGGCGCATTTACGGCCTCGACTTGGGCAAAGACCATCGTAACCCTAATGGGCAGCGAGTCGGTGAGAAGCACAAACACCGCTGGCGTGAATCTCTCCGGGATAAAGAGGCCTACATTCCCCCGGACATCACGGCCCCTGCCACCGAGCCGGTGCGGGTTTGGGAACAATTCTGCCAAGAGGCGAAAATTCACCATAATGGAAGCATGGACACCCCCCCACCAACCCAGCTTGACCTGTTCCTATGAACACCACTACACCCTGCCAAACTATTGCAGACACCATCGGTCAACTCTACACCTGTTCTGAGGTGAATGGTTTTGTGCGGATTCGGACACCTTACCTCTATCATGACGGGGATGTGATTGACCTATTTCTCAAACTAGAAACCCAAACCCTCACAGATTTGGGTGAAACCCTGCGATGGTTGGATCTGCAAACCGTGAGCCAACACCTCTCAAAAAAACAAGAATTCTGCTTACAGGACATCGAAATCACCTACGGCATCGAACAATACCATGGGATGCTCATGGTCAGAGTGCAGGATGATTTGTCAGATGCGATTGTTCGCTTAGCCCAAGGAGCGATCGCAGTCTCTAACCTATGCTTTCTAACCTGATCGAACAACTGACAACAGGAGCGATCGCGCTGTCTGACGGCTCAACGGGTCACCTTCTCGCTGTTGCGGCTTTGGGACGCGATCGCCTCCCACTGTTGGAGCCATTGCTGTAGTTCCCCTTTGCTGAGGCGGGATTTCGTTTGTAGATGGAGGACGCGGTTGAGGTCACGGAGCGATCGCCCCCGTTCCACCCAAGCCGCTCGGAGATCATCGGGGGCGAGTAACGTACTCCCTAAGCCAAGCTGATGTTGTAATTGGCGTTGTTTTTCCGCACTGAGGAGTTGCAGGACAAAATGGTGTTGTTCCGCTTTGGCTAAGACCGAGGCCAGCGCGTTGATATAGGCTTGGCTGTTGTTTTCCACGGGCGCGGTGAGGGGTTGCACGCCCCCAAAGCGACGGTTGAGGGCGATCAGAGTGACGATCGCACCTTGGAGCACCAGCGGCGCGAGGGCCGTTTGAGCGAGTTGACATACTCCCCCACTAAACCCTACGGGCTATAGTGGGAGATTCTGAACAGCCAGTTACCTGACCATTTATCCACTCAAACAACGAGAGTTGCAGAGGGTTGCTAGGCTCAACGACTAACGCCATTGATTTATCCTG
>NZ_JAQMTY010000028.1 GCF_028330765.1 Spirulina subsalsa CS-330 | reverse complement strand
TGGCGTATCTGAAAATGTCTGTGGAGATGATGGGACGGGGGCTTTGCCTAGTTACCAATCTGTGAAGCAGAAACTCTTAGGTGTGAATCTAAGAATCCCCCGTTAGATTGCTTTAGCAATTAACGGGGGAGTATGTCAATTCATTAGAGGAGAACGAACACCGCAACGGCGATCGCACTCCCGCAGACCTTACGGTTTAGTAATCGAAGTCACCGCCGCCGGGGCCTGCCGCTGCTTTTTCTTTTTCCGGCTTGTCCACAACGATGCACTCGGTGGTCAAGACCATGCCCGCGATGGAAGCCGCGTTTTGCAGCGCACTGCGGGTCACTTTCGCCGGGTCAACCACACCCGCCTCGAACATATCGACAAACTCACCCGTGGCAGCGTTGTAGCCCACGTTGAAGTCTTTTTCCTTCACCCGCTCGGCGATCACTGCACCGTTTTGACCGGCATTTTCAGCGATCCGCTTCAGGGGAGCGAGGAGGGCACGCGCCACGAGCATCGCACCGGTCAACTCTTCATTTTTCAGGGTTTCCGTGGCCCAGGTTTCGAGTTGGGGGGCGAGGTGGGCGAGGGTTGTCCCACCACCGGGGACGATGCCTTCTTCCACAGCGGCTTTGGTGGCGTTGATCGCATCTTCGAGACGCAGCTTGCGGTCTTTCATTTCGGTTTCCGTGGCAGCACCGACTTTGACCACAGCCACACCACCGGAGAGTTTGGCGAGACGCTCTTGGAGTTTTTCTTTATCGTAGGAGGATTCAGTTTCCTCGATTTGGCGGCGAATTTGGTCGCAGCGGGTTTTCACTGCGGCTTCGTTGCCGTCGGCGACGATGGTGGTGGTTTCTTTGGTGATCGTGACACGGCGGGAAGTGCCGAGCATTTCGAGCTTGGTGGCATCGAGTTTGAGTCCCGCATCTTCGGTGATCAGGGTTCCGCCGGTGAGGACGGCGATATCTTCGAGCATTTGTTTCCGGCGATCGCCAAACCCAGGCGCTTTCACCGCAGCCACGTTGAGGATACCGCGCAGACGGTTCACAACCAAGGTGGCGAGGGCTTCTTTCTCGATGTCTTCAGCAACGATCATCAGGGGCTTGCCGGAGCGGGCCACCTGTTCGAGGACGGGGACGAGGTCTTGAACCAGGGCGATTTTTTTATCGGTGATCAAGATGTAGGGGTCTTCGAGCACCGCTTCCATGCGTTCGGTGTCGGTGACGAAGTAGGGGGAAATGTAGCCTTTGTCAAAGCGCATCCCTTCGGTGATCTCCAGTTCGGTGATCATCGATTTGCCTTCTTCGAGGGAAATCACGCCCTCTTTACCCACTTTTTCCATGGCTTGGGCAATCATTTCGCCCACTTCTTCATCGTTCCCGGCGGAGATGGAACCCACTTGCGCGATCGCTTTCGTGTCCGAAATTTCACGAGCTTGATCCTTAATCCGACCGACGAGGAATTCCGTAGCCCGATCCACACCGCGTTTGAGGGCGATGGGGTTAGCACCAGCGGCCACGTTGCGCAGGCCTTCTTTGACCATGGCATGGGCCAAAACGGTGGCGGTGGTGGTTCCGTCCCCGGCGACATCATTGGTTTTCGAGGCGGCTTGACGAATCAAGGAGACCCCGGTGTTTTCGATGTGGTCTTCGAGTTCAATTTCTTTCGCGATCGTGATCCCGTCATTGACGATTTGAGGTGCGCCAAATTTCTTTTCGAGAACCACGTTGCGGCCTTTGGGGCCGAGGGTGACGGCCACGGCTTCCGCCAACAGGTCAATGCCTTTTTCGAGAGCGCGACGCGCTTCTTCGTTGTAAATGATGCTCTTAGCCATAGTGCTCTAAATCCTTGTAAGTGTTGTTGAAGTCGGTAGAAATTGCTGAAGAGAAAAGCTTACGCAACCGAAGCGAGGATGTCTTTTTCCGACAACAGCACGTATTCTTCGCCGTTGAGTTTGATGTCAGTGCCAGCGTATTTGGAGTAGAGGACGCTATCACCCACTTTCACTTCCACTGCAACGCGGTTCCCATCTTTGTCCAATTTGCCGGGGCCCACAGCGGCAACGGTTCCCACTTGGGGCTTCTCTTTGGCGGTGTCGGGGAGATAAATACCGCCAGAGGTTTGTTCTTCGCTGGGGCTAACTTTGATGAAAACGCGATCGCCCAAAGGATTAACAGTAGAAACATTGATGGTTAAAGCAGCCATGTAAAAGCCTCCATAAGAGATTGAGATAGTTGAGGTGTGGGGTGGTTGTGTTTAGCGTTAGCACTCTCACCACACGAGTGCTAATTTAACGAACGGCGTGATCCCCTGGCAACTCGTTTCGGGGTAGTGTTTACCGTACTCACGCCCCCATTCCCCCTAAAAATTGCCCGCAAGGTTAACGCCTGCGATCGCCCGAACACCTACCAATCCACCGCCCATCCCCCCCAATCGCCAACCCCCCACCGCCCAGAACTGAAGTTCTTGGCTCAGAACGAAAACCCGTTGGCACGGGTTCGGCATAGGGATTTATAGCACTAGCCAGGGCAGTTAAGACATTTACTCTGGAACAAGGGGCTTAAGCCCCTTGCCTGTCCTAACAAATTTGTCCACTGCTATAAATCCTCGGCACAGCGAGAATCGAGTATGGTATGACATAGGCACGATTCATCCCCTGTTGTTGGTTTTGGTTGCTGTGAGTGATATGAAACCGGCCCCCCGCCTCATGCTCTTTGACCTGTCAGTTTTTGGTCATCATCCCTCCTATATGGAAACGCTGATCAACTATTGGCATCAGCAGCGATTACCCGGTGATCTCGATTTTGTCGTGTCGTCGCGCTTTCCGGAGGTACACCCAGAGACGATCGCCCTCGCCCAATCCCTCGCCCCTGACCGGATTCACTTTCACCCGATCACCGCTGCCGAAGAAGCCAGCCTCAGCCCCCGCACCAACGGCTGGACAAGGGCCAAACGCAATTTTGATGAATGGCAACTGCTGGTGAACTATTGCGATCGCCTCCAGCCCGATCACTGCTTAATTCTCTACTTCGACACCTGCATCTTGCCCCTCTTTTTTGGCAAAACCGCCCCGGTTCCCGTCTCTGGCATCTACTTTCGCCCCACCTTTCACTACCGCACCTTTTCCGGCTACATCCCCAGCCCAAAAGCCACAGTGCAAGAATGGCGCGAAAAAATCCTTCTCAGTCGGGTGTTGCGCCATCCTCGCCTAGAAACTCTCTTTTCATTGGATCGCTATGCCGTGGACGGCCTGAATCGGTTTAATCCCAAAACCCAAATCGTTCCCCTCGCTGACCCGGTTCAACCCTTGCCCCCTTCGGATCTGACGCGATCGCAACTCCTGGAAAACTTGGCAATTGATCCGCAACGGTGCGTCTTTTTGCTCTTTGGGGCGTTAACGAGTCGGAAAGGTATTTTTCCACTCCTTGCAGCCCTGTTGCAACTCTCCGATCAAGACTGTGAGCGGATTACCCTGATCTTCGCGGGGGAGGCGAGTGTCGAGGATGCAACGGTATTGCAGGCGAAAATTGCCGAAGTTTGCGCCGCAAAACCGATGGTGCAAATTGTCGGGGATTATCGCTTTTTACCCTTTGATGAGTTGCAGGGGTATTTACAGAGCGCGGATGTGATTTTGGCTCCCTATCAGCGTCATGTGGGGATGAGTGGGATTTTAGTCTGGGCGGCGATGGTGCAGCGGCCGGTGTTGAGTTCAGATTATGGGTTGATGGGGGAATTGGTGCGGCGCTATCGGTTGGGGTTGGCGGTGGATTCGACGCAACCAGAGGCGATCGCGGCGGGATTCCGTACCTTTTTAAACCAAGACCCGAATCCAGTGGGCGATCGCGATCAAATGCAAGCCTTCGCCGACCTCAACCGCGCCGACCGTTTCGCCGCCACCATTTTCCAAACCCTCGGCTATGCTTGCGATCGCGCAGGGGATTCGGCATGAGCATCAAACGACTCGCGATTTTCACCCACGGCATCGAAGGGGGAGCGTTTACAAATCTGGGGACAACCCTGGTGCGGGGTTTCACGGAATTAGGCTACCCCTGTGATTTGGTCGTTCTGCGTGCCACCGCCGAGGAAAAGGCCCGCTATCCCGATGTGAATGTGGTGTCGTTGGATGTGCCGAGGGCGATCGCTGCCATCGGGGCGCTGCGGAACTATTTGCGCCGGGCCCGGCCCGATGTGCTGATTTCGATGCCGTGGTATTTCAACGTCGTCGCCGTCTGGGCCAAGCTCCTCGCCTTCGTGCCCACCCGCGTCATCATCACCGAACACAACATCATCAGCCTCGAATCCGGCATCGAACTGAACCGGGAACGGCGGATGCAGTTGATGCCGTTTTTGATGCGCCACACCTACCCCTTTGCGGCAGGTTTGATCGCCGTCTGTACAGATACCCTCACGGATCTACGCGACACGCTCCGAATTGATCCCAACATTCCGAAAATTGCGATCGCCAACCCCATCCACCTCCACCGCGTCCAAACCCAAGCCCAACAGACCCCGCGCCACCCCTGGTTCACCCCCAAAGATCAGCCCGTCATCCTCACCGTTGCCCGGCTTGCCAAACAAAAACAACTGGATTTGCTGATCCGCGCCTTTGCTGCCGCTACCCCCGACCTTCCCGCCCGGTTACTCATCTTCGGCGAAGGACAATTACGGGGCGAGTTAACCCAACTTTGCGAACAATTGGGAGTGCGCGATCGCGTTGATCTCGCCGGATTCACCGCCAACCCCTACCCCTACATGCAAGCCTGCGATCTCTTCGTCCTCGCCTCCGCTTGGGAAGGTTGCCCCCTCGCCCTCTCCGAAGCCCTGGCCTGTGGTTCCCTGGTCTTAACCACCGATGCCCCCGGCGGCGCGAAGGAGTTAATCGACTACGGCGAGGCGGGGTTACTGGTTCCGATGGGGAATCAGGCCGCTTTAACGAAAACCCTCCGCGATGTCCTCGTTAATCCTGACATTTACCAACCCTATCGCCCCAAAGGCCAAGCCCGCGCCCAAGCCCTGGATTATCTCGGAGTCTGTCGGCAATATTTGGATTTTGCGCGATCGCTGTAGGGTGCGATCGCTGTAAGCCACTATCGCTGTAGTGACAGAATCTCAGGCTCAATGCGATCGCAACTAAATTGACATCCTCACCGGGCTAAAGCCACAGTGATTCCTAAGATTCACATCTTAGGTTTCTGCTTCATAGCAACAGCCTCCACCCGCAAGGAGTTTATGGTCTTACGTTCGCTCCACAGACTATCCCCGCTAGCCCAGCGG
>NZ_JAQMTY010000027.1 GCF_028330765.1 Spirulina subsalsa CS-330 | reverse complement strand
GGTATGCCCTACCCTATTCGCATTACTGCGAGTCCTTTTTTGAACTGAAACAATTTGTTTCAAAAACTGGTTGTCTAGCTCCCATGAATCTTTTACCCACTGCTGGGGAAAACTAGAACTGTGCAGCAGAACCGCATAGATTCAATTGTCAAGGTTCAGTGTTCTGCCGTTAGACAACTAGGTTTTTAGACAGGTTGTTTACCTTTTCCTGTTCCTGAAAACAGTAGCAGATGTAGGTATCAATAGACAACCCACCAAAAGCCGTCCTAGAAAAACGGGGTCTTAGACCCCGTTTTTCGATAACGATCTTGATTCATACGACCTAGCCAATTTCCCCCAGTTCCTTCACTGTACTGTCTTCCGTGGGAAATAACGTCCGCAGTCCCCCTGAACCTGAATGCGACTGCGATCGCATCATACTAAAAAAGAGAGCCTCGTTAGCTCTCCTTTTGATCTTAAGCGGGTAACGCGATTCGAACGCGCGACATTCACCTTGGCAAGGTGACGCTCTACCACTGAGCTATACCCGCAATTTATTTAATTCAGACTTTTACCAGTATGGAAAAAATCGGAGCGAATGTCAAGATAGAAACTCAAAAAAGTTGATAACCCTCAACCCATCAGCCCCCCACAGACCTAAACCACATCCGTCGCCGCCACTGGCAACGCCGTCGGCAACTCAAACCCCGCGCCATTCTGCTGAATTTGACGCATCAAACTTGCCATCTCCAGCGCACTCATCGCGTAGTTCCAGCCTAAATTACTCTTAATCCCAGCCCGTTCCAACGCTTGGGGCATCGTATCCGTCGTGAGAATGCCAAAAATAACCGGCACACCCGTTTGAAAACTAGCCGCCGCGATCCCCTTCGCCGCTTCCCCCGCCACATAGTCAAAATGCGGCGTATCGCCCCGAATCACCGCCCCCAGGCAAATCACCGCATGGTAACGCCGCGACGCTGCCACCTGACGCGCCACCATCGCAATCTCAAAACTCCCCGGCACCCAAAAATAATCCGTTTCTGAGCCGTGGGGATTCGCATCAACGCCGTGACGCTGAAGACAGTCTTGGCAACCGGCCAGCAGTTTACTGGTCACCATATCGTTAAAGCGACCAATCACGATCGCAATGCGGAGCGAACCCGGCTCCGTTGTAAAGTTGCCTTCAAATACAGCCATGAACTTTGAGTAAAGGAACAGTAAATAGAGATGACAGAGCAGGAAGAAATGAACGATCAGGCATCACCTCTTCCTGCTGCGGGGCAATCAATCGGGGGAATCAACTACACCACAAAAAAGTTAAGAACACCCACGACAACCACCAAGATCAGCCACAGACCGGAACTGAGATAGATCAACTGTTTGGATTGATCCCAGTTTTGGGGGGTGGCATAGGCGACGGGAACGCCGACAACCATCAGGAAAGACAGAGCGACTAAGGCGAGTAAGGCAAATTGGAACAGGATAGCCATGAGTTGAGATCTCCCAGTACAGCAATGGATTGAGGTTAAGAATGCCGGTGACGTTTTCCCTGTTGCATAACATGGAATTTTGGGTTTAAGCGGTGATGCCGGACGGGACTCGGCCAGGGTTCACCTCACCCAATGGGCTACGTCTTGCCCATGGATCGCGCTCCCACTTCAAAGATTGGAATCGATCAGGGGGTTAAGCCCCTTGTTGCTCAGGGTTGAGCGTTCCGCAAGGAAATGAGATTGCGATGTCCTGATGATCAAAAAATAATATCAGTCTTTTTTTTGTGACAGGTGCATTAAAAAAGTCCTGTTTAGTACGCTATCAAATCGTGACCATTCTGGGAAGGGGTTAAGGGGCGCAGGGGAGACGCGGGGCGGCCTTGGCTGGGCTTCCTTCTCTAGGCAAGGGGTGGTCGAAATCGTTAGGACAGGCAAGGGGCTTAAGCCCCTTGTTTCGAGACATACCCTTGTCCTAATCTCTTCGACTAGTGCGATCAGCGGCGGGGGAAATGGGGGGTTAGGACTGCCGGTGTTGGAGGATGAATTCGGCGATCGCTAAGTCCATCGGGGTAGTGATTTTGAGGTTACTTTCTTCCCCTGGCACGATTTGCACGGGTAGATCGCATTGTTCAAACAGAGCCGCATCATCGGTGACTTCCCAGCCGAGGGATTTGCCGCGATCGTGGCAGGCTTTGAGGGTGGCGACGGCGAAGCCTTGGGGGGTTTGGGCCGCCCAGAGGGTGCTGCGGTCGGGGGTGTGGGTGACCTGCTGGGTAGCGTTGACGATTTTGATCGTGTCTTTGACGGGGATGGCGGCGATCAGACCGGGGCAGGTGCGCAGGGCGATCGCACAGCGATCGAACAAGGCCGGCGTAGCCAAACACCGCGCCCCATCGTGAATCAAGACCCATTGCGCCGATGCTGGCAAGGCTTGGAGGCCGTTGTAGACCGAGGCTTGGCGGGTGTCGCCGCCTTCGATCAGGTGGACGGGCTTGGTGAGGTAGAGATCCGCGAGGATTTGCTCAAAGGCGGGGAAGTCGTGGGGCTGGCCAATCAAGCCGATCCAGGTGATTTGTTCAGATTGTTCGACGGCTTGGAGAGTCCAGGCGAGAAGGGGTTTTTGGGACAGGGTGAGGAGGAGTTTATTGCGATCGCCCCCCATTCGCTTACCCAAGCCAGCAGCCGGAATCAAAAGATGCATAGGGTGTTTCCACAGGTCTGAATGCGTCTAAGAGTCTATCATTTTGCGTTCAATTCCTGGCGATCGCGCCTCGCCAGGAAGTCAGGACGGCCAATGACACCGATATTAAGACTAATATCAATGAGGATGGGCGGTTCGCGTTGAATGGGGACATTTTTGGTTAAAATTGAACTCGATCCCATACGCGCGGTTTAGTGGAGATGCGAATATTAGCCCTCGTTCCTGGTGGAATTGGCGACCAAATCCTGTTTTTTCCCACCTTGGCGACCCTCAAGCAAGCCTACCCCAACGCGGAGATCGATGTGTTGGTAGAGCCTCGCTCCAAATCAGCCTATCGGGTCTGTCCCTCGGTGCATGATGTCTTGCTGTTTGACTACAAAGACCGGAATGGCCTAGCAGACTACCTCAATTTGCTCGGAATTATCCGCGATCGCGAATACGATGCCGCCCTAGCCCTCGGCCAACGGCTTGCGGTGGGCGTGTTGCTCTGGCTCAACGGCATCCCGAAACGGGTCGGCTACCACAGTGACAAATCGTGGTTTCTCACCGATACCGTTCCCCTCAAACCGGAGCAATACGCGGCCTTGATGTATCACGACCTCGTCCAAGGGTTCGGCCTCCAAAGCCCCTGTCCGCCCCTGAGCGTCGCTGTGCCCAAAACTGATATTGACTGGGCCGAAGCAGAGCAACAGCGCCTCGACCTTAAAGACAGTGGCTACATCATGATCCACGGTGGATCGAGCCAATTAGCCCTCACCAAAGGCATTAACAAAATTTATCCGGTGCAGCAGTGGCTCAACGTCGTCCAAGACATCCAAGCCAAACAGCCCAATGTGCCGATCGTCCTGCTCCAAGGCCCCGATGATGGGCAATGGGTTCAGGACATGATTCAAGGGACGGGGGATCTGCGGGTGACCACACCGCCGGACATCGGGAAACTCGCGGCGATGATTGCTGGGGCGAACCTGATGCTCTGTACCGATAGTGCGCCGATGCACCTTTCGGTGGCGGTGGGAACCTATACGATCGCCCTCTTTGGGCCCACGGACGCGGCGAAACTCCTGCCGCAAAGTGACCAAGCGATCGCGATTCAATCCCCCAGTGATGCGATCGCCGACATCGCCCCCGTCACCATTTTGGAGACCCTGTGGAGTGCCTAAGCCAGCGGTATTTCTCGATCGTGACGGCGTGCTCAACATCGAGCGGGGCTACCTCCATCGCGTCGAGGATCTAGACCTCATCCCCGGCGTGGCCCAAGCCGTGCGCCAACTCAACACCGCCGGGATCTTCTGCTGTCTCGTCTCCAACCAAGCCGGCCCCGCCCGCGACTACTACCCCATCGCCCACATCGAAGCCCTCCACGATCGCCTCGTTACCCTGCTCCAAACCGAAGCCAACGCCCACCTCGACGCGCTCTACTACTGCCCCTACCTCAGCCCCCCCGCCGGGGGAGTCAACCCAGAGTTTGCCTATTGGGGGACGTGGCGCAAACCCAACACCGGGATGCTCGTCGCGGCGGCGTGGGATCATGACCTGGATCTTGCCGGGAGTTTCATGGTGGGCGACAAAGCCACGGATATCGACTTGGCCCGGAATGCCGGCGTTCACGGTATTCTCGTGCAAACGGGTTACGGCACGCAGGTTTTGTCCGGAACCTATCAACACCACGCCCAACCGGACTATCTGGCCCAGGATTTACCCGACGCGGTGCAGTGGTTGCTGCCGCGCTTTAGCCATACCACGGCCGAAAGTATCTCTATCTAGAGAATGAGACGGGCGGAGCCTAACGACTTTCCCCAGAGAGATGTCATGGTTTGCCTAAAACCGCTAGGGTATGGGAACCAGATTTCACCCGAAACGCCTTGTCAACTCTTATGTCTCCGTCTCTCTGTTTGACCTCAGTGGAGCAACTGCTCCGCACTCTGCCTCATTTACTGTGGTTGGCCGATGCACAGGGAATGGTGACGGCCTGCAATCCGCAATGGACAGACTACACGGGCCAACATGAAGCGGATTTGCTCACAGAACCCTGGTGGCAGGGAGTGCATCCCCAAGACTGCGATCGCGCCCGCACCGCTTGGCATCACGCCCTCAACACCCAAACCCCCCACCAGAGCCAACTCCGGCTGCGCCACCACACCAGCCACCAGTACATCACCACCCTCTGGCACGCCGCCCCCCTCTACAACGATCAACAGATCCTCACCGGCTGGCTCAGTACCTTTACCCCTGTGCCTCGGATCACCCAACTGGAAACCCGGCTGCGAGCCGTCGAGGAACGCTACCAACTCCTCACCGATCGCTCCAGCGACCTGATCACCAGCTACACCCCCACAGGTCAATACCTCTACGCCTCCCCCGCCAGCCTCACCCTCCTCGGCTATGAACCCGCTGAACTCGTGGGCCAATCCATTTACGACTTCTTCCACCCCGAAGACCTCGACACCCTCCACACCACCTACAGCGACACCCTCCCCCAAACCTCCACCTACACCTACCGCATCCGCCGCAAAGACAACACCTACATCTGGTTTGAAACCACCAACCAGGTGATTCTGACCCCCGACGGGGCAACAATCCGCGAGGTGATCGCCATTTCGCGAGACATCACCGAACGGAAACAGACCGAACTCGAAATCCTGCGCGTCAACCAGGAACTAGAATCACGGGTCAATGAGCGCAATGTCCAACTCGACACGATTAACCGCCTGTATCATTCGGTGTTGACCAGTATTGAAGAGGTGATTTTCCAAACCGATACAACCGGGCGGTGGATTTTCCTCAGTTCGCCCTGGAAAGCAATCACCGGCTACACCGTCGAGGAAACCCTCAACAGTTCATTTCTCGACTATGTTTTTACCCAAGAGGATCGCGATCGCCTCACGGATTTATTTCAATCCCTCCTCGTGCGAGAGCGCGAATCCTTTGCATACGAGTTTCGTTTTCCGACGAAAAACCGAAATTTTCGCTGGCTGGAATTATATGCTCAACTGCACCAAGACAGTGCCGGGCATATCCTCGGAACCTGTGGCGCGATTAACGATGTCACGCCCCGAAAACAGGCCGAAGCGGTGCTCAAATCGAGGGCCGATCAGCTCAACCAGCAGCGGGAGCAGATCGAGCAACAAAACCAAGCACTCATGCAAGCCTCACAGTTAAAATCCCAATTTCTAGCCACGATGTCCCATGAATTGCGGACTCCGATGAACGCGATTATGGGCTTCTCTCAAATGCTGATGTTGCAGCAATACGGCCCTCTATCGCCGCGTCAGGTGGATATGGTGGAACGGATTTTCAACAATAGCCAAAACCTGTTAACCCTCCTCAATGAGGTGTTAGATTTCTCGAAAATTGAAGCGGGGTACTGGGATGTAAATTTCCAGGCCTTTGATAGTGAGCGATTACTCAAAGGGACGGTGGACGAGTTGCGATCGCTCGCCCAGAAAAAAAACCTCCCCCTTCACGTCAACATCACCACCCAAACCCCCCAGATCGTCAGCGATCAAAATTGTCTGCGGCGACTGGTGATTAACCTCGTCTCCAACGCGATTAAATTCACCGATCACGGCCAGGTTACCGTTACACTGCGGGATAAAACCCCCAGTATTCTCCAAATCGAAGTCCAAGATACCGGCATCGGCATCGCAGCGGCGGATCATGAGGTGATTTTTGAAGCCTTCCGCCAAGTGGATCAAACCTTAACCCGCAAGCATCCCGGCACTGGCTTAGGGTTAGCAATTGTGAAGTCGCTGGTGCAAATGATGCACGGCACGATTACAATTGCCAGTCAACCGGGAGAAGGGTCTACCTTTACGGTGGATTTACCCCGCGATCGCCCTGATCCCCCGGTTGAATCTCTCACCGCTTGGAGTGAATCCGAACTCTAGTCTTGTCATCATTGCCGATCCCTTGATGTTGACCATTCACACAAATCTTGCAATGAGCGTTTGTCGTTTTCACCCTCTGTCATCTATCCCCATCACTCCCAACCCTTGAAAATCAATGACTGAAAAACATTACATCCTAGCGGTGGACGACGCACCGGATAACTTATTTCTGGTGCAGCTAGCCCTTGAAAAAGAGGGTCATGATGTGATGTTAGTAGACAATGGCCCCACCGCTTTAGCTCAGATTGAAAAAGACCCCCCGGATCTGATTTTGCTTGATGTAATGATGCCGGAAATGGACGGCTACGAGGTAACGCGGCGGATTCGTACCCATCCCCAATTGCCCTATATTCCCATCTTGCTGATCACGGCCCACGAACACCCCAGCCTCGTCCAGGGCCTCGATGTGGGAGCCGATGAATTCATCCGCAAACCGGTGAAGATCGAAGAACTTCAGGCGCGGGTGCGATCGCTCCTCCGACTCAAACAAAGCATTGAACAGCGCGAAAGTTTTGTCCATTGTTTAACCCATGATCTGCGCACCCCCCTCGTGGCTGCTGATCGAATGTTAGACCTGCTGCGCAAGGAAACCTTTGGCCCCGTCACCCCCAAAATGGATGAGGCCATGACAACGATTATGAGTAGCAATCAACATCTACTCCGCCTCCTGAATAATCTCCTTGAAGCTTACAGCTATGAAGTCGGCCGAAAAATTATCAGTTTTATTCAGTTTAATCTGCGTGAATTGATTGAAGAAGTGGTGCGCGAATTGCGACCCCTCGCCGAAGAAAAGGTGCTGAATTTAAGCGTGAATTGGCAGGCGGATAGTGAAGAGATTATCGGCGATCGCCTCGAACTGAAGCGGGTATTTACCAACCTGATCGGCAACGGGATTAAATTTACGGATCATGGTGGCGTGACCGTGTGGGTGCATTCGAGTAGCAGCGTCCCGAATCATGTGGTGGTGGAGATCGCCGATACAGGCATCGGGATTCCGCCAGCGGATCAACAGCGCATTTTTGACCCCTTCCGCCAAGGCAAGCATAAGCGTTCCGGCCATGGCTTGGGGCTGTACCTCTGTCGCCAAATCGTCGCCACCCATAACGGCGCGATCGCCATTCAATCCACCATCGGCCAGGGAACCACCTTCCAAATTGAACTCCCCATCCGTCCCCGCTAGTCAAAATCCATGGGACAGACCACCGAAGCAAGGGCGAGGCTCGCCCGGATTAAACAATGGGTGCTGGGGCTGTGTTGGGGGCTGCTGCTCTGGTGGGCAATGAGCGGCCCGGCGGCGGCGGAACGTCTCCCGGTTACGCCGGAACGATTGGCCGATCGCCTCGCCCATAGCCAAGTCATCGATGGCCAAGAATGGATTGATCTGACGCAATTGGTGATTGATCTGACGACGGAAGAGGAGCGATCGCAATTTTTCACCCCCCTCGCCCCCAAACTCACCCGCCGCCCGCATCCCGTCGTCCTCGATCTTAGCCATTCCGTCGTCTATGGTGATTGGTCAGCCGCCCCGTTAGGCACAAGGGTCAAACTCGCGCCCGAAGCCCTCCGCGGTCAATTGACCCCCCCGGAGCAGGAACGGCTATTTCCCGCCCTCGACTCTGACACGACGATTACCGAATCCTTTGCCGCCCTGCCCTACCGCACCCTGATCCGGGTGGGTTTGCACCTCACCGCTACGGAGTTTCGCGGCAGGGTGGACTTTGCCGATGCGATTTTTTTGCGGCCCTTCAACGCCCACGGCACGATTTTTAAACAGGGGGGCGATTGGTCGCGCACGGTGTGGGGCGATCGCGCTGACTTTGAAGCGGCTCAGTTTCAAGAAATGGCGACCTTTGAGGCCGCCTGGTTCCTCGCACCAGTCCTGATCCAAAATGCGGCGATCGCAGCGGGAAACTTCAACGCAGTGCAGTTTGAAAATACCGCCCAATTTAGCAAAACCACCTTCAACGGCCTAACCAATTGGCTCGGCTCGCGCTGGCAGCAGGGGGGCGATCTCAGTCAAACCCGTTGGCGCGATCGCGCTTTACTTAATAAAAGTCTCTTTGCCGATACCTTGGACTGTTCCGATGCCACCTTTGAGAAAATTGTCACGTTTCGCGGCAGTCAATTCGACGGCGGCTTAAACGCCAAAGATGTGAAATTACTCGACATCATGAATCTGAGCAATACCCAATTTACCCACGATACTAATATCCAATTAGATGGTCTGGTGTTAGATAGTGAAAACGCCAAAATTCTCGGTGATAAAGGTGAAATTGGCTCCATGATTCGGGTCTCCAGCTTACCCGGTAATGAAGCCCTGTTACTCGGCTTAATTCGCAGTTTTCGCCGCCTCGAACAGATCCCCGATGCCAATCAATTAGATGTGATGCGATCGCGCCTTCACATCCAGCAAATCCTCACTGAACTCAACGCCAAACCCTGGTATCAACTGCCCCGCCACTGGTTCAAACTGATGACCGCCGCCGGTCTCAGTGTGTTGCTGCTATTGAGTAATTACGGCACGGATGTGGGGTTAATTTTTGCCCTCGGTTTGCTCACCTGCGCCTACTTTGCGATCGCAATGTGGATCGTCGATCGCGTCCGGCGACAGAGTCCCACCCCCCTCTTACCCAACCGTTGGGAAGCCCTCTGGATGGGGAGTAGCTTCACGATCATTACAGCCCTCAGCTTCCTGATTCTTTGGCATCGAGCCGCGCAACCCCTCTTCACCCTCCTGTGCCTCAGTGTCTTCTTAATTCCTATTCCCATTGCGTTGATTATCCCCCTTTATCAACGCGGTCGGTATCACAACGCCCTCGACCAAACCTATCTCGTCGAAGATGGAAGTTTGCGCCAATTGCAACTTTTAATTATCCGTTTACCCATCATCCCCCGGTTTCCATTTTTTCGCGATCGCTACCAGCCCATTTTGTGCGATCGTCGCTGGGGTTGGCTCAATTATTATGATTTTAGTTTGAATAATATTCTTAAATTTGGCTTCAATGATATTCGATTGCGCGATCATGATTTACCCGGCTTAGTCTCCGCCTTAGTGTGGTATCAATGGAGTCTCGGATTAGTGTATGTTGTCCTGCTGTTATGGACATTATCCCGCACCATTCCCGGTCTCAATGTTTTCCTCTATTTGGGATAGTTAGTCCGTTCATTCTAGGGATTGCCCTTTCATATAATTCAACGTTTCTTCATCTTCGCGTTACAAACTGTTGGGAAATGTTAAACACAACAGTCCCTCCCGCTCTCATGGGCGGTGGAGCGAGCGATCGCCCGCCCCATCTCTCCCCCAACCTCACCAACCCCCCTCAAAATTCCCCGATTCATTCCCTCGCACCAGGGGCGATCGCGCCATCACCCGAACCCCCGTGATAAGATCATTCATCAAGCTAGGGGTGCTTCCCAACATGAAGCTGAGAGAGACCCTTAGAACCTGAGACTGGTTAGCACCAGCGGAGGGAAGCTGTAATTTTGAGGAACCAAATATGCGTACAGAATGGGTTGCCAAACGCCTAGGCCAAGCCAACGTTTCCCAGATGCACTATGCCCGCCAAGGCATGATCACGGAAGAGATGGCCTTTGTGGCTAAGCGCGAAAACCTACCAGCGGAACTGATCCGGGATGAAGTCGCACGGGGTCGTCTGATCATCCCCGCGAATATCAATCACCCGAATCTCGAACCGATGGGAATTGGGATCGCCACCAAATGCAAAGTTAATGCCAATATCGGCGCATCCCCCAACACCTCCAACCTGGATGATGAAGTGGCGAAGCTTCATCTTGCGGTGAAATACGGCGCGGATACGGTGATGGATTTATCGACCGGCGGCGGCGATCTAGATACGATTCGCACGGCGATCATTAATGCATCCCCTGTCCCCATCGGGACAGTGCCGATCTATCAAGCCCTCGAAAGCGTCCACGGCAATATTGAAAACCTCACCCCGGAAGACTTTCTCCACATCATCGAGAAGCACGCCCAGCAAGGCGTAGACTACATGACGATCCACGCGGGGATCTTGATTGAGCATCTGCCGTTGGTGCGCAATCGGGTGACGGGGATTGTGTCGCGGGGCGGTGGGATTATCGCCCGTTGGATGCTCCACCACCATAAGCAAAATCCGCTCTATACCCACTTTGACGACATCATTGAAATTTTCAAACGTTATGATGTGTCGTTTAGTTTGGGGGATTCTTTGCGTCCTGGCTGTACCCATGATGCGTCCGATGAGGCGCAGTTGGCCGAACTGAAAACCCTGGGGCAATTGACCCGCCGGGCGTGGGAGCATGATGTGCAGGTGATGGTGGAAGGCCCGGGCCATGTGCCGATGGATCAAATCGAGTTCAACGTGAAGAAGCAGATGGAGGAGTGCAGCGAAGCACCGTTCTATGTGCTGGGGCCGTTGGTGACGGATATTGCGCCGGGGTATGACCATATTACGAGTGCGATCGGGGCAGCGATGGCGGGCTGGTATGGGACGGCGATGCTTTGTTATGTCACGCCCAAAGAGCATTTGGGTTTACCGGATGCGGAGGATGTGCGTAATGGGCTGATTGCCTATAAGATTGCGGCCCATGCGGCGGATATTGCGCGGCATCGTCCGGGGGCGCGCGATCGCGATGATGAACTCTCGGCGGCGCGGTATAACTTCGATTGGAATAAACAATTTGAGCTATCCCTCGACCCGGAACGCGCCCGCGAATACCACGATGAAACTCTCCCCGCTGACATCTACAAAACGGCTGAATTCTGCTCGATGTGTGGGCCGAAGTTCTGCCCGATGCAAACGAAGGTGGATGCCGATGCCTTGACGGAATTGGAAAAATTCCTCGCGGCGGAAGAGGCGAACAAAGAACTGGCGGTGAAGTAGGGGCGATCGCTCAAGGCCTAACCCTAGGCCTTGAAACCCCAGACCCCTTACAGGACTTGAGGATAGGGCGACCCCCTATCCTTTTTTGTGCCCGGTGTGTTTTGAGGGGTTGTGTGGCTCAATGGCGTGGCGGCTATGGCGCGATCGCCACCTGTCGCCGTAGATCATCCAAATCCAGGGCGGCCAAATGGGGGTAGGCATTGGCAACGATGCCCGCCTCGCCGAGATAGCGGGTATTTGCGCCGGGACAGAGATAGTGCAGGGTTTCCGGGGTGAAGCGATCGCGCAACTTCGCCACGCTGGCCAACTGACGGAACCAGTGAAAGGTTTTCGGACGGCGCAGGGGTGCGATCGCATCCGTTGCCACCGGCAGGAGATGCCGCCCCGTGAACAACACCCCGCCGTACTGCTCAAAATAAAGACAACTGGAACCGGGGGAATAGCCCGGTGTCCAGATGGCGAGCAGATCCGGAGAGAGGCGATAATTATCCTGAAACGGTGTCACCGATCGCTCCGGAATCAGATAGGCCTCCTGTTCTTGGATGACCACAGAACAGTGAAACCGTTGCTGGATATGACCGAGGGAGGGCGCGATCGCATCTCGATGGGTCACGAACAGCGCCGCCACCCCACCCCGCGCCGTTAAAAACTGTTCGAGTTCCTCCGTCCACAGGGGGCAGTCTACAATAATATTCTGGCCGCTATTTTCTACAATGAAATAGGCCGCACTCCCCACAGTCTTGGGATCAACCGGTAGGGTAAAGATATCCGGTAACACCGCGTTCGGTGTCAGCGATTTCACCGGGGGATCAGGATTGTGGTGTCCCGACAACGGTTGCATAGACTCTCCTAGTAATGATTTAGATACTGTATGGAAATTGTGGAAGTACTTCTGCTCCTTGTGTTGGGCATTATTAGTTACCTTATCGTGAAGCGCACCGTCGTGCAGCTTACGAATACCCCCGTTTGGCTGCTGTGGGCGACCTTGATGGCTCCGCCCGTCTGTCTCTCCCTGTGGATGGTGATTATGGGAGACGATGAGCCGTTGCCCTTAGCGGTGGCACTGCTGCCCTTTGTGGTCTGTACGATTCTCTATTGGTGGTTGATTCAGCGGGGTCGGAAAGTTCTCCCCAACCCGGCCAATCAGGACGGCAATAACCCTGACACCGCCTCACCCTTGGCGAAGCTCGCCGAGATCAAAGACCCCAACCCCTTAACCGCCGAAGAAGAAAAGAATTTGCGCACCTGTTTCCCCTGGGGAGTGTACTATCTCCAAGCGGTGGACTATCGCCCCCAAGCGATTCTCTGTCGGGGCCGATTGACGACAAATCCAGAAAAAGCCTATCGGACGGTGCGGGATAATGTGGAATCGACCTTTGGCGATCGCTTTCTCCTCGTCTTCCAAGAAGGCCAACCCAATAAACCCTTCTTCGCCCTCGTCCCCAACCCCTGGAACAAAACCCAAACCCAACGCCACACCGAACCCCTAAAACGGCCGTTCCTGGCCGCTGCGCTGCTGTTGATTACCCTGTTCACCACCACCGTTGTGGGTATGGACTTCGCCAACATCAGCCCCGAACAATTCCAAGCCGATCCCAGCCTGCTGCTCCAAGGCCTCGCCTACAGTGTGCCGTTACTGTTGATCCTGTCGGTGCATGAGTTCAGCCACTACGCCGCCTCGATGTATTATCACGTCCGGACGACGCTGCCCTATTTCATCCCGATGCCCTTTTTCCTGGGCACATTTGGGGCCTTTATTCAGACGCGATCGCCCATGCCCCACCGTCGCGCCCTCTTTGATATCGCCTTTGCGGGGCCCATCGGCGGCTTCATCATCGCCCTACCCCTGCTGATCTGGGGGCTGCATCTCTCCACCCCCGTCCCCCTCGAAGACACCTCCAGCCTGCTCAACTTCAAATCCCTCGATCCGCGCTTCTCGTTCTTCCTCGGTGTCTTGAGCCGATTGACCCTCGGCAGCCAATTCACCCCAGAGATGGCGATCCAACTCCATCCCATCGCCGTCGCCGGTTATCTTGGCGTGATCATTACCGCCTTGAATCTGATGCCCGTGGGCCAACTCGACGGCGGCCACATTGTTCATGCCATGTTCGGCCAACGAATGGCCATGGGCATCGGCCAAGTGGCGCGGTTGATCATGTTGGTGTTGGGATTTGTGCGCTCGGAATTCATCATCTGGGCCGTGTTCTTGCTGTTCATGCCCAACATGGACGAGCCAGCCCTCAACGATGTCACAGAGTTAAACCAAGTCCGCGATGGTTTGGGGCTAGCCTCGCTGACGTTGTTGGTGTTAATCCTGCTGCCGTTGCCCGCGATCGTGGCCCAATGGTTACAGATTTAGCCGATCACCGAGCGCGATCGCACCACAACACACCTCAATCTTCCAAGGTTTCCGGGGTGGGTATTGCCTACCCTCTGAGACGAGACACACAAAACCTCACCCTAACACCATCATGTTTTCACGCTGGGCAGACCGTGGGCAAAACGATCGCACCCCAAAGGATTCTCATTCTCTCTCCGTTCCTCTGCACCTGATTCTCTATGGCAAGCCGGGCTGTCATCTCTGCGAGGGTCTTCAGGAAAAGCTCGAACAGATCGACGCTTTTACGGTGGAATTGGAGGTGCGGGACATCACCACGAACCCCGATTGGTTTGCTCAGTATGAATACACCATTCCCGTCTTGACCTATCGCCAGGGTGACCAGGAAATCGAAATTCCGCGCCTTTCGCCCCGTGCATCGGTGCAACAGGTGGCGCAAACCCTCCAAAAGTCGGTAAAACTATAAAAAAATCTTTAAAAACTGGGATGGCTCGGTTTTAGAGACGTTGCGATCGCTAATTACCCGTGAGGAATGCCGCCAATGAAATTACGTGAATTGCTCAGTCAAGTGCCGGGGTTGGATCTGCCCAACCATGCCGCCCTCGCTCAAGAGGTGAAAGGACTTTCCACCAATTCCCACGCTTGCCAGGCGGGGGATTTATTTATTGGGATGCCGGGGACGCGAGTGGATGGGGGCGAGTTTTGGAGTGGCGCGATCGCATCAGGCGCGATCGCTGCGATCGTCACGCCCGAAGCGGCGGCCAAATGTCCCCCCCAAGCCGGGGAATGCGTGATTCCCGTTGCGAATCTGGTGCATCAATGCGCCACGGTGGCGGCGGTCTTTTATGACAAACCGGCGACTCAAATGGCGATCGTCGGCGTGACCGGAACCAACGGCAAAACCACCACCACCCACCTGATCGAATATTTCCTCAACCCTGCCCCCACGGCGTTAATCGGCACGCTCTACGTCCGTTGGCCCGGCTACGAACAAACCGCCCTCAACACCACCCCCTTCGCCGTCGGTCTCCAAGCCCAACTCGCCCAAGCACGGGACGCGGGCAGCCAATACGGCGTGATGGAAGTCAGTTCCCACGGTCTCCATCAGGGCCGGGTGAAGGGCTGTCCCTTTCGGGTGGCGGTGTTTACGAACCTGACCCAGGATCATTTGGACTATCACGGCACGATGGAAGACTATTTCCAGGCCAAGGCGTTGCTGTTTAATGAGGAATATTTGCAGGGGCGGGCGATCGTCAATGCGGATGATCCCTACGGGCAGCGATTGCTAGAACAGTTGGGCGAGAAAGCCTGGAGCTACAGCGTCAGCGATGCCACGGCGGATCTGTGGTTGAGTGATTTGGACTATGGCGCGACGGGGGTAACGGGGACGATCCACACGCCCCAGGGTGCGGCGCAATTCCAATCGCCGCTGGTGGGTCAGTTTAATCTGGCGAACCTGTTGGCAGCGACGGGGGCGGCGTTGGAGTTAGGTATATCGTTGGAGCAAATTATGGCACGGTTGCCGGAGTTTATGGGGGTTCCGGGTCGGATGGAGCGGGTGCAGATCAGCCCCAATCAGGATATTACGGTGATTGTGGACTATGCCCACACCCCCGATAGTTTGGAGAATTTGTTAAAAGCGGCGCGGCCCTTTATTCCGGGGCGGTCGATTTGTGTGTTCGGTTGTGGGGGCGATCGCGATCGCACCAAACGGCCCCTGATGGGTAAAATCGCCGCCGACCTCTCGGATCTCGCCGTCGTCACCTCGGACAATCCCCGCACCGAAGACCCGGAGCAGATCTTAAAAGATGTGGTGGCTGGGATTCCCGCCGAGGTGAAGCCGATTGTGGAGGGCGATCGCGCTGCTGCCATTCGTCAAGCGATCCTCACCGCTCAACCCGGTGATGGGGTCTTAATCGCCGGAAAAGGTCACGAAGACTATCAAATCCTCGGCACGGAAAAAATCCATTTCGACGATCGCGAACAGGCCCGCGCCGCCCTCAGCGATCGCGCCAAAATATAGGATCATGGGGGCGATCGTATCACTTGAAAAACGATCACCCCCCTCAACCCTCCTCAGGGTCAGGGTTGAATCAATCGTAAACGCGGAATATCCAGAAAATCCTTTGTGTTATGCGTAATGAGCGGTAAGTCATGGCGCAACGCCGTTGCTGCAATCCAAGCATCTTGAGGAGAAATCGGCCGTCCTACATTCTGGCGATCGCTACGAACCTGCGCCCATTCCCGGCATAACAACTGATCAACAGGAATAACAAGGTAATTCGATAAATATTGCTCTAGCTGTCTCGTACGGCGATCGCCCCATTGACGAAACATAGCCCATTGAAAAAGTTCAGCAACTGTCATAAAGGATAGTGACAATTCCTGACCCATTAAAAGCGGTAGATAGGGATCGGCGTAGTCACTGCCTTTAAAAAGAAAGGAAGCGATATCCGTATCAATGAGGAGAAGAGCCATGAGGATTGATTTAATTTATGTCTTGGCGTTGTTGCTGTAAAAACGTCAGAAAATCCTCAATGGTGTCTTCTGGCGGCCAAAAATCAGCAGTAAAGTCTTGGACATGATTGAACGTTTTGCAAGGCTGAGTTTTACGAAGCTCATCTAGAGAACTTCCTTGCCAAAATTGAACACTGAGAGCATTCAAGTCTGTGGCAAGTTCTGGGCTTGAAATATTCTGCGTCAAAATCTGGAGTAACTGTAACCGTTCTGTGGCTGAAAGGGGTTGTATGGCTGCAAGAGCAGCTTCAAGTTGTGGGGTCATTATCTCTCTCCATTTGTGAATTTTGTACTCCGGTAAGGTGGGCAATGCCCACCTTACTACTCTTGTTGTAGTAATAAAAAACAAGATTTTTAATTGATTGAATTCAGGAAAGTCGAACTAAAAATCAACTTATCCATTGATCTATGAACTTTCCAACAAGATATTTAAGATAGTCTGTACTGGGTTCCCCAGGAACAAGAAAGAAAATTGTTTCAATTTGATTCCATATGCCAAGAACATCTTCAATAGATGGTTGTAGTGCTTTTGGACTACTGATACGATAGTGAACCGAATTATTTCGCATGGAAACCAATTGTTTAATGCGATCAATTTTAATTTTTTCTTCTAAAATTTCTTCTTTAAAACAAAAAAGAAGTTTAGGCATAATTTCAGAGCGATCTATGTAGTTGTAATGAGCATCAGAAAGCTTATTCGTTTCTTTAAGAAAAAAAAGATAGCGGTTCAAGACAGACTCTAAACAAACAGTTAGATTTATGGCATAACGAACAATGTCTACTGTGGATGTCAATCGTGCTTTTTTTGATAACTTTTGACCTGACTCGATAGCGAGTTCTAGTGACGAGTCCCATGCTCTTACTAATTCCTCTGTCGTCACCGAATCTAGTACGTTTTCTATGATTTCGTCTTTATTTTTTAGCCAAAGTAACAGGTCTTCTGGTGCTTCTGGAGAATTCCATAGAGGATCAGGTTCTATTGATGAGAGCTTTTTACTGAACAGATCACCAGCGACTTCATACTGTGCAGCTTCATGAATATATAAGAATGAATCATAAAGAAGATGATTGGCAACCATTTCTGCAACACCAAAATCTTCGACCGTATTTTTTTTGCGAGACATTTCAAAAGTATTTCAAGAATTGAGCGTCGGGTGGGATATACCCACCCTTCCATTATCACGTACACAAAACCCAGTTTGTAAATCTTTAAAATAGCGGAGACTGAGCGGAGTCGAAGTCAGAGCGGCCGGGTTTCGACTCCGCTCAACCCTCCACTGTGGGAGGGGTAGCGCGGATCTGGTGTTGCCTATTCTGCGCCTTCGATGGGGGCGAAGCCTTGGCGTTGGATGTTTTCGGTGATCGTGCGGGGTTCGAGGAACTGGAGGAGGTAATCCGGGCCGCCTGCCTTCGAGCCGACCCCCGACAGCTTGAAGCCGCCGAAGGGTTGCCGCGCCACGATCGCACCCGTGATATTGCGGTTAATGTACAGATTCCCCACCTCGAACGACTGACGCGCCGCCTCAATGTGGGACGGCGTGCGGGAATAGATCCCACCCGTGAGGGCGAAATTCGTGTTGTTCGCCACCGTCAGCGCCTCGTCAAAACTGTTCACCGGAATCACCGCCAACACAGGGCCGAAAATTTCCTCCTGGGCAATGACCGCATCCGGAGCCACCCCCTTGAAAATCGTCGGCGGGACGAAATAGCCCGGCTCCGGTTTTGGCCCTTGGAAGGCAATTTCCGCGCCCTGTTTGCCCGTTTCGATGTAGCCCAAAATCCGCGCTTGGGCCTTGTCATCCACCACCGGGCCGACGGTGGTACTGGGGTCGATCGCTGGGCCCACATTGAGAGACTTCGCCGCCTCCACCAGCCGCTCTAAAAAGGCTTCATACACTGGAGCCAGCACGATCGCACGCGAACAAGCCGAACATTTTTGCCCCGTATAGCCAAAGGCTGACGAGACCACCCCCGCCACAGCTTGATCGAGGTCGGCACTTTCATCAATGATGATCGCGTTTTTGCCGCCCATCTCTGCAATCACCCGCTTCAGGTGTTTTTGACCGGGTTGCAGTTTCGCGGCTTCGGCGTAGATGTGACAGCCCACCTCTTGGGAGCCGGTGAAGGCGATCAGGTGGACATCGGGGTGCGCCACCATGTGATTGCCGACGCTGGAACCGGGGCCGGGCACGTATTGGAAGACCCCCGCCGGAACGCCCGCTTCGATCAGCACTTCGCTAATTTTGGCGGCGATCACGGAAGAAGGAGCGGCGGGTTTAAGCAGGGTGCAGTTACCAGCAACCAGGGCGGCGACGGTCATGCCAGTGGCGATCGCCATCGGGAAATTCCAGGGCGAAATCACCAAGGCAATCCCACGGGGTTGGTAGTGATAGCGGTTCGTTTCCCCCGCCAAATCGTAGCTAAAGCCCTGATCGAGCCGCTCCATCTCATCGGCGTAGAAGCGGCAAAAATCGATCGCTTCGGACACTTCCGCATCGGCTTGGGGCAGGATTTTACCCACTTCCAGGCAGATCCACCCGGAAAGCTCATGGCGACGACGCTCCATAATCTCGGCAGCTTTACGCAGCACGCCCGCCCGTTCCCGCACCGGCGTATCGCGCCATTGGGGAAAGGCCGCTTTGGCGGCGGCCAGGGCTGCATCGGCTTGCGCCATGGAAATTTGCCCCACTTTCCCCACCAATTCGCTGGGGTTGGAGGGGTTCACCGAATTGAGATAGGTGTCGGTTTGCACATAGTTGCCGTTGATGTAGGGCTGAATGCGCTGGCCGAGTTGCTCGCGGACTTGGGCGAGGGCGGTTTTCGCGGCGGTGCGTAAGTCTGCGTTGGCGTAGTCGGTGTCGGGGGCGTTGGGATAGGCGGCTTTGGCGATCATGGGGCGATCGCTCTCTACTTTCGGCGGCGCGATCAACGCCTCCACGGGGTAATCTTCCGAATTCAGCCGCAGGAAGGAGGTATTCGCCGTATTTTCGAGCAGACGGCGGATTAAATAGGACATTCCCGGCAGCAGTTCCCCATAGGGCGCATAGACCCGCACCCGATGCCCCCGCTTCACCAAGGCTTTGGCCAGTTGGTCGCCCATGCCGTAGAGTACCTGCATTTCAAAGCGGCGGCGGGGAATCTTTAGGGTTTCCGCGATCGCCATTGCCCGCGCTTGGGTGCGCACATTATGGGAACCGATCGCGGCGTAGAGATAGTCGTGATTTTCCAGCAAGATTTGCATCAAGCTTTCATAGTTGCGATCAGTTTCGGCTTTTTGATTAAACACGGGTTGCGGCCAATCATTTTGCACCGCGATGATCGTTTCTTGATCCCAATAGGCTCCTTTCACGAGGCGAATCGTGATCGGGTTGCCCCGTGTTTTCGCCCAGTCTACTAAACCTTTTAAATCCCGTTCGGAATCCCGGAGATACCCCTGAATCGTCATACCGAGATCAGTGCGATCGCGGAATTCATCCTCCATCAACAACGCTTTTAAAATCGCCAAAGTCATGTCCTTATAGCGATATTGTTCCATATCAAAGTGAATCGCCGCGCCCACCTCTTTCGCCTTGCGCAACAGGGTACGAATGCGATCGCACACCTTCGCCTGACTCCCTTCCGGATCAAGGGGGTCAAACTGCGAATAAAACGCCGTGAGTTTAACGGAAACCTGCACTTTCGGCAGCGTTTCCCCATCAGCTTCGTCAATTTGGGGAATGGTTGACCATTTTTGCGCGGCTTTGCTCAGTTCCGTAATTAGCTCTAAATACCGATTTAAATAGAGTTCCGCTTCCGCTTCGGTGATCACGGCTTCACCGAGTAAATCCAGGGTAAAGGCGAGTTTATCTTTACGAAGTTTTTCGATCGTTTTAATCGTTTTCGGAATCGTTTCCCCGGCGATATATTTGTAGGCCAGGGTTTTCACCGATTGCTCGACGGTGGTTGCTGCTAATTGAGCGGGGGGCGAATCGGCTTCAGCAAAGTTAATCAACTTCTTGAGCATGTCGGGGAGTTCGACATCCTCATGGCTCATGTATTCCTGAAAATGGCGGGCAATTTCCGGCTTACTTTTCAGCGCGGGCAAGCAATCAATAAAGCTGAACAATTGATAGCGCAAACTCGGATTTGACATCGTCCAATCGAGCATTTTATCGTCCAAGCGCATTTGATCGCGCATTTGGGCAAAGAGCGATCGCTTCTCACGAGTAGCCGCAATTAATTCGCGGGCAATCTCTAGGGTTTTGGGTTCATATTGGGTTTGCGGAACATCTAAAACCATCGCAATGAATGACTCCTAATTGTGTACAGAATAAAAAGGGCTATGGGTAACGGGTCTAAAACAGAGGAAGAGATCTGAGGATTCACAGACAGATCGAAGCGGCACTGGCTTCGCTCGTCAGAGCATGGGGTGCGCAATCTGGAGATAGCGACGGCCACTGAAGATCAATCGTGTCCCATATTCGGCGGACAGGCATCCCCGTTGAGACCGTTGACCAGTGTCAAACTGGCGGGTTCATCCTACAATCGTTCTCCCTCACTGATCATTCTATCGGGTGTATTATCCTGTCATGGTGATCTGTGAACAAGATTTCAGGGTTCTTACTGAGGCGATCGCTCCGTATTTTCGTCAATCTAGGGGGAATCCCTCAATTTTTCTCTTGGGGTAAACTAAAGAATACCTTAGGCCCATTGCCTAAACCATAGCGGGGTTCGCCTTCTGTCTCTACGCTCTATTTTCTGCATCTACGCTTGATGTATTGTTGCCCTGCGATCGTAGATCACGAGATCTTGAATTCAGCCATAATACTCTCAATTTACTACCCTTTGGACGTTGTGTTCTCAGTGAAATGATAGTGAAATAATGATGGGAGTTGGGTCGCTTGAGACAGAATAAGGATTAATCCCTACACTCCTACCATAATCACGCAGTTACGTTTTTTGAGGTTTGAAGCCCGTCTGATCCTGATGTCTTTTGGTGCTGTGATTAACCCTGACCAACATTTCCGTTAAATCTTGATATGTGATTCAAACTCTCAAGACATAATCGATTTTTATGACTTTTTTTATCACAAAATAAATTGTGTGGAATTGACTAAAACTCCCCATGCGTAACCAGATTTTGAATCCAGATCGTTTTTTGGTTTTGATTGTGGACGATGTTGCTCGCAATCTTCAAATCCTTGAAGCCATTCTGCGGCCCGAAGGCTATGCACTCACCTTTTCCAACAGCGGAAAACAAGCCTTAGAACGGGCGAAACAGGCTAAACCCGACTTAATTTTGCTGGACTTAATGATGCCAGATATCGATGGCCTTGATGTTTGTGAAGCCCTGCAATCAGACTCTCATTGCTGTAATATTCCAATTATTTTTTTAACGGCAAGCCCCAATCAAGATCATGTGGTGAAGGCGTTTAATGTGGGAGCAGTGGACTATGTGACTAAACCGTTTCAATCGCAGGAACTCTTAGCACGAATCAAGACCCATTTACTATTGCGGCAAACGCTACAGGAATTACAAGCGGCACTCGCTCAAGTGGAAGCCCTGTCCCGCACGGATTCGTTAACAGGAATGTTGAATCGCTATCGGTTTATGGAGATTGTGCAACAGGAGTTTGATCGGGCGGTGTGCTCCGGTACACCATTTTCACTTCTGTTGTTGGATCTCGATCACTTTAAGCGGGTGAATGATACCTATGGGCATTTGGTGGGAGATTTGGTGTTAAAAGAAATTTCGCATCAGTTACAGGCTGAGGTGCGCAGTGTTGATGCGGTGGGGCGATTTGGGGGGGAGGAGTTTGTGGTGGTGTTGCCGTCGATGGAGCTTGCCGATGCGGAGGCGATCGCTCAACATATTTGTCAACACATTGCATCATTGGTGATCACAATTCCCATGGGGACGCTACAGATAACCGTGAGCATCGGCATTGCCGGTTATACCCCAGATGATCAGACGGTGGAACAGGTGATCAATCGTGCGGATCAGGGCCTGTATGCGGCGAAAGCCCAGGGCCGCAATACCTATTGTTTTGGACAAAATATCATGAAAATTTCCTAAGGCAGAGTCAAGACTTAATATTCAGATCGTCTTGAATGTCCAAAGCTCAAGGTGACGATGCGTGACGCTTCGCGAACAGCACCCTACCGCCTCGCCACAGTTAAAATAGTGGTTTAGGCGGCTTGAACTCCCGCGATCACTGCAATCCAGCAATCCGCTTCAACCCACTTTTTAAAACGTGCCATGCCATTAGGATACAAAATCTTTCCTTTTTCCAGGGACGCAATTTGTTTTTTTAAGCGTTCGTCTGACTGTTTCTCTCGAAATTTTGGTCACGATTGTGCGCCGTTTGAGTTCTTGGGTTAATACCCTCACACTCCAATGCGCTCTCCCTGCTGGTGGCTCTGAACAATACAGGGCGATGATTTTCGCTTCTGTCTCTCCATCTACGATCGGATCTACGGGGGGCTTGCTTCTCGCCTTTCGTTCTAACGCAGACGCTTCTCCTTGCTCTAGAAATTGTTTCCGGATGCGACCGACTGTGTTGACGTGCAGATTCAACGCTTCACTGATTTCCACATCTGTCCATTTTCTCGCGGCTCGTTCTCCTTCATCACTCATTAGCAATATCTGGGCGTGAAGGATTTTCTTGGTCGGAGCCTGTCCATTGCGGCTGATCTTTTCGAGCCGTTCTCTCTGCTCTTGGCTGAGAAATACCTTATCTCGTCTTCCTCTTCCCATTTCGCTTTTTGAATACACAACTCTATCTTATTATTTTAGCTGTGTCGTGACCCTAGCGGCAATCTTGGGCGAGTTGGGTGCAGTTGAGATGGTGGCTGGTGGGGTGAGTGATGTTGGCGTAGCAGCAGTTCCGTCCCGCTTGTTTGGCATAGTAGAGGGCTTGATCGGCACGGCTGAAGAGATCATCAATGCTGTGGTCTGTGGCGGTGTAGGTGGCGACTCCAAAACTGGCGGTGATTTGTGGGGCGGGGTCGAGATCCGGGAGTTTGAGGGTGCTGAGACTTGCACAGAGGCGATTGCCGAGGGTGGCGGCGGCGGTGAGGTTACTTTCGGGCAAAACAATGACGAATTCTTCGCCACCGTAACGCCCAAAGCCGTCTAAGGAGCGGAGTTGGCCTTGGACTTTGGCGGCGATGACTTTGAGGACAACATCTCCGATGAGATGGCCGTAGCGATCGTTCACGGTTTTGAAGTGATCAACATCGAAGATGATTACCGAAAAGACCACATCATAGCGATGGGCGCGTTGAAATTCGGCGGCGGCGAATTCAAAGAGGGAACGACGATTGAGAATGCCGGTGAGGGAGTCGGTGCGGGCGAGGATTTCAACTTCGGTGAGGGATTTTTGGAGGCGATCGCTGAGATCTTTGAGGCGGAGATGAGTGCGCACCCGTGCTAAGAGTTCCGAGCGGTTAAAGGGTTTGGTGATGTAGTCTACCGCACCGCTGTTAAAGGCTTGGACGCAGGATTCACGATCTTGGCGAGCGGTGAGGAAGATAATCGGAATGTGGGAATAGTCCGGATGGCGTTGTAGTTTTTGGCAGACTTCGAGGCCATCCATTTCGGGCATCATCCAATCTAAAAGGATGAGATCGGGTTTGAGGGTGGCGAGGCGATCGAGGACTTGCTGGCCACTGATGGCAAAGGTGGTTTTGTACCCAACACTTTCTAAAATACTGCCCATGACCTTGAGATTAGGTGGTGTGTCATCCACCACCATAATCAGAAAATGAGACGGATCAAAGGAGGTTAAGGTCATGAATAGTTAGCCAGAAAAAGAAGCGATCAACGAAAATCGCTGTGACGATGAACTAGCCTACCCAACTCGCTAGACAATGACAGCAACCGAGAAGCGGATCGCGTGCATAGTCTACCAAACTTACGAGGCTGGGGGGAGGAGGCAGACCGTGACTCTCCTGCTTCGATTATGGCTGAAAAAATCGGCTGGATACGGTATACAGTGCAAAGGCAGCGATAATGCCGTTGAGGGGGGTAATGCCGGGGGCGAAATAGGCGATCGCCGCTGCCACAACATAAGACCCAATCCCAACCCAGTTCATCGCCGGTTGAGGAATCCTCAAGTCCGGCAACACTCCCCGCCGATAGAGCCAAAAATCCGCCATGATCACGCCGCCAATGGGGGGGATAAACGTGCCGAGCAACACCAAAAAGTTAACAAACTGTTCGCTGGCGTAAATGCCGCCAAAGGTGAGGGCGAGGGCAATGGTGGCCCCGGTGAGGACGACAAGGTGACGCTTGGGGGTGCGGAAGGCGTGAGCGCCGGCCACTGAGAAGGCGTAGATTGTGTTGTCTTGGGTGGTCCACATGTTCAAGAAGAACAGGATTAACCCCCACACCAACAGCCCTTGCTGCACCATGACTTGGACAATGTCGGAATTGTCGTAGACCAGGGCACTGTAAGCCCCGCTGAAAATCAGAAAGCCGTTGCCGAGAAAGAAGGCGATGAGGGTGGCGATCGCCGCCGTCCGCCCCGATGTGGCAAAGCGGCTCCAGTTCGTCGCCTGTGTTCCGCCAGAAACAAACGTGCCGACGATAATCGTAATCGCCACCGTCAAGGGTAACGGCTCACTGGGGGTCATCGCCGTTAAGCCACTCCAGCCCCCAGCATCTCCCGTCGCCACTGTTAAACTCCACAGCATCAAAATCACCATGGCCGGCACGGCAATCCGGCTCAGCCAATCCAGCGCCTGATAGCCAATATATGCCGTCACACAAAAGCCGTAGGTCACGCCAATGATTAACAACCAGTTCAGGGAGGTGGGGAAGCCCACCACCGTATTGAGCAAATCAGCAATCAACCCAGACCCCCAGGCATACCAGCCAATTTGGGTAAAGCCCAGAATAAAATCCACCCATCGTGATCCCACCGCCCCAAAACTAAACCGGGCCAGCAGCACCGTATTTAAACCCGTTTGCCCGGCAATATAGCCCAGAGCCGCAGCATACAGCCCCAAAATGAGATTGCCGACGAGGATAACCAAAATTAAGTCCGGAAAAAAAGTAAAGGAGGGCCCCACAATTCCCCCGGCGAACAATGTTCCGGAGTAGAGTGTAAAGCCGATGAGAAGAGGAGCGAGAGATACCATGGATTTGCGGGCATGGGCCGGAACGGGACTGAGGGGATAGTCTTCACTCGCTTCGTAATTAGAGCTTGGGGTGTCCATAGGCTTGGTGTTTTTATGGCTAACATCATCAAAGAACCCAGACGCTCAAACTCGTAAGGTTTTGAGCATCTGAGTTTGGGATTAACCCTAAGATAGATTTTTTCCCAGCGTCTGTTGCCGATGTAACGTAATGGCGCTGGGAGTGCGATCGCATCCCTCCACCGCCACCGGAACAAACCCCCCAAGTAATCCGACTACAGACCGATCAATCCGTTATTTCAGCCATAATTCCCACTGCCGCTCCCTAGTCATCTGCACTATCCTTAGACAATAGGGAATGCTTTCATAACGTCCATCCATTCTGAACTTAACTGCCCCTTGCCTATGCGAACTCGTGAACAGTTCGATATTGAAGTTAACATTCGGCAATTGTGGCTCATCGTCAAACGACGCTGGCCCATCATCTTCGTGGGCGGTATCTTAGGAGGAGCCTTAGGCGGAATTCCACCCCTCTTCAACACCCCCATCTATCGTTCGGGGGGAACCCTCCAACTCGTGCCACAACAGTCCATTTCCTTCGTGGGCCTCAGTGACGAAGGCGGCTTAATCAACCCCACCAGTGCCCTGAGCAATCCCCTCGCCACCGAAATGCTCGTCATTCAATCACGCCCGATTCTCGAAAAAGTGGCCGAAAAAGTCAACATTACCGATGCCACCGGCCAGCCCCTCACCGCCGGTGCGATCGGGCAAAGGCTCGCCGTCGAAATGCTGCCCCAAACCGACGTAATCAAGCTGGTATTTGAATCAGAACGTCCGGCGGATACGGCCGAAGTCGTTAATGCGCTGATCGAGGTCTACATTGAAAACAACATCAACACCAACCGTCAGCAAGCCAAAGCCACCCGCGAATTCATCGGGGAACAACTCCCCAAAGTAGAAGCAGATCTCCAGGAAGTTGAGTTTGCCCTGCGGCGTTTCAAAGAAGCGAACAATATCACCTCCATTGATCAAGAAGCGATCGTCATTTCACAAACCATTTCGACTCTAGAAGGTCAAGTCATTGCGCGGGAACAGGAACTCGCCTCCGCCAATGTCCGTTTGGATTTTCTCAATCGAGAATTGGGGTTAACCCCCGATCAAGCGATCACCGCCAACGCCGTCAGTCAATCTGCGGGAGTCCAGGAAGCCTATCGCGCCCTTCAACAACTTGAGCAAGAAATCGAAACCCAACGGGCCCGCTTCACGGATCAAAGTCCCGTCATTTTGAATTTGAAAGACCGCCAACAACGCCTAGAAGAACTCCTCGCCGAACGGGTTCAAGTCGTGACCAATCAAACCCTCAGTAATTACGACTGGATCGAAGCCGGAACTCAGGAGCAAACCCTGCGGGCCAGTATCGTTGATAATTCCCTCGCTAGCATCGCCGCCCAACGGGCCCTCGACACCATTAACACCAGCCTCACCAGCTACCGCCGTCGCGCCGAAGAACTCCCTCGCCTCGAACAACAACAGCGGGAACTCGAACGCAAACACCAAGCAGCACGCACCACCTACGAAACCCTCTTAGCAGGCTTGCAAGAAGCCCAAGTGCGTGAAAACCAAGAAGTCGGCAACGTCCGGGTTATTTCAAGTGCTGAAGTGCCTGTGATGCCGTCCAATTCGGCTAGCCTCATTTCTCTGGAGCTGATTGCCGGGGGCATTCTGGGGGGGTTCCTTGGCCTATCGATTTCGATTTTGTTAGAATTGCTCGATCGCTCCCTCCGCACCGAATACGAAGCCCGCCGCTTTTTCAATCAATTTCCGGTCATTGGCACAATTCCCGCCTGGTATCCCCAAGATTGGCCCGTTGCCGAGGAGGGCGACTATCAAGATATCAATTACAATCTCCCCCTGTTAGGCAGTATTCCGTCAACGGACAGCCCCCTCTATGCTGTGACGGTTGCCTACCGTCGGTTGCAAACCAATCTTAAACTGATCAACCGTGAGCAAAAAGCTCGCATTTTAGCCGTCACCAGTTCAATTCCAGGGGAAGGTAAATCGGTCACGGCGGCTAATTTGGCGATTTCCCTTTCGATGTTGTCCCATCGGGTGCTATTGCTCGAAGCGGATTTAGCCGCACCGCAACAACATGAAATCTGGCGGCTCACCAATGTCTGGGGGCTGGGCAATGTCCTCCAAGAGCAGATTATTTCCGAGCAGGCGATCCAATCCATTACGCCCAACCTCGACATCATGAGTGCGGGAATTGTCACACCGGGGCTGGTGGCGCTGTTGGATAGTGAACGGATGGAAATGCTGGTGCGGCGGATGTCTGAGGTGTATGACTATGTGATTGTGGATTCACCGGCCTTGCTGGTGGCCCCGGAAATGCTGTCGTTGAGTAAGCTCACGGATGGGGTGTTGTTGGTGCTCCGGCCGGGGGTGTTGAATAAGGCGGATGCGGCTTCGGCTCAGGAAACGGTGCGTCAAACGGATCTCAATATTTTGGGACTGATTGTCAATGGTGTGAGTAGTATTCCGTTGAAGTTACCGCAGCCGGATGTGCCGATGGTTCAGGAGCCAACGGTGACCGTAGAGAATGAGATCACTGAGACTGGGGTGGAGGACTTCGACACAGACCAGCAGACTGTGATTAATCAAGATCAAAGCACGATCGCTGAGGGTCGCTTAAAGCCCCATCTCTCGCAGTCTTCTCGGATTCATCAAGCGGATACGGCGGCGGATCTGATTGATGAGGATGAGGCGACTCGTATTGAGGATGAGGATGACCGGGCGACGGCTCTAGAGGCGGCGGATGAATATGATCATTTATTCACCAGTCGTGACTATGAGCAGGAGGCGACGACGGTGGACATGGACAATGATGGGCATGACACTCAGGTTGAGGGTGGGGAGAATGGGAAGCAGAAAACGGAACGGAAGCAAAGTTGGCTGTCTACGGTGACCCAAACCTGGAGGGAGTGATGGGGCGATCGCACCTCATGCTTTATCTCAGCCTTGGCCTTGCCCTGGGGATGCTGTCCCCTCCGGATGTTCTGGCGGGGTCTTGTAATGCGGGGCAAAGTTGTCCGCCGCCGCCGCTACGGGTGGCCGTGGGTCAACGGATTCAGATTGAGGTACAAAATCGCACGCCGTTAACGGTCTACATTGAACCCTTTGGCGGGGAAGCGATCGCCCTCGCCCCCGGTGAACTCAGCCCCCTCTATTTCGGCACAACGATTCGGAATTTTTCCCTCACCTTTTGGCATCGCACCGGAGCCACTCTCCTCGCCACCCTCAGCCAAAACAACCCCCAACATCTGCGCGTTGATATCATTGCCGGGGGTCGGGTGGCGGGGATGAGCGCGGTTTATCTGCGAGATGATGGCACAGTTGAGCGATTTTAACCCGGTAGCGTATCGTGGTTAGTAGTGGTGTTCCTTGATACCGTCCTTGTTTACCCCCTTTTCGCTATGCTGGCTCATTTTTTAGCGATCGCCGTTGCCCTCGGTAGCTCTCTTTTTTACCTCGCCGCCTTCTTCTTTCCCGAAATTCACCGCCAACGGGATTTTTTCTGGTGCGGGGTCGGTTGGTTCTATGCTTTGGTGTTGTGGATTTGTGCCGGGCGCATTACCGGCGGCGTTTTACTAGGCCAAACCGCTAGCGTCGCGCTCTTAGGATGGCTCACCTGGCAAACCCTCAGCCTCCGCCGCGCCAAAACCCCCGTCCTGGAACAAACCCCCATCAGCGATGCCACCATCGCCAAAGCCAAAAACGGGTTTGGCCTCGGCCAACTCGTCGATCGCTTCCGCCCCGGTTCCGCCAAGCGTCCCGCCCCGGTTCCAGCCCCCTCAGACGCTTCAGAACCTGAACCAGACAACACCCCAGAGGCAGCAGCACCGCCCCCGTCCGACCCGTCAACCCCGACAGAATCCACCCCGCCAGCATCACAAGAATCCGCCGATCTGGTCGATGCGCCACCTGAAACCACCGCGACGGAATCCGACCCGCCAGCATCACCCGAATCCGACCCCGTAGCATCCGACCCGCCAGCATCACAAGAATTAGCCGATCCTGTCGCTGCGCCACCTGAACCCACCGCGACGGAACCCACACGGCGAGAGGATCTGATCGTCACAGAACCCGCCCTACTCCATGAAGATTTCAGTCAAGTTCCTGAACCCGATGTGGTGAAAGATCTTGAGGCCTTGGGGTTGATCGAAGAGCCAGACAGTGATCCATTCCAGGTCAAGGAGGAGGTTGATTCAGACGAAGGGGATGATCAAGGAGCGATCGCCACATCAGACCCAGAAGCCGCCGCCGAGTTAGATGTAGCCGAGTCAGATGTGATCGTGGTCAAGGGTGAAGTCGTCAAAGACACTGATCCCGATGCGTGGATTTAGGGTTTCTGAGCGCAGCCCTTACCAGCGATCGCTATCGATGTCCTCAGCGCGTCCCATGGCGATCCATTAACTGAGTTCCGCTTCAGATTCGGGCAGTTCCGTGTTGGCGGGGTCATTCACACCCACCACACAAACCGAGGCAATCACAAAGGAAAATCCACCGAGAACAACCACTAAAAGATGTTCTTGGTGTAAAAAAGTCTCCATGACCCAACCTAAGCCCAACGCCGCGATGATTTGGGGAATGACAATGCAGGCGTTGAAGAGTCCCATGTAGATCCCCATTTTGCGGGGGGGTAGGGAATCGCCCAGGATGGAGTAGGGCATGGAGAGAACGCCCGCCCAAGCAATGCCGAAGGTGAGCATGGGCAGAATGATGAGATAGGGATCGCGCACCCAGTAGAGGGAGATCAGACTACTGCCGCCACAGAAGAGACAAAATCCATAGGTGAATTTGCGGCTGGTGAGTTGGGCGAGGCGGGGGAGAACGAGGGAGGTGAGGAAGCAGGAAAAGTTATAGATCCCGATACAGATGCCGCCCCATTCGATGCCTTTGGTGTAGAGGGGGGATTGTTCGCTGGTGGCTCCGAAGACTTGGTGAGCGATCGCCGGCGGGAGATACAAAAAGATGCAAAACATCCCCAACCAGGTGAAAAACTGCACCACCGCTAACTCGCGCATCGTGGCGGGAATCTCGCGAATGGTGATGAAAATTTCCTCCACCATGGGGGGGGATTCATCCGCATTGGGTCGCGGTCGGGGGGGGCGTTCTTGGGTGTTGAGCAGGGTGAAGAGTACCGCTGAGAGAAAGACCGCCGCCCCGATGTAGTAGGAAAAGGTCACCGATGGCGGCACAGTTCCCGCCCCAGCGGTATCATCGAGCAGATGACTGAGAATCCAAGGACAGAGGGAGGCCAGCACCGCACCACAGCCAATGAAAAAGGACTGCATCGTAAACCCACGGGTGAGATCTTGCTCATTGTCGAGATTGTCGGCGACAAAGGCGCGAAAGGGTTCTGTGGTGAGGTTGATCGAGGTGTCGAGAATCCAAAGGGTTCCGGCGGCCATCCAGAGGCTGGAGGCATTGGGCATGAGAATCAAGGCGATGGAACTGAGCAGAGCGCCGGCCAGGATATAGGGGTGACGGCGACCGAATTTTGTCCAGGTGCGATCGCTGCAATACCCAATAATCGGCTGGGCGATCAAACCGCTGATCGGAGCCGCCAGCCAGAGGATGGGAATTTCTTCGGGGTTCGCCCCTAAATATTCATAAATGGCGCTGGTATTGGCCATCTGGAGTGTCCACCCAAATTGAACCCCCAAAAAACCAAAACTCATCGTCCAAAGCTGCCAAAAAGAGGCAGAGGTTTGACCGTTGGATGAAGTCATAAATAAAGATGTCTTTGCCTCTCCTGGCCGGGTTTTCACGCCCAATTCACACCGGCATAAATACGACAAGAGCCGCAGACCTGATTTAGGGTGTCAAATCTGGCCACCAGAGGCGCAAGGCTAAGCAACAATTATGTCTACCCTATCGCAGAATTTTAATCGGGGAAAAGCGATCGCCCCAAATCCCCCCCGATCAAGCCTCATGGGTTGGGGTGTTCGGAGCCGTCGATCCATTCTCCGGCTGCGGCTGCGGCGGATTGGCGGGAGCCACTGGAGGAGATTCAGGGGTGACATCGTGAAACTCTGACGTATTGGCATAGCGATTTTGCCCCATCAAACCATGCATCGCCTCATTCAATGCTCTTGGGTCCATAAACAGCACTTTTGAATTCGGACTACTGCCCAGCTTTTCATTCGCTTCTACATACCGTTGCGCCACCAAAAATTCCAAAACACGCTTGGCATCGGGTTTCGTTTTCAACACCGCAGAGAGGAGTTCAATGGATTGCACAATCCCTTCCGTTTCAGCAATTTCGGCGCGTTTTTTACTTTCCGCCGCCCGTTCTAACTCCAGGGAATCCATCACATTTTTCGCCGGGGAAATTTCCCGCACCTCAATCCGGGTTACCTTCACTCCCCAATTCGCCGTCGCCTCGTCCAATTGTTCAAGGAGAGATTGATTGATTTTGTCGCGGGATGAATAGGTTTCTTCCAGTTTGAGGCGACCGATCGCCGATCGCAATGTCGTTAACACCAAGTTTTCAATGGCCTTCTTAATATCCTCCACCACATAAAAGGTGCGTTCAAGGTCAATGATTTGCCAATACACCACCGCGTCCACTTTCAGCGAGACGTTATCTTTGGTGATCGCATATTGCGGTTCAATCCCCAAGACTTTTTCGCGGGTGGTTTCTTCGACGACAATAGTTTCTAGAACCGGTAAGACAATGTTTAAGCCGGGGTTGAGCTTGCGGCTGTACTGACCAAAGCGTTCAACGAGGGCTTCGTTACCTTCGTTGATGATCTTGATCGAGTTCATCAGCGTGAATGCTGTGCCGAGCACCATCGGGACAAAGAGATAAATTAATGATTCCATGGCCGGACAGCCTCAACGGATTTGCCTTAGCTTAAGGTATAGCAGAAAAGCGATCGCCCCTTCGGCGATTAGGAAAGGCCGTCATGGGGATCACCTCCGGGAGACTTCCACGGCACAATGCCCGAATTCTGCGGGTTTTGGATGATATCAGCAGCCATAGAACGATGGATTACCCCAGTATTTTGCACGAACGTCGCCGTGACTTAGCGACTCAATTGAGCGATCCTGTCTTGCTCTGGGCGGGGGAAGCCCCGATGCGAAATTTTGCGGCCAATCGGTATCCGTTTCGGGCCAGTAGTTCGTTTTTGTACTTTGCCGGCCAAGCCATTGAGGGGGCGGTGATTGGTCTGATTGAAGGAGATTTAGAACTGTTTTATGATGAACCGCCAGCCAGTGCGGCGCTGTGGCTCGGCGAACTCCCCAGCCGGGCGGTTTTGGCGGCACAGATCGGCGCGGCGGCACATTTTCCCCTCGCTCAACTGCCGGAACGCTTTCCCCACGGGGCAACGGTGGCGGCCCTCGATCCGGCAACGCGCCAAAAACAAGGGGCCTGTTTGGGGCGGCCAATTTTACCCCTGCCGGACTGCCCGGATTGCGATCGCGCCCTCGCCCAAGCGATTATTGCCCTGCGCCTCTGTCACGATGAATGGGCGATCGCCGAACTCCAACAGGCCGCCCAAATCGCCATGGAAGCCCACCTGATCGGCCTGCAAACAATCCCCTACGCCGCAAAAGAAGCCGAAGTGCGCGGCGCAATGGAAGCCGTCGTCACCGCTGCCGGGATGGCCACCCCCTACCCCAGCATCGTCACCACCCACGGCGAAATTCTCCACGCCGACACCTCCCCCCACCCCCTCAACCCCGGCGATCTGCTGCTGATCGACCTCGGCGCAGAAACCCCCCAAGGCTGGGCCGCTGACATCACCCGCACCCTCCCCGTCACGGGCCGCTTTTCCGAACGTCAACGGGCGATCTATGAGATTGTCCTTGCTGCCCATGATGCCTGTATTGATGCGATCGCTCCAGGGGTCGAATTCAGCGACATTCACCGCCTCGCCCTCGACACGATGACGGCGGGATTGTTGGATCTGGGGATTTTGCAGGGGACGGGGGAAACCGTGGCAAAACTGGATGTGATGGCGTTGTTTTTTCCCCATGGGGTGGGGCATTTGGTGGGGTTGGATGTTCATGATCTGGAGGAATTTGGCGATTGGGCGGGCTACGGGTCGGGCCGAACACGGCGCGATCGCCCCAGTTGGCGCTATCTCCGTCTCGATCGCCCCCTCCAAGCGGGCATGGTCGTGACGATTGAACCCGGTTTCTACCAAATCCCCGCCCTCCTCAACGCCGCCACCGCCCAACAAAAGGCCCTGATTAACTGGGAGCGATTGGCGGAATTTGAGGATGTGCGCGGCATCCGCATCGAGGATGAAGTGTGGGTCACGGATACGGGATCAACTGTTTTGACCGCCGGTTTGCCCACGCGGATCGATGCCATTGAAGCGCGAATGGCAGCGGTTTAACTTTTAAGAGCGCGAGAACATAAGTCCCGCGCTGTATGCGAAGCATCAGCGTCGGGATACAGGTCGTCTCGCCGCTTACTGAGCGGGGTTTCTCCTGCGGAGACGCGACGCGAACAATCCCCCCGAAGCAAGCATTTACCACCGAATTCTAGCTGTTGTAAGCTATGTCTATGCTGACAATGAACTACACCTACCGAATCTATCCAGATGCCGTGCAGCAAACTGAACTGCGGTCGTGGCTTGAGACGTGCAGAGGCCTGTATAACTACGCTTTGCGTGAACTCAAAGACTGGATTGCTTCGCGTCAGTGCTGGGTAGACCGATGCTCCTTGGAAAAGGAATACATCATTCCCGCTTCGGAGCCGTTTCCGTCTTACCACCGTCAGCAAAACAACCTGCCCAAAGCTAAGAAGCAATTCCCGCATTTGGGTAATGTCCATTCCCAGGTGTTGCAGACTACGATTCGCAGACTGCACGATACCTGGAAAGCATTTCAGAAACGGGGATATGGGTTCCCTCGTTTCAAAAAGTTTGGTCAGTTCAAGTCCTTTGTGTTTCCCCAGTTCAAGTCCTCTCCTATCAATGGCAACGCTATCAAGTTGCCATTGATAGGAGAACTGTCCATTAACCTGCATCGCCCCATCCCTGACGGGTTCAAGGTGAAGCAGGTGCGGGTATTGTCGAGAGTGCGGGGAACGCAGTGGTATGTGGTTGTCACCATCGAATCGGACATATCGGTTCCCGATGCTCCGGTTCATGGTCGGGCGATTGGGATTGACCTGGGATTGGAGCGATTTTTGACCGCTTCGGATGGTTCTTTCCAGGAGCGCCCTAAGTTTTTCAAGTCGAGGCAACGCAAGCTGAAATTGCTGCAACGCAGAGCGGCACGAAAACAGAAGGGTTCTCAAAACTGGGAGAAAGCACAAATCGAAGTGGCCAGAATGCACCATCGGATTGCCAACCGTCGTCAAGACTTCCATCTGAAGACGGCTCACAAACTTTGTGACCAGGCGCAAACCATCTTTGCAGAAGATCTCAATGTCACAGGGTTGACGAGGGGGATGCTGCGGAAAGATTGTGTTGATGCCGCATTCGGACAATTTCTGTCTCTGACGGAATGGGTTTGCTGGAAACGGGGCGTATATTTTGCCAAAGTCAACCCCAACGGAACCAGTCAAACCTGCCCTAATTGCCTTGCTACGGTGAGCAAAGGGTTGGAGGTCAGAGAGCATCATTGTCCTGAGTGTGGGTATCGAACCCATCGTGACCATGCCGCAGCAGAGATGGTTTTGCATCGTGGACTAGAGAACGTAGTAGCCCAGGGACTCTGGGGAACGGAAACAGCCTGTCAAGTCGGTCTGTCGGGGGTCTATGACCTAGATAAGTGGCGTGGGGCAGGAATACTCAAGAGCGATCTTGGGAAACCCGCGCTGTACCCATAGGGTCAGCGTCGGGAGGATGTCACAGAACTTAATATTTTGACCATTTTGCCAAAATATCGGCCAGGATAGATGCAATTTTAGATGTTGGAGAGCAGTCACCCATGGGTCTCTTTGATGCGTTTCGCAAAAATGACAGCTTGCAGAAAAGTCAATTAAGCCTTGGCCCGGCGGAAGGGTTTGCCGCCATTATGTTGTTGGTGGTCGCAGCAGATGGATATTTAGCGGATGATGAGGTGCGGCTGCTCAATATTACGCTGTTACGGATGCGCCTATTTCGGAGTTATTCCGAAGATGTGATGCGTCGGATGTTTGATAATCTCTGTGGCATTTTGCGGCGGGAGGGATCGGGGGTCTTGTTTGAGGCGGCGATCGCGACCTTACCCCATGATTTGTACGAAACAGCTTTTGCGATCGCCACCGATCTCGTCCTTGCGGACGGGGAAGTGAGCCAAGAAGAGGAAGACCTCCTCAGCAGCTTGGCCCGCTCCTTCGAGCTTGACCCAACCGTTGTCAATCAAGTCATTCAGGTCATGCTGATTAAAAATCGCGGCTAATCGTTGGATTGAGTCCATCCTAGAGTTGAGCACCTGATCCACCATTCCTATCCATGCCTGATGCTGAAAAACCCTTCAACGGCTAACGTTGAGGGGTTTCAAGATCACACTACCCTTTAATCACAATTTCAATTTGCTCCGGGTCTACCCCAAATTGTTTCGCTAGACCTTCTTTAGCTTGGGTAATGGAGAGGGGGGGAATCGTGTCTAGGGATGCGATCGCAGGTGTTCGGAGCGATTCAAACGTGAGGGACTCTAACTCAATGCCCAAATCCGCCAACGCCACATAACGCACCGGAAAACGGCCACCATCCCACGTATCCGGCCGATCAATCGGGGCGTAATCCGTGATGTGAATGGCGTAGCGGGTTTTTTCATGTTCGGGGGTTGGCACTTCCGCTAAATGGCTAATCAAGCCCACACAAAACGCCGTCCCTTTCTTCGCCCCTTGGGAATAACAACACACCAAGTATTTACAATTGCTGGCCCGTTTTTCGTTGAGCGTCCAAGCGTCATCATAATGATTCGTCTTGATGTACTGCTCATCGTGGCTGGTGAAAGTGAGGAGGGTGTCTTCCATAGAATGTTTATCACTAATAAAGGTAACTATGACTCCTGAGTACAGGACAAAAATCAGGTTTAGGCTGAAACCCTAATCATTTCGTCGGTTGGGTCGAGTCATCGCGAACCCCAACCGACTCCATCAAACTCCATCCTCTGTAGTGCGGGCATCTTGCCCGCTGGGATTTAGACAAAATAGGGAGCAGGATGCTCCCACCCCCTTCAAACTTCAGATTTTGTCGTACATTTCCCATTTCCACTTTTGTCCTGTACTAAGCTATGACTCATTCGGTAATTCTGTGGAGTGGTTCGGCTATCCGCTGAATCATCGGGTCGGACAGCAGAGAAGCCGATCTCACACGATTACCGAAGGATGTTCTGAGGTTTTTAAAACCATCCTTGCTCGTGCCTAGAGGGTTTCAAACGTCAGGGATGCAGGATCAATGCCTAAGTCCTGCAAGCTCACATAGCGCACAGGGTTTTGACCGCCATCCCAAACATCAGGCAAATCAATAGGGGCATATGCACTGATGCAGATGGCGTAACGTGTTTTTCCGTCGCCGGGATTTTTCGCTTGGATCTGGCTCACCAAGCCCACACAGAACGCTGTCCCTTTTTGCGGCTCTTGGGAATGACAACACACCAAATATTTGCAATTGCTAGCCCGTTCTGCACTCAGCACCCACGCATCATCATACTGATTCGCCTTAATGTACTGCTCGTCGTGAATTGTAAAGGTGAGTAGAGTATCTTCCGTTTGCTTTTGATAGTTTGCGAATGCCATGGGTTAACCTCTTGTTTAGTATGAATATAGAATAGCGTAATTATTTTTAGTTTGTCAATAGATTAACTATAGTTTTTGGATAGATCCTGGATTAACCGCATTAAAGATGGCGTTAGTTGGGGCTAGAGACTGTGCCCCGCCCCTCACCCCTGCTCATGGATGCAGGGCGAGGAGTTGGGCGATAAAGGCGATCGCACTCAGCCGCTCCCGTTGACCCCAGCCCGATTCCGCCCAGCCCTGCCCCTGGGTAGGATTCGCCCAGAGTTCCAAATGATCCACCGGCGGATCGGCGTAGAAATTGCGCGACCCCATGCCGAGGGGGAACGATTGCCAATGGGTTGTCCAGTCGTGGCTGAGGCGATAGATCGGGAAATTTCCCCACAGCGGCACACCCCAGCCATCGAGGGCGATCAGTTGGGTGATGGTTCCCCCCTGTTGTTGCCAGCGGTGAGCAGCGGCGATCGCACCCACCACCCCCGCGCTAAATCCGATCAGGGTGAGGGCGTTGGTCACGCGATGAGCCTGGACAAACTCGATGATTTTGCCGCCATCGTAGGGCGCGATCGCCCCCGTCGGAACCGTCAGCAGATCCAAGTCAGCAAATCTAGATAAATCCTGAAGATTGGCTCGAAATTGGGCAGTCCCCCCTGGGGGGTTAAAGCCGGGACAGAGTAGAATCAAGGACAATGGAACCCTACCTACAAAAATTACTGTGGTTGCAACTCCGGAAAAATCTCAACAAACTCCTCTTGGCGAATCTGACAGCGATCGCGTCGCCGTCCTCCTCATGGGCTACGGTGAAGTCGAAAGCTACGAAGACTTTGCCAACTATAACGAACAAGCCCTCAACCTGCTGACGGCCAAATTTGCCCCCGTCCCCACCTGGCTCTATCCCCCCCTCGCCAAACTCCTGGCCATCTTCGACCTCCACGAATGGAGCCATCAGCACGGCCAATTCGTCTCGCCCCATAACCACATCTTTGAACACCAACGGGCGGGCATTGAGCAGGAACTAAAACAGACCTGGGGCGATCGCATCAAAGTCTTCAAAGCCTTTAACTTCTGCGCCCCCTATCTCCCAGAGCAAGTCATCGCCCAAATTAAAGAGGAAGGCTTCACCAAACTCCTGATCTATCCCCTGCTCGTGGTGGATTCGATCTTCACCAGCGGCATCGCCGTCGAACAGGTTAACGATGCCCTCACCAAACTCGACACCCAGCGCCAAGGCTGGCTCGACGGCACACGCTACATTCCCTCGTTTTACAACGAACCCGACTACATCGACCTCTTGGCCCGGATGGTGGAATCCAAAATTCGCCAAGACCTCGAAGTCGCTCACCTCCCCTCGCAAACCGGGATCATCCTCCTCAATCATGGCTGTCCCCACAAGGCCAAAGGCTTCACCTCCGGGATCATGGAAAGCGAAGCCCTCTACGAAGCGGTACGGGCGAAATTAATCAACAAATACCCGCTCATTTCCGTCGGCTGGCTCAACCATGACACCCCCTTAATTGACTGGACGCAGCCCAACGCCGAACTCGCCGCCAAGAACTTAATTGATCTCGGTGCAACTGCGATCGTGATGATGCCCATCGGCTTCGCCACGGAAAACCACGAAACCATCCTCGACGTTGACCACATCACCAGCGGTCTCAAGCGCACCGCCCCCCACGTCACCTACGTGCGGATGCCCTGCGTCAACGACCACCCCGAATTCATGGCCATGGCCGCACGTTGGGCCAACCCCCAAATCGAAGCCCTGCTCAACGAAACCGCAGCCGCTCAAAACGCCCCCCTGACCTTCATTCCCAAACTCTACGAAGATCACGGGCACAGCCACGGGCACAGCCACGACCACGACCATCACCACCACTAAACGATTTTTCGACTCCCTGACTATCCCCCACACGGGGGATTTTTTTTGGAGTTGGGGTGCGATCGCCCTCCAGACCAAACAGGCTGGTTGACTGACTTGATAGCCCTCACCCCCAACCCCTCTCCCAGAGGGCGAGGGGAGCCGATCCATTTTTCCAGTTCCCTCTCTCAGAGGGCGAGGGGAGCCGATCCATTTTTCCAGTTCCCTCTCCCTAGGGGAGAGGGCTAGGGAGAGGGCTTTCCGGGATCTGGCTAATTTTGTCAGTCAACCAGCCAAACAGCTTAGGGAACTTCAGCAATCCATCCGGTAATTCTGTCGTGCGAGCATCTTGCTCGCTACAGGTTGAGAGCATTTGCAATGACCGGATTCAATGGTTAACCCCTTGTGATGAGAAATTGCGCTCATCGTTGAACAATTCAGCGGCTAAAAAAGAAAAAACCGAGCATTGCTCGGTTTCTAGATTTGGGAGAGTTCTGATGTTCAATGCCAGCGGAGAAACCCGCAGGGGAATGAGGTCAATCAAAAGCGGTAGCCTACACCGGCTTGGAAACTGAGGGCATCGGCTGAACTGTTTTCGTAGGCATTAATGCCCCATTTGCCATCACCATAGACCACAATATTTTCAGCCACTTGGGATTCACCGCCCACCGTAAACATGAGCGAATCACGATTCCCTAAGGGGCTGGGTTGACCGTCTGCTTCAACGAATGAATACCCCGCACCTACATAGACATTGGTATTTTGAGCCACAGGCAGATCGTAGGACACCATCGGCATAATTGCGCTGGTTTCTTCACCGAATAAAATCGCGCCCCGGACGGAAACCGGTGTGTCTTCAATTTGGTAACGTCCTTGAATATTTCCACCTAGATTCGCTGCATCTCCGTTTTGACCACCGTTGGTCACGCCGGCAGATAAACCACCACCAATGTAGGCGGCATCGGTTCCTTTTTCGACAGATTGAGCGTGGGCAAATTGACCGGAAAAGAGAAGGGTGGAGAGGGTGGCGAGCATGACGGTGGAATGGAAGAGTACGCTTTTCATGATTGAGGCTCCTGGTCTTTACTGTTGATTGTGTTGTGTTCTCGTTTTTGTTCGAGATGTGTGTATTGACCAGTTAAGCGAATCTAGGTTCCAAAGAATTCCCTTTTACCGGCCACTTTTAGAAGTGGTACAGATTCGCCCCCCAAGGCGATATTTCTGCATACATTAGACTAGAGAACATCTCGAAATTAGCGGTAATAATTAGCCCATCTTCGCTTCATTTTGATTGCTAATTATTCGCAATTTTCAAGATATTGCTATCATTTTGATTCCCGATCGCTTCCGATCAAAATGATAGTTTTCGGGGTTGGCTGTTCCTGAATTCAGGGATGCTCACGCCCTATAGCGATCCTAAATCAATCGGAGATCTGATCTCCTCATCAACAAGGGGCTTAAGCCCCTTGCCTGTTCATAACAAGGGGCTTAAGCCCCTTGCCTGTTCATGAATCAAATAGGATTGCGATCGCTCCCTATCCGGCTAAGCGTAGGGAGAAATGGCACAATGGATAGACGTTTGCATCCTGCCGATTGACCTATGAGTGCTGTCCCGTCCCCTCCGTCCACGTCCAACGAACCCCATGGCGACTATCGGGGGCTAGACCGGGAGAAGCTGTCGCCGATGATGCAGCATTATATTGATGTGAAAGAGCAGTACCCGCAGGCGTTGTTGCTGTATCGGGTGGGGGATTTTTTTGAATGTTTCTTTCAGGATGCGGTGACGATCGCGCAAGAATTAGAACTCGTCCTCACCAGTAAGGAAGGGGGTAAGGAGATCGGACGGGTGCGGATGACGGGTGTGCCGCACCACGCCCTCGAACGCTACAGCGCGATGTTGGTGGAAAAGGGCTATGCGATCGCAATTTGTGACCAAGTGGAAGATGCGGCCCAGGCTGCGGCGGAAAAGCGGATGGTACGGCGAGAGGTGCAGCAATTGCTCACGCCGGGGACGCTGACCGAGGAGGGGATGCTGACGGCGCGGCGCAATAATTTCCTGGCGGCGGTGGTGATTGTCAAACACCATTGGGGGCTGGCCTACGCAGACATTACCACGGGGGAATTTTTCACCACCCAAAGCCAGGGAATCGAGGCGCTGGGGATGGAGTTGGAGCGCTTGCACCCATCGGAGGTGTTGTTACCGACGGATGCCCTGGATGTGGGGCGGTTGCTGCGACCGGGACAACAAAATGAGCTTGTGCCGCCGGAACTGCCGACGGACTTGTGTTATACGACGCGATCGCAACGGTATTTCAACGCCACCGAAGCCCGCAACCGTATTTTAGAAACCTTTCACCTCAGTTCCTTAGAGGGGATTGGCTGTGAGGGGAAAACCCTGGCGGTACGGGTGGCGGGGGGATTGCTCGAATATATCGAAGACACCCAAAAGGAACGTAAAATTCCCCTCCAACCGTTGAAAACCTACGCCCTGACGGACTATTTAATTCTGGACTCTCAGACGCGGCGGAATTTGGAGTTAATGGAGACGGTGCGCGATCGCACCTTTACCGGCTCGCTGCTTTGGGCCTTGGATCACACCAATACCGCCATGGGGGGGCGGGCGTTGCGGCGGTGGTTCCTGGAACCGTTGCTCGATCAGCGCGGCATCATCGCCCGCCAAGACACGATCGCGGAAATTCTCACGAACAACACCCTGCGCACCACCCTCAAAGAAGAATTGCGGCAGTTTTATGACCTCGAACGCCTCAGCGGTCGCGCCGCCGCCGAGCGGGCCAATGCGCGGGAACTGGTGAATCTGGCGGATTCCCTCGTGCGTCTCTCGCAACTGTCAGAACTGGCGAACCAAGGTCAATCCCCCTACCTGAAAGCCCTCCACCACATCCCGCCAGCATTGGAGCAGGTGGGGCGGCATATTTTAGATCGGATTGTGGACGCGCCGCCGTTACATATTAAGGACGGGGGCGTGATTCGGGAGGGGATTGATCCGCGCTTGGATGAACGCCGCCAGCAGTTGAACGCCGATCAGCAATGGTTGGCGGATTTGGAGGTGAGCGAACGGGAACGCACTGGGGTGAACAAGCTCAAGGTGGGCTATAACAAAACCTTTGGCTACTACCTGAGTCTGCCGCGATCGCAAGCTGCCGCCGCCCCCGATAACTACACCCGCAAACAGACCCTCACCAACGAGGAACGCTACATCACCCCAGAATTGAAGGAGCGCGAAACCCGCATCCTCACGGCTCAGGATGACCTCAACGAGATTGAATATGAAATTTTCCAGGAGTTGCGATCGCTGATCGGAACCCACGCCCAAAGCATCCGCGACATCGCCAAAGCCGTGGCCGCCCTAGATGTTCTCGTTGGCTTAGCGGATGTGGCCCTAGAACAGGGCTATTGTCGCCCCGAAATCACCACGGGCCGAGAGATTGAGATCATCGCCGGACGGCATCCGGTGGTGGAAAAACGGTTAAAACAGCAATTTTTCGTCCCCAACTCCACCCACCTCGGCCACACCAAAACGCACCCCGACACCCCCGATCTAATCATCCTCACCGGCCCCAACGCCAGCGGCAAAAGCTGCTATCTCCGTCAAGTGGGGTTGATCCAAATCATGGCCCAAACCGGGAGTTTTGTCCCGGCAACAGGGGCAAGGCTGGGGATTTGCGATCGCGTCTTCACCCGCGTCGGAGCCGTCGATGACCTCGCCACCGGCCAATCTACCTTCATGGTGGAAATGAACGAAACCGCCAACATCCTCAACCACGCCACCGAAACCTCTCTCGTTCTCCTCGATGAAATCGGTCGCGGCACAGCCACCTTTGACGGCCTCTCCATCGCCTGGTCAGTGGCGGAATACCTCGCCCAAACCCTCCGCGCCCGCACCATCTTCGCCACCCACTACCACGAACTCAACGAACTCGAAACCCTCCTCAACAATGTCAAAAACTATCAAGTCACCGTCAAAGAACTCCCCGACAAAATCATCTTTCTCCACCAAGTCCAACCCGGCGGCGCAGACCGTTCCTACGGCATCGAAGCGGGCCGTCTCGCTGGCCTCCCCGATGTCGTCATCCAACGGGCCGAGCAAGTCATGGCCCAAATCGAAAAACACAGCAAAATCGCCGTCGGCCTCCGCAAAGGCAACCCCAAACGCAAACCCGAACCTACCCCCAAAGCCAACCCCACCCCCGAACAACTCGACATTTTCGGTTAATCCACCCACCTCAAGGGGCCATTTCCTAGCGCCGCACCACAGCCAAAATAATACTTTATTGTAGGGTGGGTTAGGCGGATTAAACTCCTGTTATCACTGCAATCCAGCAATCCGCCGTAACCCACCAATTAGCATGTGCCGCGACACTAGGGCCGCACCACAGCCAAAAATAATGCTTTACCATCGCGTTATCGTGGTTATCGTAGGGTGGGTTAGGCGGCTAAAACTCCCGCCATCACTACAATTCAGCAATCCGCCGTAACCCACCGATTCAGTAACACACCGCATAACATCATCACTAAACAGCTAGGGAACATCACTAAACAGCTAGGGAGCGAGACGCTCCCACTCCAGTTAAATCACAGGATTTAAGGAGTGCGGACATCTTGCCCGCTAGTGCCACGACACAGCTAAAAAAATGATTTATCGTAGAGTGGGTTCGGCGGCTAAAACTCCCGCTATCACTACAATCCAGCAATCCGTCGTAACCCACCGATTCAAGTGCGTCGTCACAATAGCCAGGGTTGAGATCTAGCGTGCCAAGACCGGTAAAATTGCCGCGATTTTCCTTGAAAACTCAAGTTTTTCTGAGCGTAAGGCTGGTGTCCATGTCCCATGAGGTTATAGAATCAAAACAGATTTAACTTTGACACCCCGTAGAAATTCATGCTCAAGAAACTTGGTTTAATCCTTTCTACTGTTTTGCTCGTCATCGCTAGCTTTGCGCTGACTGCTCAACCGGCGGCAGCAGCAGAATACACGGTGAAAATGGGTGCAGACAGCGGCCTATTGAAATTTGAACCTGAGACCCTCACCATTGAGTCAGGCGATACCGTTAAGTTTGTCATGAACAAGCTTGGGCCCCACAACGCAGTGTTCGGAAAAGGCCCTGATGGTGCTGCCCTGTCGAAACTGTCCAAAGATCAGTTACTGTTTTCCCCTGGTGAAGCCTACACGTCTGATTTTAGTGGCGCTCCTTCTGGTGAATATGAATACTATTGCCAGCCCCACAGAGGCGCAGGTATGGTAGCCAAGATTATCGTTAAATAATCCATCATCTGAGTTAACTCATCGCTGGACTACACCAAAAAACTCCCTCCTCTGTGGGGGAGTTTTTTGCGGTGGGGATTAAGGGGGCGGTTCAGCCGTCACGGAGGCTGGCTGTTTGTTCTTTGGCCAAAACAAAGACGCTCCCCTCGTTGCCGCGATTAATCCGGAGGGTGTCGTCAAGATAGGTGATGTCGATCCAGCCTTGGCGATCGCGGTTGCTGATGTCGAAGTCAAGGGGGGGGAATTTTTGGCCGTTTTCGAGTTGTTGGATGATTTCGTTGGGGGATTCGTAGCGGAGCAGGCGCTGGAGTCCGATGATGGAGCGTTCAAACTGAACCGTGACCCGACGTTCTGAGACGGGTTCAAATTGCGCCAGGACACAGACAAGACCTTCGAGCCAGGGCACGCCGACGAGTTCGGCAATGTTGTAGACTCGCTGGGTTTCGGTGCGGAGACATTGATAGATTTGCCCCAGTTGAAAGAGGGGAAAGCGGTCAATGCCGAGGAGTTCTCGGCTGGTGGTGTAGAGCAATCGCCAGTTGCCGTCGAGGTATTGTGCGGCTTCGGTGGGCCGGGGGGTGGGGTTTTCGTCTTCGAGTTTGGCGATCGCTTCTAGAATGGCGACCCGATCGAGTTCCTGAGTCAGCAAGCCGCGATTTTTGCCGGCGATCGCACCGAGTAACCTTGCCTTATGATCCATAAAAATTGCCACCCTCTCCAATGATTCCGCAACTGTGGTAAAACAACAAACCAAACCCATGTTCTAGATCATGCCAGATCCCGCCGTTATGGCTTTTAATCCCTGGCGTTTTCCCGTACACTGGTGGGTATTTAGCCCCAGTATTTGGATTCGTTACAGTTTCTATTCTCTCAGTATAGCGATGCAAAACCCTGCTCTCCGTCAAGAACCCCGTTACGAACCCGCTTCCGTTATTCCCCTCAAGCAAGGTGAATCGCTTCTCTATTGGCTAGAGTCCAACGGCCGTCTGCTGCCCCGTGAAGGCGTGCTGGAGGATGATACCCTCGAAGATTCAGAAGAAGAAATTGCAGAATTGATGGACGTAGAAGATGACGATGATGATGATGATTTAGACGATTAAGGGCAATCCCTATGGGTCATCAGGAACGCCGGGTGACCCCGATTCTATTTATTGATTGTGGTGTGTTGAAGTTGTGGACGCAAAATTAGAGTCAAGAACCAGTCTGAGAAACCCATCGGGAAAAGTGCTGCTCCTGTTGCTGGCCGTGCTTGTGGGCGGTATGGGTCTGAGCTACGACGCGATCGCAGGCAATTTAGGGCAATGGCAGCAATCGTTACTGTTGCCGATGTTGGTCTGTGCGGTGGGAAGTGCGGTATTAGGCCAGGGCTTAATCCCCATTTTGCGCCGCCTCAAAGCCAGCCAAATTATCCAAGAAGACGGCCCCAAAACCCACCTTAAGAAAGTGGGAACCCCCACCATGGGCGGTCTATCGTTTGTGCCGTTGGTGGTGGCGGTGGCTTGGCTTTGGTCGGGGTTCGATGGTAATGCGATCGCCGTTGGTACGATTACCCTGTTTTACGCGCTGCTCGGTTGGGTTGACGATTGGGAAATTCTCCGCCGCAAATCGAATAAAGGGCTAACCCCCCGCATGAAATTAGTCTGGCAGATCAGCGGCGCGATCGCCTTTTGCCTGTGGATGGGTCAGACTCAACCCGCTGACATCACCACGATTTCCCTCAGCGCAGGCTGGGTGTTACCCCTCGGCATCGTGTTTTGGCCCATCGCTGTATTTGTGTTCGCCGCCGAAAGTAACGCCACCAACATCACCGATGGGGTCGATGGTTTAGCCAGCGGTACGGCTGCGATCGCCCTGCTGGGACTCGCCATCCTCATCGCCCCCACCTATCCCACCCTCGCCCTGTTCTGTGCCTGTTTCAGTGGCGGCTGTCTCGGCTTTGTCGTCCACAACCACAACCCCGCCCGCGTCTTCATGGGTGACACCGGCTCCCTCGCCCTCGGCGGAACCTTAGCCGCCGTCGGTCTGCTCAGTCACAGTCTCTGGGGTCTCTTTATCCTCAGCGGTTTATTTTTTGTCGAATCCATTTCAGTCATCGCCCAAGTCGGGTACTACAAAGCCACCAAAGGCCCCGATGGCAAAGGTAAACGCCTCTTAAAAATGGCTCCCATTCACCACCATCTCGAACTCAGCGGCTGGAGTGAAACCCAAATCGTTGGCGTGTTTTATCTCAGTTGCTTTGCGATGACGTTATTAGCCTTCTTGATTACCTAGATCAACCTTGCATCGTCCACAGCATAATGCAAAGAAGTCAAAAAAAAAGGGGGACTGAATCCCCTTTTTTTTGACTCTTTCGCCGTTCAATGAACTATAAAAACGCCAGTCATGATCGTATAGCACTAGCTAGAGCAGTTAGGACATTCAGAAACTCTGGAACAAGGGGCTTAAGCCCCTTGCCTGTCCTAATGCCCTTGTTGATTGCTATAGTTTTCAAGCTAATTGCTTATCAGAGCCAATCGTGAATGAAGTAATTGGATTGCGCAGGATAAAAATTTTAATCCGTTGCACAACCCGCAATTTCGCTAACGGAACTTCTAGCAACGCCCGATTCGCCAACACTGCATTAACAATGGTTTGATCCGGGCAGCGGATATGCAAGACACCCCAACGCCGCACAACCTGACAGTGTGATAAACAGCGAAGTTGATCGAGTTCCTGTTGATTTTCTCGATAAAAATCCCAAATGAGTTGGGTGAGTTGTGACGGCTTTTGGCTCCTGAGCTTTCCCATGACTTGGTGACAAACAATGGCAACGTCACTTTTATTGAAACCCAAGATTTCCAGGATTTTCAGAATTGCAAGAAGACTTTACTTTACATTTCTTGACAGTTCAAGACTTGCATTATGGGCTGCTTTAGTGGCTGTGTTGCCTCAACAGAATGGGGGCTTTTTCCGGAAAAGACGGCTAGGCCAATGGTCACGTTTTTGATTGAGCCGTCCGACTCAGGCGATCGCGCCCCCAGTTGCCGATACTGAAAAGGTATCAAAACAACCTCTCTCCCGAATCCACAGAGCACCATGAAACGCACCTTTTTCGCCCTCGTCACGCTGGCAACCGTGGTTATCCCGACCGCCGCTTTCGCTGTCCCTCAAGCCGATTTCCCACTGGCCCAACGCCCCAATCAAGAACGCCCCCAACGCCCCGAACGTCCCGATGGAGAACGCCCCCAACGGCCTGATCCTGACCGCCCTGATCCCGACTGCGATCGCCCCGATGGAGAACGCCCCCAACGTCCCGACCGCGATCGCCCTGATCCGGATGGCGATCGCGAACGTCCTGACCGTGAACGTCCCCAACGCGATCGCCCCCAACGTCCTGATCCTAATGCACCGACCCAATAGGCGCGAAAGATAAACTCCCCACAGCAAAGGCTCTGAATGATTGCATTCAGAGCCTTTTTTATAAATCAACTCTCAAGGGTGCGAGAGCCAGGCTGGGTTATTGGCCGTTGCGGACGCAGTTGTACATGCGCAAGGTGGCAGCGGCTGCATAGTTGCGGAGGGCGGGGGAGTTGGGTTGGAATTGTGTGCCCTGTTCATTGACGGGACTGGCCACACCGCAATAGCCGGACATTTCCGAGATCAGCGATCGCGCCCAGTGGGTACTCGTATCCGAGAAGGCAAACGGGTTTTGGGTTTGTCCCAAGGTCATCGCCATTCCCTTTTGAGTCTTGGCATACTCCGCCGCTTTCTTCATGATCACCATCAGTTCAGCACGAGTCACCGCTTGGGACGGTCGGAAATTGCCATCCGGATAGCCCGTCACAATCCCGCTGGCTTTCGCCCATTGAATCTTCGCCGCACTCCAACGATTCACGGCCACATCCGGGAACGGAGCCGCGTTCACTTGAGCGGGAGCATTGGGGTTCACATCCGGTAATGCACCCATGGCATCGAGTACCATTGACACCACCTGCTCACGGGTTAAGGCGCTTTGGGGTCGGAAGGTGTTGTCTTCTAAGAACCCAGAAATGAAGCCGACCCGCACGGCGGCTTCGATTTCGCTGCGATAAATATCGCCACTGATATCGCGAAAGGTGGGTGTAGGAGTGGGGGTTGGGG
>NZ_JAQMTY010000304.1 GCF_028330765.1 Spirulina subsalsa CS-330 | reverse complement strand
TTTTGCTGCGCCGCCAGTACAACTGGACTTCGCTCGTGTAGGCTGTCTGATCCATCGTCTCGGGTGGGTCGTTGACCAAGGATTATACTAACATCAAGCCGTCCTAGAAGGACGGGGTTTCTACCCAAATTTTCGATGATGATTTTTGAACAAGCTTTCCCCTTCAATTCACGGTAATACTGGGGTTAATCCAAGGTTAATGATTAACCAATAAAATGGGCAAAACCGGGGAAAAGGTGTGGAAAACGGCGATCGCTTGGGGAAAAGTCGTCCGAAGGCGGGGGGTGAAGCGTGAAATTGAAGCGGAACGATCCGCCAGTCCCTCGCCCAACGTCGCGCCAAATTGGGCGGAATCCCTCAGGGTTAGATCATGGGCGGAGGGCCAATTCAGATTATGTTAAAAAGAGTGATCCGAATGTAGCTTAATTGAATGCCTTGCTAATGTTGCAATTTCCGCTGCAATGGTTGAGGGATCTGATTCGTGCCATATTTAATGCCGAATCCCCGACACCTCATCCCACTGAAATCACCCCCCTGACCAATGATGGGTATGAATCCCTGTTCTACCAGATGTTAGAGGGGGTGGCGCAGGGGTGGCAGTGTGATGATCTGGTTCATCGCTTGGGGATTCGTCAACATGACCCCTGGTTTGTGTCGTGGCTCCATCGCTACGGCAAAAGTTTACTGCGTCAATCACCCCAGTATCTCAACCGGGAGATGGCCCAGCGGATGATGCGGTTGGGGAATTTGGGCTGTGGGGAGTTGGGGGATGTGTCGGCGGGGTTGGGACGACGCTTGCTGAATATGAGCGATCGCGCTGCCCTCAACGCCCCGCAAGCCACGAAGCCCGCCACGGTGATCACCTCTGATGATCCCCACGAACTGTTTAAATACGGCCTCGAACTCTACACCACCGGCGAACTCGATGGGGCGATGTCCCTCTGGCGCACGGCGTTAGAGCAGCGACCGAAGTTTGAGCAGGCGGAAAATGCCTGCGGAGTCGCGCTGTATTATCAGGGACAACGGGCCGAGGCCCTGGCGCAGTTTGAACAACTCCTGAGCCACCATCCCGACTCTGATTTAGGGCATTTTAACCAGGGTAATTTGTTGCTGGGGTTGGGGCGGTTTACGGAGGCGATCGCTCATTTTACCCATGGGATTGAGCAGGGGCAAGATCTAAGCTACTACGCCTATTTGGGGCGCGGCCATGCTTACCATCGCCTGGGGGATCACGCCCTGGCCTGGCGGGATTATGAGGCGGCGATCGCCCTCCGGCCGGATTGGCCCTGGGGCTATACCGGCCGGGGGATGGTGACTCTGGCCTGGGGAGATGGAGAGGCCGCGATCGCCGACTTTAGCCAAGCCCTGCACCATGACCCCAATGATCACTACGCCTACCACGGTCGGGGCCTGGCCTGGCAAGCCCTGGGGCGACACCAAGCCGCCGTCGAGGACTTCACCCAAGTCATCCTCCTCGCGCCCAACCTGCACCAAGCCTATTACAATCGCGGCAATAGCTACGCCGATTTAGGCCACTATGGCAAAGCGATCGCTGACTACAAAGAAGCGATCGCCCTCCAACCCCAATCCGTCTTCGCCCTCAACGGTCGCGGCCTAGCCTTGAGTAAAACTGGACAAACCGAGGCCGCCCTCGCCGACTTCACCACGGCTCTGGCGCTAGATTCTGACTGTTGGCAAGCCTGGGTTAATCGTGGCTGGACGCTCTACAACGCCCCCGACCAGGGCCCCACCGCCGCCCTGCAAAATTGGGAAACCGCCATCAATGAACTGCAACACCTCAGCCACGATCGCGCCCTCGCCCTCGGAACTTTGGCCCATGCCATCGGCCTCGTTTTCGGGAAGGTGGCGCAAACGCAACCGAAGCAGGCGCGACCGCTGCTAGAACGTGCGATCGCCGCCCTCCGCCGCAGCCTCGACTTTCTCCAAGACCAGCCCAACCTTGAAGCCTACTACCTAGAGGTGATGACGGATCTAATCGTCACCTATCAGCGCACCGGCAGCATCCTCAACACCAAAAATCACCTCAACATTGCCCTGCTGATCATCAATCAACTGCAACTCAACGCCATCAATCTCAGCCAAAAACGGCGCTGGTTGCATCAATTGCGGGGGATCTATCAACTCAAAGTGGAGCAACTGTCCCAAGCCATCGACCCCAAACAGCGGCTCCAAGCGATCGAACTGGCCGAAGAACGGCGCAACGCGCTGCTCCAGAGTCAACTCAATCCCGACTGGGACGGTCAGATCCTGCCGCCCCCCACCTATAGCCAGATGCAACAGTTGCTCACCGAAGAAACCGGGCTGCTCTATTGGCACATTAGTCCCGCCAGCATTACCCTGTTTGTCGTGCTCCATCGGCAGCCCTTACAGGTGATCCAGGGCAACTACGACCAACTGAGCCAGTTTCGGGATTGGTGGCAGCAGTGGTCAAGCTTGGAATTTGTCAGTGAGCAGCACAGCCAACAGCCCGAAGATGATCAGCATTGGCGCAATCAACTCTTGCCGCGCTTGGCGGAACTCGGTGAGATTTTGCAATTGGCCCAGGTGTGGGAACGGTTGCCGGAAGACCTGACCCATCTCATCATCGTGCCCCATCAGGAATTGCATCTCGTTCCCCTCCATTTGGCGATTAATCATCCCCAGTTTGACCATCTTGCCTATGTGGTGACCTATCTGCCGTCGGTACAGATGGGGTTAACCCTGCTACAACATCAGCACGATCACCCGTTGCCGGCAGTGCGATCGCTCCTCACCATTGCCGGATCGGCCGGGGTTTCTCCCCATGCCACTACCGAAGTGGCGATCGTGGCTCAGTTTTTTGAGCATCACTCGATCGACCCAGGCCAGGCCACGCCCACACAGGTGCAGTCTGCCTTGGCCACAGCGGTGGAACTGTGCCATTTTGCGGGGGATGCTTGGTGGGATGGGACATGGGGCGAAACCTCAGGTTTGCAGTTGGCGAATGATCGCCAGGTTGCGATCGCTCAACTCAAGCACCTCGACGCACCCACGCCCCCCTTCGTCTGTCTGTCGGGCCATTGGCTCCAGTTGGGGCCCGATTTTCGCCTTGACCTCGAAGGCTTAGGGTTCCCAACGGTCTTTTTGCACCAAGGGTCTAGCCATGTGGTGGTGAGTCTCTGGCCCGTGGGGGAAATATCCACAGCGTTGCTGATGGGGTATATGTATGCCTTGTTAAAGGACAACATCACGCCGGCGATCGCCCTCCATCAGTCCCAAAACTGGCTCCAAACCTTAACCTATCAAGACCTGCTGCACCATTACGAGACCCTCCTCAAACACCTGACCCACGCCGCCCCCCCCGGCCTTGACCACCTCAAAATCGCCCAAAACCTCGCCCAAGCCAAAGCCGAACGCCTCGGCCCAACGATCTGCCCCTACGCCCATCCCTACTATTGGGCGGGTTTCACGATCACGGGCCTGCCCTACGGCCTCCACACCCCCTAGTCCCTTCGCCCTCGGTGGGGAACCCTTGGGCACTCCCCATCCCGACTTCATCTAAAAAAGTATTAAAGACAGCAACACCTCCGGCAACTCACCCCATACACTGGGGAGTTAATCCCTATTTATGCTGTGTTGAGAGGCCGCTTTACCGTGAAATTAGCCACCCGCATCAATCAAGTTCCTGCATCGATGACATTAGCCATTGCCGCCAAGTCCAAGGCGATGAAAGAGGACGGCATTGATGTGTGTAGCTTTAGCGCGGGAGAACCGGATTTTGATACCCCCGACCATATTAAAGCAGCGGCGAAAGCGGCCCTTGATGCGGGCAAAACGCGCTACGGCCCGGCGGCGGGGGAACCCAAATTGCGCGATGCGATCGCCCACAAACTCCAAACCCATAACCAACTCCCCTACGAAGCCGCGAATGTGATTGTCACCAACGGCGGCAAGTTTTCCCTCTATAACCTGATGATGACCCTGATCGAACCGGGGGATGAGGTGATTATTCCCGTGCCCTATTGGGTGAGCTATCCGGAAATGGTGAAGCTCGCCGGGGGTACGCCGGTTTTAGTGGAGACCACGGCAGAATCCGGCTACCGAATTACCCCGGAGCAGTTGCAGGCGGCGATTACCCCCCAGACGAAACTGTTTGTGCTCAATTCGCCCTCGAACCCCACCGGCTCGGTGTATCCGCCTGCGGAGATCCGGGCGTTGGCGGCTGTGGTGGTAGCGGCGGATATTCTCGTCGTGTCCGATGAGATTTATGAAAAGATTCTCTACGATGGGGTGGAGCATTTGAGTATTGGGGCGGTGAGTCCGGCGGCGTTTGAGCGGACGATTATTAGTAATGGGTTTGCGAAGGCCTACGCGATGACGGGCTGGCGGTTGGGCTATGCGGCGGGGCCGTTACAACTCATTCAGGGGATGAATAAGATGCAGGGTCACAGTACCTCCAATGTTTGCACCTTTGCGCAGTTTGGGGCGATCGCTGCCCTCGAAGGCACTCAGGAGCCGTTGGAGATCATGCGGGCGGCGTTTACGGAACGGCGGGCCTATGTGTTGGATGCGATCGCCGCCATTCCGGGGATTTCCTGCACGCGGCCCGATGGGGCGTTTTATGTCTATCTTGACATCGCTAAACTCGGTGTCCCGGCCCTGGAATTTTGCGATCGCTTCTTAGACGAGCATTTTGTTGCCTCCGTCCCCGGTGAGGCCTTCGGTACGCAAGGCTGCGTCCGGTTCTCCTATGCCACCAGCCTAGACTCCATCAAAAAAGGCATGGATCGCCTCCAAACCTTCGTGGCTAAACTCACCTAACCCAATCCCAGAACCAACGCGGCCTAGTGTCACGACACACCTTAACCGGTGGGTTACGGCGGATTGCTAGATTACAGTGATGGCAGGAGTTTAAGCCGCCTAACCCACCCTACAATAAAGTATCATTTTGGCTGTGTCACGCCACTAGGGGGAAGCGATGTCATTGCGCTCGGCAATCACGGCGCGGGGGACGCGGACGAGTTGGTACGCGCCCTCTTGGTCGAGGGTTTGATAGTCCTGGGGCTTGAGGTCGAGTTCGTCGATGATTACCGGGTTGGCGAGAATGAGGACAGAGGTGGCATCGTCTGGGGGATTGTCGCGGGTGCGGTTGACGTAGGTGGCGGCGTGGGGAGCGTGGGAAAAGTAGTGAATGGGGGTTTGGGCGTAGAAGGAAACGCTGGGTTTGCGAAAGCCAATCATGAAGAGTTCTTCGGTGGGTTGTTTTTCGTGACCGGCGCGGATGGCCAGGTGGCGGAGGGGGGCCTGTCGTTCCTGATCGACGAGGACAAGGGTGGGGATCATCGTGAAGTTGAGGAAGCAGAAAAAGCCGATCACCTGGGCCACAATCACCCAACGCCAGGTTTTGCGATGGAGGAGCAAGAACGCGATCGCAATCCCCAAGGCGATCCAAATGACGCTGCCAATTTCCGGCATTAGGGATTGGTCTAAGGTCTGGGAAAAGTTGGGGGCGGCGGTATCCGGGCCGAGAATGCTGGGGAAAATCCACCAAAAGACCCCGGTGGCGATCGCAAATATCGCACTCAACACCCCCGTGATTAAGATCCCTGCCGTATGGCGCGGTTGACGGGCCATGGAGGGTAACTTGTTCAAGGACAGTTCATAACTCCAGAGTTGCGCAACGAGGATCGCCGCCGCTGGCAGGAGGGGCAGGGTATAGCTAGGGAGTTTAGTAACGGCCACGGTAAAAAAGCCAAAGATCACAATCACCCAAATTACCGCTAACAAACCGAGTTGAGCTTGGCGGGGTTGAGCCTGCCAAAAGCGGCGTTGCCAGAGGTTGAGGCGGGCGATCGCCAGGGGCAAGGAAACCGACCAGGGCAAAAACCCCACCAGCACCACGAGAAAATAGAAATACCACGGCGCTGAATGTTGATTCACCACACGGGTAAAGCGATCGAGGTTGTGATAGCCAAAAAAGTCATTGATATAGGATTCTCCATTGGCTTGGATCACCAGCACATACCAAGGAATCGTGATCACCGCAAAAATCAGCAGCCCGCTCCAGACCTTAGCCTCCTGCCACACTGTGAAAAAATTGCCCGTGTAGACCAGAAAAACCAAGATCACCAGGCCCGGAATGACAATGCCCACGGGGCCTTTCGTGAGCACCGCCAGGGCCATCGCCCCGTAGCAGCCTAAATACCAGCGACTCGGCCAAAAGCCGCGCCGCACCTGACCTTCGTGCCCCACATAGCCCCAAAAAAAGCACAGCAGCGACACCCCGATACAGGCATTAAGGAGCATATCCGACACCCCCGTGCGGCCCCAGGCGAACATTTGCACATTGAGGGCCAACATCGCCGCCCCCAACCAGGCCGCGATCCACCGTTGCCGCAGGCTGCGACGGCTATCGGCTTGATCCATCTGGCCAGCGCGGGGCGTGGCATAGCCGAAACGATACAGCGTCAAAAAAAGACCGAGGACGAGGGCGATCGCTGACAAGGCCGACGGCAAACGCACCGTCCATTCATTCACCCCAAAGGCCAGATACCCCAACGCCATCAACCAATACACCAGGGGCGGCTTATCAAACCGTGTCACCCCATTAAAATACGGTGTCACCCAGTCCCCCGTGACCGTCATTTGGCGCGAGGCTTCGGCAAACAGCGGCTCCGTCTCATCCACGAGTCCAACACTGCCCAGCCCCCACAGAAACGCCATCACACAAATCAGGCTGAGGGTGATAATCGAAAACCAAGCGGCTTGGCGAGGTCGCTGCTCAAAGGTCTGCCACCACTGCCACAGTCCAGATTTTTCACTGCCGTTCATGATCTTCCTCCGAGAAACCCCATCCCCTTGTGGGTGGGGATGGATAGGAGCGGCAATTGAGTGGGGGTCAATCCCCCCGAAATTGCCCATTCAGTAGCCATAAGCGTAACCATCCTTCTGATGTAGAGGTTTACAGTATTTGTGACTGATGCCTTGCAATAAACCGCCAGGAGCAGCAATGTTGAAATATCCACTCGTTCGCACCGCAACCCGACCGATATAGATTCCCGCCTTTTTACCAGAGGTGACAACCGCCTTGACGATATCGCCTGTCTGAAAGCCTTGAACAAACTTGAATCGAGGCACATAGCGAGTCGGGAAACCAAACTGGTCTGTGCGGCACATCTGCCTCGTGCCGTGTCCCGTTGCCTTGATCAGCAAGGGTTGCTCACTGAACACGGTCAACTCCTCTGTTTCGCCCACACAAGCCGCATCAAAGTAATGCGTCTTGGGTAAGCCGAAACGAGTCCGATTGAATTTCGTTCGACCCCCACTCCCTGTACTGACAGGCAATCCGGTCGCTTTCAGCGCATTGAACAATGCCCATCGCGTTGTATTCACTGCTGCTGCATCCTTGAGCGGTGCTTTGGCTTGGCTCAGGACTCGCTGGAGTAAGTCAGGCTTGCCCGCTAGGAAGTCTTGAACATCCTGATTCCCCTTCGCCTGGTTGCATGAATGGCAAGCTAGGGTCAGATTCGAGACTCGATCCGACCCACCACGAGAACGGGGATGAATATGCTCGATTTCTAAAGGCAGATCCTTGGCTCCACAGTAGATACATTGACGATGAAACTTTTCCAGTAGATACTCCCTGACTTCGTAGCCCTGGAGTTCGCCCTGTTGATACTCAACCCCACTGATTTCGGCATTCTCCATCCGTTGTAAATCAAACCTGACTAACTCCTGAACGATGTTACCCATGGGGGCAAGTTTGCTCAATCGCTTCACCCAGGTGACGGTGGTGTCCACTCGATGCTGCAAGCTGGGCGCAAGCCAACCTTGAGGACGAGTGCGGTTGAGAAACCGAGCTTGACGATAGCGAGTCTTGCGATCGCGTCTACTGCGCCGGAGTTGGCGGCGAGAGAGCAGTGCCGCTTGAATCCCTTGCCCTCGGTGAATCAGTTCGGCAACCCAAATGAGTGCAGTTGCCTGAAGCAGAGCAATGCCTGTGACTTGAGAACCGGGGTCAAGTTTGAGGGTTAAAGGCTCTGGCGTGGCTTGCACCGTCTTGGGCAGAATGATGGTGAATGGATACATCCGAAACACCATCGCTTTGCCAGCTTTGAGCAATGACCGTGCCATGCCCGGAGTACAGGGCGTGAGCGGTTTACGGTGGGTATCTAGGACAAAAACGAAATTAGGAATAGACATTGTTGCGTCTCTTCTACTTGCGTGTAACGTTCGCTTCGCCAATGTTCAGAGTCGGTACTTTCCAAATGGCACTGTCTTAACCCTCTAGGACTGTTTAACCATCCGGTTTTAGAGCTTGGGACTAGCGTCGCATCCCAAGGTAAGAACTTGAACGCTTACTCTGA
>NZ_JAQMTY010000303.1 GCF_028330765.1 Spirulina subsalsa CS-330 | reverse complement strand
GTCTGCGTTTGATCCCCCTAAATCCCCCTTAAAAAGGGGGACTTTTTTGCGTTCCCCCCTTTTTAAGGGGGGCTAGGGGGGATCGAGAGAAGGTGAACATCGTTAAGAGCAGTTTGTGTATAAGCAGTAGCCCCTAGGGAAAGGGCTAGGGTGAGGGCTTTCCGGGATCTGACTAATTTTGTCAGTCGACCAGGGTTTCGACTGTCCCGCAAGGCCTAACTCGCCGTTGATTGCATCAGGGCTTTTTTGCGGCTGTCAAATAATTTCGACATACTGACCGTAATGGTTTCAACGATCGCAGGATCACAGGCCGCGAGAAAACTCTCACCACTGAGTTCATCCTTAAAGAACGACTTGGCTTGACCGAGTAACTCACAAATCCGGTCAAAGCCCATCACCCTCACCATCAGGGTGGTCAGGGGTGAATTTTTGATGTCATAGGATGAACTGCTGTAGCGACCCTTTTCGAGCAGTTCTAAAACCTCGCGTTCGAGGGTGTTGCGTGGAGGGTGGTGATTGGGCAGTTCCGGTAGGAGGTCTTCGAGGGTTTCAATTTGCAGCCCCATCGGGTTGAGTTCCCCCATGATTGTGGAGAGGGGGATATTACGACCAAACCGCCGCGACAGGGCTTCGAGTACCGCCATGGTAAAGAGTTTGCTGCCGATGTAGAGACGGGCAATCTCGATATTCCGCTCGGCGCGTTCGAGGAGATTTTGGTAGGTGCTGTCGTTGGGTTCGTTGTGAAATTGTTGAAAGACAAGTTCGGGCCTGAGAAAATTCATGAACCCTTCCATTTTCTGGAGGGCAACCCGGTATTCGTTGACGGTGTAGGAACTGGGGTTTTTGAGGTTGTGGTTTGTTTCCGGCAGTAGGCTCCAGGTGTTATCGAGGAACCGGGCGGAACTGGGGTTAGCGAAGCTGCCCACGTCCCGGTTGGCCATGCGGACGGCCTGTTGGACGGCTTGGATCAGTTCGTCGTCGGTGAGGTTGAGTTGATAGTCAGCGTTGGCGGCCTTGAGACGGTCGTAGAGGTGTTCAGCGGGGGTGAGTCCGTCAGAGGCAGGGCGGAAGGGAATGGTGGTTTCAATACAGGCGATGATCTTGAGGATTAACCCGGTACTAAAGAAGGGTTCTAAGACTTTGGCACAGACGAGGGCGCTGAGGAATTCGTTTTGGCCGGCGAAGGGGGAGAGTTCTTGGTTGGGGCTGAAGCCAAAGACGCGCATCACCATGTCAAACATGGGGTCGTCGGGGAGGTCTTCGGCGCTGCGGATGTAGAGGTGTTCTTTGACTTCCCGGATGAAGGGGACGATGTAGAAGGTGAGGTTAAAGTTGACGGTTTGATCGACTTGGACGTAGACGAGGTCATGAAAGAGGGCAGCGAGGACTTCGATCGCATTGGCAGAGCCGCCGACTTCAAAAATGTGGTCGGGGGTGTGGAAGTATCGCCAGGGCCCAGTCATGGTTTGGACGATGATTTCGGCGATTTTGGCGAGGTCGCGATCGCTGATGTCTACTTCCAGTTGGCGCGTGGCCCACAGGAGCTTGTCGAGGCAAAGTTGATGATCCTGTTCAAAATTCATCCGGACTTCTACTGCACCTTTACTGAACTTAACTGTTATTTTAGCCATCTCTGTCCAGAGATGAATGATTTTTCTTTGGAGAAAATCGGAAGTAGGGATATTAAACCACCGCAAGCCTGATCGGACAAGAGTTTGAGGCAAATTGACTTACCCCGATTCTCCTCACCGCAGGGGGCTATTCACCGCTCGCATTTCTTTGATCTCGCTTTCGTAGCTGTTGATCTTGCCGTTGAGTTCGCGAATCCGACGGGAGAGGGCGCGGGTGATGTTAACGGCGATTTCGGGGGTTTCTTCGATCGCGTCGATCAGTTGCAGTTGGTTGAGGGTGAGACAGTCGCAGGTTTCGGTGGTGGTGACGGAGGCGGAACGGGGTTCGGCATCGAAAAGGGCCATTTCGCCAAAAATGGAGCCGGCATCGAGGCGGGCGAGGTCGCGATCGCCGGAATGAACCCGCACCCGACCGGAAATCACAATGTAGAGCGATCGCCCTTCTTCCCCTTGCTCAAAAATCGTGTGATCGCTGGGAAACGAGAGTTCATCCATGGCCGACGCAAGCTTGACGAGAAATTCGTCGCGTAATTCTTGGAAAATTGAAACACGCCGAATAAACAGAAGGCGTTCAAAACTGCTTAGCATGGCGATTTAAGGGAAGATTGCAGGTGAACTATCAAGGACTGGCTCTATGGTGTACTATTTAACTCCATTTTTAAGTGATCCACTTGAGCCGCCACGAGGGGATCGGGATCATTTTTTAAAATGGGGAGGAGTTCTAAGCAGGTGCGCGGACTGGCGGCTTTGAGATAGGCGAGGATGGACTCTCGCACAAAACTACTGGGGTGGCGTAGCCCGACGAGGGTGGCCTCACGACTCACGGCCCAGCGTTGTTCGCGGGCGAGGTGGAAACAGCAGGCGAGCGTCCAGTCCGAGAGGAAGTGCCGGAGGTCGAGGAGTCGCCGCAGCCGTTCGTTGGGGGGCAGGGGTTCGTAGGGCATCAGGTCGTTGAGGTCGTTGAGGCGATCGCGCGTTGGACGACGCTCCATCACCCGCAGCAGGGCTTGTTTTTGGGGAATATCGAGGGTGTTATCGAGAATTTCTAACCCCAGGGCGATGCTCACTTCAGAATCGGAATCGAGGTTGAGAATCGCGGCCTGAATGGCGCTGAAGGGGTAGAGCAGTTTCATCACCAAGAAGCAGCGATCGAGGATATCCGACTGCATCCCAATGAGGGAATCCCGCAGCAGATCGGCTTCGCGGCCGGCGATCGCGTCCGGGGAGAAATCCAACTCAGCACTCAGAATCTGGGTCAAGAGGAACAGTTCTTGCTCAATTAACGCTTCGACACCACTGCGGCCGATCTGCTCAAGCACCGCTTCAATGCCTTGATCGCCCGGAATTTTTAAGAGAATGCGCAGGAGGTTCCGGCGCGACGTGCCCCAACTGGTGAGGAGGTGCTGGACGAGGGTAGCGATCGCGCCTTCTGTGCCGATTTCCGCCAAGGCTGACCAGGCTTGCTGACGAATAAAATCCGGTTTGTGAATATCCTCCGCCACCGCACCCAGGAGCAGAATCGCCCCATCGCCGAGCTTCACCAATGCCTGTTTCGCCGCGTCACGGGTCGAGCGGTAATACAAGCCCTTCAGCAGGGAAGGATAGTAATCGGTGAGGGATTTCGCCGCGATCGCCTCCAACAGCGCACAGCGCACCCGCGCCGACTCATCCTGCAACAGCACCGGAATATAAAACTGACTCAGATCCGACGCTTCATCGGCCTCTTGCAGTGCTTGCACCCCAATCACCCGGTCTTTTTCCCGGTTCGAGGTGAGCATCCGTTCCAGGGTCGCCGTGGCTTCCTTGCGATCGTCCACCGTCCCCCGCCGCAAAATCAAACCCGCCGCCGTGCCCCGCACCATCGCATCCACCCGTTCATTTAAATAGGGCTTGAGGGTATGGGTTTCCAACTCCGGCTGTGCCAACCAGATATAACGCAGAGCCAACGCCAACACATCCAAACTCGGCTTCGTTTCAATCAACCGCTGCACATAGTTGAGATAGTCCGGCTTCGGATAGTTCAGCATCGCCTTCATACTCAGCAATTGCAAACTCGGCGACAGCTTCACCAAACGCGGCGCGAGCAATTCCCCCGCATTGGGCAGATCAATCCGTTCAAGGAGTTGAATGCACGATCGCTTATCCTCATCCGGCGTATCCTGATCCAACGAGTCAATAATCGCCCGCTTAAACGCCTTCAGATCCACCGACCCAAACCCCAGGCGGCCATTTTCCGCACTCTGCACCAGCAAACTCACATAGCTCTGCCGCAACAGCAACGCACTGGCCGCCCACACCATCGAAAACAGCACGATCGCCACCACAAAGATCCCCCCCTGGGTGACCCGCGCCGCCTCCTCCGACATCCCACCCAACACCCGCTCCAAGATCCAGACCGTGGACAAAATCCCCAACCCCGTTAGCCCCGTGGATAACGGTTCAGCGATCCCCTGGACTTGGGTTTGGACATCACTGCGAATCTCAGCGGGTAAGGGCTGGAACAAAAACGGCTCAATCCCCGCAATCAGGGTATAGCGCAGCAGTTCATCAAAGAATTTGAGGACAATCACCCCGAAAAACAACACCTGGGCACTGTCGATATCGAAGCCCCCCAGATTTGTCACATCAAAGAAGATGGTCATGAATCCCAAAATCGACAGGGACACCGGCAAAAACATCGCCGCCACGAACACCCCCAACCGTTCCACCGCCCGACTGGACACAAACCACTGGGTCGCCAATTCACAAATCCCTAAAAACCCGGAAAAAATCCCCAAAAATCCGGCAATTTCATCGGTGTTGGGATAAACCCGTTCCAGTTCGCCGAGGTATTGAAACTCGACAAGCAGAAAGAGCAGTTCCCCCAAGATGAAGAACGAAAACAGCGGAATAATATAGCGGCGCAGCGTGCCCCCGGTGCGGCGGGAGGAATAATTTGTTTGCAGTTCGTCGAGTTCGCGGACAGGGGTATCGGGGAAGGCTTGTTTGTAGCGGTTGCTGAGGTAGAGGAGAACGCCGCCCCCCAGCAAAATCATCAGCGAAGCCGCGAAAATGACGTTTTTCAAACCGATGAAGATAATCAAAATCGGCAGGGAGAACCCCGACACCACATCCCCCACGAGCAAACCGCTGGAGATGATTGGATAGGTGCGCTTGATTTCGCGGATGTTGAAGAGTTGATTGGCGGCAACTTGGGAGTTGAGGTCGTTGAGAATTTCTTCGGCATCCATCCAGAGGCGGAGGGTGAAGACGGTGATCAAGACGAGAACGCCGTTGGTGGTTCCCAGTTCTAGGCCGGTGCGGAAGAGAAGGAGGGGCAGGGACATCAACAGGGCGATGACGATGAAGACCTGCTTGAGGGGAAAGTTATTTTGCAGCCAGGAGTAGATAAATCCGAGACCTGACCCCATCAGGGCACTGGCGACGTAGATCAGGGGCAGGCCTTCGGCTCCGAAGCGTTCGAGGAAGAGGGCGATCGTGCATTGTTCGAGCCAGAGCAGCCCCACCGAGGTAATGGTGTAGAAGGCAAACATTAAAAAAGTGCGCTCTCCCTCCTCCGGTCGGAGGTTGACCACTTTGAGGAGTTGTTGTCGCCAATCTCCTTTGTTCCGAACGCCTTTGGACGATTTCATGGTGGGTTGCTCTGGTAGATCACAAAACGTAGACTGGCGATCGCAGTCTCCCGCTTTGACGAGGGGGTGATGCGATCGCGCTTATTTCTTAGGAGAAAGCAACATCATCATATTCCGTCCCTCCCGTTTTGGGGCTTGCTGGAGTTCGGCCACCTCTTCGAGGTCTTTGGCCATCCGGTGCAGCAGGGCTTCGGCTAGGTTGGCATGTTGAATTTCTCGGCCCCGGAAGGTGATCGTCGCTTTGACCTTATCCCCCGCCTTGAGGAAACGAATCGCGCTACTCACCCGCACTTGATAGTCATGCTCTTCGATTTTGTAGCGCATTTTGACTTCTTTCACATCTGCGGTGTGCTGCTTCTTACGGGCTTCACGCGCTTTCTTTTCTTGCTCAAATTTATATTTGCCGTAGTCCATAATCCGGCACACTGGCGGATCGGATTTATCACTAACAAGCACTAAATCTAACTCTCGCTCTTCAGCAAGACGACGGCCATCCTCGGAGGAAATAATTCCGACCTGGGCTCCGTCAGTGTCAATCACACGAATTTGGGGGTAGCGGATGCGCTCGTTGATTTGCGGCACATCTCGGCGGGTTCGTCTATCTTTCACAGGTTGTGTTTCAGGCTAGTTGACGGTCTGTAATGGGTAAATTTTTAGAATGTGAGTCTTCAGTTTACCCGCCATTGTACCGACTCTCTAGGGATTTCGTACCCTGTTAAGTTTTTGCAATGCTTGGGCCCTGGGAGCAGGGTGCAAAGGAGGGCCGAGCATGATGGGGAGGGGATTCCGTCGCTAGAATGGGGGCAATGGTTTGAGGGATGAGCATGGGGTTGAACCGGACGCGGGATGAACAACGCTACTGGGAGGCAAAACTGGGCCCGCAGCGGGATTGGATTTGGCGGGGCTGGCCGGTGCGTTATTCGGTGTCGCGGCCGAGTCAGGATCACGGTTATGCGCCGCTGGTGTTGATCCATGGCTTTGGGGCAGCGGTGGAACATTGGCGGCATAATGTGCCGGTGTTGGGGCGCGATCGCACCGTCTACGCCCTCGATCTCCTGGGTTTCGGCGGCTCCCGCAAAGCCAACACCCCATACACCCTCGATCTGTGGGTGGATCAGCTTTATCAGTTTTGGCGGCTCTTGATTCAACGCCCCATCGTGCTGGTGGGCAATTCCCTCGGTTCTCTCGTCTGTGCGCGGGCGGCTCAACTCCATCCGGAGATGGTGGAGGCGGTGGTCTTGATTAATCTGCCCGATGTCTCCCTGCGTCAAGCCGCGATTCCGGCTCCGCTCCGGCCGGTGGTGAATGCGATCGAATCCCTCTTTGCGCCGCCGCCGTTGATTAAGCTGATTTTGCGGGTGGTGCGACGACCGGCGATGATCCGGCGGTGGGTGGCGATCGCCTATCCCGATCCTACGGCGGTGGATGATGAATTGGTGGCGCTGTTGTCCAACCCGGCCTACGACGTGGGGGCCGGGGATACCCTCGTGGCCCTGTCGAAATCCCTGCGCCAGCCCCAGTTTTCGCCGCCGATGCGGGAGGTGATCGCAGCGTTGACCCAGCCGAGTCTATTGATCTGGGGGGAGTGCGATCGCATGGTTCCCTTCGCCCTGTCGCAACAGTTCACCGGCTTGAATCCCCGCCTCACCTTCGTCCCCCTCCCCGGTGCAGGCCATTGCCCCCACGACGAATGCCCCGATCAATTCCATCACATCCTTTTACCCTGGCTTGCAGCACAACGCCCCGGCCAAGCTGCTCAGAGCTATGCCGAAGCGATTTGATGCCTTCTCAAGCATGATCGGCCTAACTTACCAACCCGATTCAGCCTGACTCAAAACATAGGCCGCCACGTTTTCGATATCCTCAGCACTGAGACGACCCGTAAACGCAGGCATTGCGGCTTTACCCTTCATGATTTGGGTTTTAACCGCCTCAATACTATCCATGCCGTATTTGACTAAATCCTCTTTCTTCAAGGTTTTCGCACCATTAACGACATTCTTTCCTCCGATATGGCACGCGGCACAGTTGGCACTAAACACCGCTGCACCTTTGCCTAAATCCGCAGCTTGGGCCGGACGTAAGCCGATCATAAAGACTAAAGAGAGAGTTAAAACAAGCGTAGTAATAATGCGTCGCATGGGTATTGTTCTCATTGAAACAGGATTCATGTCGTCATTGTTGGAATAAAGCTTCACCCCTGTCAAAAGACCGCTTGTCAAAGATTGCGAACTGTTACAATACTCCAAACCCTGGTTGACTGACCAAATTAGCCAGATCCCGGAAAGCCCTCTCCCTAGGGGCTACTGCTTATACACAAACTGCTCTTAACGATGTTCACCTTCTCTCGATCCCCCCTAGCCCCCCTTAAAAAGGGGGGAACGCAAAAAAGTCCCCCTTAAAAAGGGGGGAACGCAAAAAAGTCCCCCTTAAGAAGGGGGGAACGCAAAAAAGTCCCCCTTAAGAAGGGGGGAACGCAAAAAAGTCCCCCTTAAGAAGGGGGATTTAGGGGGATCAAACGCAGACGAGGCCAACATTTGAACGTTATGTATAAGCAGTAGCCTTCTGGGAGAGGGGTTGGGGGTGAGGGCTATCAAGTCAGTTAACCAGCCCCAAGCCTGTCAATTCATTTGATCCTAAGATTGATGGGATAGGATCGTGAAATCCGTCCGTACGACTCTTTAACGCTATGGCTCCATTTCCAGCACACCGCCCTCAACAGATGTCTCTCGGCCCCCTAGAGACGGAAATTGTCGAACTCCTTTGGGACTTTGAAACCGCCACCGTGAAGCAAATTCACGATCGCATCCTCAGTGATCCTCAGCGGGAACTCGCCTACACCTCCATCACCACGGTTCTCCAACGCTTGGCGGCCAAAGGTTGGGTGAAACGGCAAAAAGTGGGGCGCTCCTTCCGTTGGACTCCTCTCCTGAGCCGCACCGATGCCCAGGTATTCCGGGCGAATCACCATCTCCAACAGGTGCTAGGGGTAAATAATCCCGATGTGGTGGCTGCCTTTGCCGACAGTCTGGATCAAGCCAGTATGAATCAACTCGATGCACTGGCCCAACGCATTAAAGCCGCTCGTGCCGCTCGTTCGGAGTAGACCCCATGCATATTGTGATGGTGATTGGGGCGATCGCAATCTCCGTACTCTTGCGATCCACCCAAATTCCCGCGACGCTGCCCTGGCCCCAGCGTTGGACTCGCACCCTCGGTGCTTTTACCCTGCCCCCCGTCTTACTCCTGACCACGGCCCTGGCGATCGCCTTAATGGGCCCCAACGGGATGATGCTCGGCATGACCGTTGGCGGCGTGGGCTATGGCTTCAGTGTGCTGCTGTTGGGGGGTGCTTTTGGTTGGCTGCTGGTGTTGATGGTGCAGGGGATGCGGGCCAAAGCCGCCGCCCAAACCTACCCCCTGATCACCCTCGGAACTGTCCAAGCCCGCCTCTTAAAAATGCCCGATTGTTTTGCGGGTCATGTGGGTTTGTGGCCATCGGAATTGGTGATTAGTGAAGGCTTGATCGAACGGCTCACCGCTGAACAATTACAAGGTGTCCTCGCCCACGAGCAGGCCCATCGCTACTATCAAGACACCCTCTGGTTTTGGATCTTGGGATGGTTACGGCGTTTGACCGGCTGGTTGCCTCGCACGGAAGCCCTCTGGCAAGAATTATTGCTGTTGCGGGAATTGCGGGCGGATCATTGGGCAGCAACCCAGGTAGACCCCTTGACCTTAGCCGAGGCCCTGTTGGTGGTGGTGCGATCGCCCTTCATCCCCCCCGCCGCCCAAGTCATCCCCCTCCATGATCAACCGACTCGGGTTGAAACCCGAATCAATGCACTATTAGCCGCAGATCTGCCCAGTGAGGAACGCTTGGGGCAACTCCTGGCCGAGCAGCAAAATCGGTGGCTGATCGGGGGTCTTGTTGCCCTGCTTGTCCCCTTGTTGCTCATGGCCTTGCACCATTAAAACGTCCACAGCAGCGGCAAGCGGCGCAACGATTCTGTTAAATCGTTCTTAAGTTCTTTTAAGTTGTTAAGTTCCACCGACAAAAACTATGGACGTAGGTGAAATTATCGATGTAGGATAGCGGAAAACTGGCAGTGAGATCTCTATGGAATCTTTGTCCTACCTCTATTACAGCTTAGTGTTTGAGGCTGACACCGATCCCCTCAGCTTTGAAATTTCATTGCCGAATTTTATCCGTTCGGCTCAGTTGCGTCTGGTTTCCACCACCTGGATGATGGTGGCGATCGCCCTCTTTACCCTCAGTTTGCAAAACATGGCGATCGCGCTGCAAGTGGGCGATCGGGGCAGCGAGATCAAAACCCTCCAAGCCACCCTGAAAAGCAAAGGCTACTTCAACGGCCCGATCACCGGCTACTACGGCCCGATCACCGCCGAAGCCGTCCAACAGTTCCAACGGGTTAACCAACTCGATATTGATGGGATTGCCGGCCCCACCACCCAAAACATTCTCTACGACAACGGAGCCGCCACCAATACGATCAACACGCCCCTCAACAGTGCCAGCCGCGGCCTGTTGAAATACGGTCAAAACAATGCCCATGTGCGGGAACTGCAAGCAGAGTTGAAACAACTGGGGTATTTTAACGGCCCCATCAGCGGCTATTACGGAACCCTCACTGAAGCCGCTGTGCGTACTTTCCAGGCGACCAATGGGTTGCAAGTTGATGGAGTGGTGGGGCCTAACACCCGCGATCGCATCCAAAACGGGGCGCAACCCCAGCCCAGCAGCGGCGACAACACCGCCAATTCCCCCTTTCAACTCGACGGCTTCACCGTCGGCGGCAACGGCTTCACTGACCTTGAACCCACCACCGACAGCCCGCCCGCTCCCAGCGATGATGCAGCCAACCCCGCCGATGCGTTTCCCATTCAGGTAGACCCCGCCGCTAGTCCCGCCGACCCCAGCCTTGACTCCCTCCCGGATTCAGCGGCATCCGTCACCAATGATGGTGATCCGCCCCCGGCCCCCATTGCCGCCCCATTTAACCGCGCCACCCAACGCTTCATCGCCCAAATTGCCGATGAGCAGCCCAATATTGCCTTTGCGGTGTCCTTTGGCAATGGGAGCGATCGCTTCGTCACCGGCCAGAGTCGCGCCGTCGAAACCGTTTTCCGCGAAGATAGCTTCACCCGCAATGCTGCCCCCTTCGCTTCATCGGCCGCCACCGAGCCATCGCTGGAACTGCAAAAAACCATCTACGGCAACATCGCCCCCAAATCCATCGTCCACTCCGGGCGCGGTCTCTTCTTCGCCCAAAACATGATGTACAGCCACAGCATCACCGTGTACGATCGCGACTTCAACCTTGTGAAAACCATCGCCGATTCCGTTGATCTGCAAAAATTTGGCTATCCTCAATACGCCGGCATCTATCGCGGTTCCCCCGTTGAAGCCAGCTTTTCCCACAGCGGTAAATATGCCTGGGTGTCTAACTATCAAATGTATGGGGCGGGCTTTAACCATCCCGGCAGCGACAAATGCACCCCCACCCAAGGCACAGACGACAGTTTTCTCTATCGGATCAACACGGAAACCTTTGCCATCGACCAAGTGATCCGCGTCGGTTCTGTGCCTAAATTCGTCGCCACCACCCCCGACAATCGCTATGTCTTAGTGACCAACTGGTGTACGGATGATCTCAGCATTGTTGATGTGCAACAGGGGCGTGAGATTCAGCGGGTGGAGTTGGGGCGGTATCCCAGGGGGATTGTGGTGGATCAACAGTCCCGCACGGCCTATGTGGCGATTATGGGGTCGCAAAATATCGCCCAGGTGGATCTCGATACCTTCCAAGTTGATTGGATCGAAAACGTGGGGCGATCGCCCCGCCATCTCAACCTTGACCCCAGCGGCCGCTATCTCTACACCAGCCTCAACGGTGAAAGCCAAGTCGCCAAAATTGACCTCGAAACCCGGCGCGTCGTCACCAAAACCGCCACCGGCAACGCCCCCCGCAGCATGATCCTCTCCGACGATGGCGACTTCCTCTACGTGGTCAATTACCATTCCAACACCATGGCCAAAGTGCGCACCGCCACGATGGAAGTGGTCAAAACCGTCGATGTGAACGATAAACCCATCGGCATTACCTACGACCCGGAAAAACGTCAGGTGTGGGTGTCGTGCTATTCCGGCAGCATCATGGTATTTTCAGCCTAGTTTTGATGGGACTTCAATAAATTTCGCATTGAAATTATGTGTAGTGCAGAACCAAGGGAGCAATTAAGTCGAAGGTCAAATTTTCGTGACTTTCAGGAATGTTTATTAAAAAAGAATAAGGCTTTAGATATTAAATTCATTTGTTGACTATACTTGTTCGTGAAGTAGGTTGACTAGATTGTGATTTACATTAGATTTACCCACTAAAAGCCATGGTAGCCAATGGTTCTAGGATTTCAATGCTTGTAAATTTTATCAAGAATCTAGTCCTTTCTACTAAGTAATCATGAGCTTTAGTCTACGATTGCATTAACCACTTGTTAAGGAGTTTACTCAAGTGTCTACTTTAGAAAAAACGTATTTTCCATTTGTTATCGCAAATATTGTGATTTTTTCAATTGCTGTTATCCCAATTATTGGTGTTGTTTATCTCACATGGTTTCTCTTTGTACCAGCCATAGGATTTAGCATTTGCAACTACATCGTTGCACGGGATAACAGATTCAACACAAATCCTTGGGATCTTGTTATTCTGATTTTATCGGTTGTTACCTTAATTCCGATAATTGGTTGGCTGACTGGTGCTTCTGCTCTCGCATTTTCAATTATCACCCTCGTTAAATACAATAAATATAAGGCCAAAAAATCACGCTCACATCGAGACAGCTAATCTTACCTCCCGTCTGTCAAGCTGGACAACTTCACTTCAATGAATTTTCGCCCGCCATCATAGCCAAGGAATCAGGAAGCCGGCGTTTTACTGTAGGTCAGCACTGGGAATTCACACGTCTACAGGATTAATCGACGGGGTGGGTTTGAACTTAGTTCTCACGCTGATCTCTACACCAGGGTATCAACACACCGGAATATCAACCCTCCCCATCAGAACCCCATCAATCAATCTGAAGCTTACCCCTCAACGGTCGGAGACACCGCAACCATGATCGGTTTTGGGTTAGTTGATTCAGTCGAGGGCCTGCCAACTTTAGCGATTACCCCCCCGCATTCCCTACGCCAAGGTTTCCGGACAATAGCCTAACCCACGGGTGAACTGACGGCGGAACGCCTCAATATCCGCCTTGTCCGGATCACCATGGGACACGATCGCCACCTGATAGCGACGCATCACATCCACCGGCGGCTGCCCCGTCTCCAAACTCCACAACGCCATCTGGACATGAATGTCAGGCGTGTAGGGAATGCCTAACTCATTCATATAGGCGACAAAGTCACCATGTTGTTGTGCCGAAACAGGGTCATTGAGTTTGACCCGGACAATCCAGCCGTCTATTTGGTGAATCACAGAAATAAAGGCCACGGAGAGCGATCGTTTTTGGATTAAGAATTCAGCGAGACGAAGCGTTAAACTCGCATTGGCAAAGAAGTATAGGTAATACATAATCAGCAGGCTCACGAACGAATGGGGATCGATTGGGGATTCTAGGTTCCTCTACTTATAGTGTCCTTAATTATGTCCTCCCTTGTGTAGGGGAGAGTTCCCCGATCTATAATGGGTGACTCTACCCAAATTTCCCCATCGGTCTAGGCAAATAACCCCGTAGGATGGTGAGGCAAAATTCTCACCGTATTGCTACGTAAGGGACTCCTCGCATTACGATGATATAGACACTAACAAACCTGACACCTAACAATAGAAAGCGAATGGCCCTAACAGATCACATTCTCGCGAGTTATCAGTATGAACTACCTCCGGAGCGGATTGCTCAAAATCCCGTCACTCCTAGGGATCAATCGCGTCTGCTTGTGGTCGATTCTCCCGATAGTCATGTTCATAACCACTTTCACCAACTGACGGATTGGCTCAAGCCCAATGATTTACTGGTCTTGAATAACACTCGTGTCTTGCCAGCCCGTCTCTATGGTCGCAAATCCACCGGTGCGCCTGTGGAAATTTTGCTGTTACGAGAAGTCCGCAAAAACTGCTGGCTGGCCTTGGTGAAGCCCGGTAAACGGTTCAAGATGGGCACAGAAGTGTGCTTCACCTCACGAACCGAAGATGGTGATGATACACCGCTGTGGGGACGAGTAATCGAGCGCGACTTTACAACCGGTGGGCGGGTGCTGGAATTCACCCTGCCGCCTGGAAAAACCATGGAACAGATGCTCGCCAAGGTGGGCTATATTCCCTTTCCGCCCTATGTGACGGAAACCGAAGCTGATCCAGAACAATACCAAACCGTTTATGCCAAAGCATCAGGCTCGGCGGCTGCCCCAACGGCTGGCCTGCATTTTACGCCGGAGCTTTTAGATACTTTGACGGCCATGGGAGTGCAACGCACGGAGTTAACGCTCCATGTGGGGGTTGGTACATTTCGCCCAGTCGAAACCGAAGATATCCGTGACCACCGGATGCATGCTGAATGGGCATCGATCAGCGCAGAAACGATTGACAAAATCAAAGAAACCCGTGCCAAGGGTGGCCGCGTAATTGCGGTGGGCACTACCAGTGTGCGGGCGTTAGAGGGTGCGGCTGCGCAACAAAAGGTGGGGGGTATCCGTGCCTTAAGTGAACCCTTTGAGGGGTTTTTGGATACGTTTATTTATCCCGGTCATCAATGGCAAATTATTGATGGGATGATTACCAACTTTCATCTACCCAAATCCAGTTTGTTAATTATGATTAGTGCTTTAGTGGGCCGGGAACGGCTGCTGAGTCTTTATCAAGATGCCCTTGATCATGATTACCGATTTTATTCCTTTGGGGATGCCATGTTGATCTTACCGGATGCGATAATTTAACGCATTTTTGGTACTTTTTAACGAAAAAAAACGGGAGCATTGCTCCCGTTTTTTTGGTGAGGTTTGATCAAGGGTCTAAACCGGGTGCATCTCACTTTTGCAAATTCCCATGACTCGCCAAAGATCCCCTCATCCCCAGCCCTTCTCCCGCAGGAGAAAGGAGCCAAAAGCCCTCTCCTGAGGGAGAGGGTTGGGTGAGGGATTGCATAGCTGAGATGCACCCGTCTAAACCTTGGTGGCGCGATTCGCACTCCGTTCGGCCTCGCGGACTTTTTTGCCGCGCCAGGCGAAGCGAACGGGGGTTCCGGTGAAGTCGAGTTGTTCGCGGAATTGGCGATCGATGTAGCGTTTGTAGGATTCGTTGAAGCGTTTGGGGTCGTTGACGAAGAGGGCGATTACGGGGGGGGCGCTGCTGACTTGGGTTCCGTAGTAGATTTTGCCCTGTTTGCCTTGGCGGCTGGTGGGGGGGGAGTGCCAGCGGATCGCTTCTTGGAGGACTTCGTTGATCACGGCGGTGCTGATCCGGCGTTGGTGGGCGATCGCAGCTTTGTCGATGCTGCCGAAGAGTTTATCAACGCGGAGGCCGGTTTGGGCACTGATGAACAGCATTTCGGCCCAGTCGAAGAAGTAGAGGCGATCGCGAATATGTTTCTCAAAGTCGTAGATCGTGTAGGAGTCTTTTTCGACGGCATCCCATTTGTTGACGACGATGATCGCGGCGCGACCTTCTTCAATGATGCGATCGGCGAGCTTCTGATCCTGTTCCGTCACCCCATCCACCGCATCGATCACCAGCAGCACCACATCGGCCCGCTTAATCGCCTTAAACGCCCGGTTAATGCTGAAAAACTCCGCCCCATATTCCACATTTTTTTTGCGGCGAATCCCCGCAGTGTCAATGAGGCGGTAGTTTGTCCCGTCCCGCTCGATGTGCATATCGATGGTGTCGCGGGTAGTGCCGGAAATGGGGCTGACGATGGAGCGATTTTGACCCGTGAGGGCGTTCAACAGGGTGGATTTACCCACGTTGGGCCGACCGACGATCGCAACATTGGTTTCTTCAATTTCGGGGAGTTCATCAATGGAGGGGAGTTCAGCGACGACGGCATCGAGTAAGTCCCCGGTGCCGTTGCCGTGGATGGAGGAGATGGGATAGGGTTCACCGAGGTTCAATTCCCAAAATTGACTGGCGAGGATAATGCTTTGGTCGGGGGATTCGCATTTGTTGACGGCAAGGAAGATGGGGAGGTGTTGTTGGCGTAGCCAGCGGGCCAGTTCTTCATCGGCGGGGGTGGGCCCAGCTTGGCCGTCCACGACGAGGATGGCGGCGTTGGCTTCGCTGAGGGCCAGGTTGGCTTGTTCGCGGATCATCGGCAGGAATTCGGTGTCATCGTCAAAGACAATGCCGCCGGTATCGATGACGATGAAGTCACGGTCGAGCCAAAAGGCTTGTTGATAGGTGCGATCGCGGGTAATCCCCGGTTGATCATGGACGATCGCTTGGCGACTGGCGGCGAGGCGATTCACCAACGTAGATTTTCCGACATTCGGGCGACCAACGATCGCAACGATAGGCAAAGACATAGATTCTGTAAGTCCTGAACAGGAAGGGTCGTCAAAAATAACACCCTCCTGCGATCATCAACATCCGCAATCTGTCATATACCAAGAGGGCCGATTCTTTATCCTAACGGTTTTCGCTCGACCTGTTGGGAAACTCTCCCGCTGAATTCCAGAGAATCCTGACGCGATCGCTCTCATGGCCGCAACGGATCGGACTCTGTCGAGGGAGGGGTTAGCCAGTTCATTTTGGCGTTAACCTCTGGCTCCGTCCAGCCGGTATAGTGGGCGAGGGTTTCTGCTTCGATCTGTTGGCGATCGCTCACCTCACGGTAATAGCCCGCCGCAGCGGGACAGTCGATCGGTTCACGGTAGGGATGTTGGATGATGTAGCGGCCTTGGAAGTTTTGGGTGTTGCCGGTGGTTTGAAAACTGAGGTCTTCGGGGAAGCGATCGCGCCCATAGCGGAGATGCAGCCGCGTCATAAACACCGGATTGGTCGGCCCACTGCCCTGGGCATCCACCCAAAACGCCCCCGCCTTGCGTAATTCTGTGGCCGATAATGGCTCTGCTGCACAGGGGTCACACCAAGACATATCCCAGGCATATTCCAAAAAGCCCGCTTCTCGATTCGCCTGCTCATGACTGGTGTGAAAAAGAGCATTGTAGAAGGAACCAAATTCAGCTTGGACAAAATCCGGCACGTTAAAATCGGACGGAATCTGGACGGTGCGATAGTTGGTTAATTCCACCTGGCCGCTAGGGGTGAGGAAGTAGATGATTAAATCTTGGGGGCCTTGGGCGTTGAGCATGCCGAGGCGAATCGGCAACATGAAGCGCGGCGATTCATAGGCCATCATCAACGGGCGGAGGCGTTGGCGTTGGTTGGCGCGAAATTCCGTTAGGTTGACTTTGGCGACGAAAAATTTAAAGTTTTGGCGGATGTAGGGGGCGAGGACGGGGGCAGTTCCGGCCGGGATGTTGTAGTGGTTTTGACGCAGCCAGGCTTCTAGGCCGTTGGATTCTTGGGCACTGAGGAGGACGATGTCGTATTCACCGACGCTGAACTGAGCCTCGACGGTGACCCCATGGCTGCCAGCGGCCAGGGTGGCATAGTCTGCATCGTCAAATTGGGCAGGATTCCCGCCCCGTGTCGCTCCTCGTGCGGGGAGATCGCAGGGGTTTTCGTCGAAATATTCCACCAATCGGGGCGCACTGAATTGATCCAGGCGGGTGATGATCTCAGGGTCGCTCACTTGTACTTGGTCTTGGCGGATCAGGGTGGGCAGAGGAACCACCAAGGCGAAGTTACGCACGTCGCCTTGGTAGTCGTTGGCCATGGTGAGGACGGTGCGATCGCCATTGCGGGCAATGATCACCTGGGAGGCTTGGTTATATAAACTGGCGTTGGCTTGGGAAACATAAAACCCACAAAAAGCCAGGGCTGGTGGCGCGATCAGCAAACTCAGAAGACCGATAACCAAGGCGATCGCGCTGCGTGATTGCTGTGGGATTCCGGTCAGGGGCGATCGCCACCAGTGCCGCTGTTGTTTCATGGGTTTTTTCTATACTGTGTTGCTCTAGTTCCACAGATCGCGCCACCAAGGACGACGGGGAGACCGTTCTGTGAGCCAATCAATTTTGGAATACACCTCTGTTTTACTCCATCCGGTCAAGTTCGCGACGGTATTCCCAGCCTGTTCTTGGCGTTCCCGCACCGCCTTGCGATACTGATCCGCTGCACTACAGGACATTTCCCCGCGATAGGGATGGCGAATCACGTACCGCCCTTGGAAATTTTGGGTGTTTCCTGTGTTTTGGAAGGCGAGATCTTCCGGGAAGCGATCGCGGCTGTAGCGCACATGGAGCCGCGTGATATAGGCATTCACCGCCCCCGGTTGCGGAAACGGAGTCGGCGCGATCCGAGGCTCATCCCCGCGTCCCGAATTCAACCAAAACACCCCCGCCTCGCGCAGTTCAGCCGGCGTGAGGGGATTGGCCGCACAGGGGTCACACCAGGACATATCCCAGGCATACTCTAAAAACGCCACTTCTTTATTAGCCTGTTCGTAGGCGGTTTGGAACATGGCTTGATAAAATTCGCCAAACTCATCCTCAATAAACGCCGGAACATCGGTGTCGGAGGGAATTTTCACGGTGCGATAGTTGGTCACTTCCACCTGACCGCTGGGGGTGAGGAGATAGATGATCAAGTCTTGATCGCCGTTGGCGTTGAGCATCCCCAACCGAATCGGCAGCATAAACCGGGGCGATTCGTAGGCCATCATCAAGGGGCGCAGGTTTTGGGGTTCATCGGCGTTGATTTCCTCTAGATTCACCTTGGCCACGAAGAATTTAAAGTCTTGGCGGATGTAGGGGTGGAGAACTTCACTCGCTCCGGTGGGGATGGTGTAGTCATTTTGGCGCAGCCAGGTTTCGAGACCGCTGGATTCCTTGGCGCTGAGGATCAAGATGTCATATTCCCCGACGCTGAATTCGGCTTCAATCGTGACACCGAGGGAGCGATCGCTACTCGCCCCCACACTGTCTGCTTCCGCCGCCGCAGGGGCAGGCACAGCAGAGGGCATCCGCAACATTTGCGGCTCACAGGGGTTGCTGTCGAAATATTCCACCAAACGCGGCGCACTGAATTCATCCAACCGCTTCAAAATATCCGGATTGCCCACATGGACTTGCTCTTCCGTGAGCAAGACGGGGACGGGAACCACCAGGGCGAAATCCTCTAACTCGCCTTCGTAATCATTGGCCATGGTGAGGACGGTGCGATCGCCATCCCGCGCAATAATCACTTGGGACGCTTGATTAAACAAATCCGCATCGGCCTGCGCCACATAAAATCCACAAAACGCCAACGCCGCCGGGGCCATCCCCACAAACATCACGATCGCCAACAGCGACGCGAGCAGCGATCGCCAACCCTTACACATAAAAATCATCACAATTTTTGACTCCTAAAACAAATACAACAAGCCCACTCCTCTCGAACCCATCACTCTCGTGCCATAGCTCCGCCGTGGCACGCTACCGGGGTGGCTCTGCCACCAAACTGAGAAGCCCAAGAAGTGCTTGGCGGGGGGCGACTACTCTAGGCTGCCTAACCCATGGATCAACGATGGAGCAGTGGCGCAGCTTTCCGGCTCCTGCCATTGAAAGCGAGCACTAGGCCAGACCCGATCTAGCACCGGTGTTAAGGGGGACAGCGCAAACAACGCCCAAAACATCGCCGTACTGACAAAAAATTCCTCTTGCAGTAAAAACGCCAACCAGGCCACCGCCGCCGCCCAAACAAAGCGACCCTGCCGCGCATTGGGAATCGAGCGCGGATCGGTGACCATGAACAGGGCAAACAACAGCAAACTACCGCTCATCAACTTATGTAAATACACATCCGCCGTCCAACCGAGGGCAAACATCCGCACCGCTTCCAAACCGGCATAGGTGGCGAGGAACACCGCCGAGGTTTCCCAACGCCCCACCCAGCGCAACACCAAGCCCCCGGCCCCAACGAAAAGCATTAAATACCAAGCTTGGGTTCCCCATTGGCCGGGCGATACCCACGCATCGGGGGTGAGGAGAAGGGCGACGATAATGCCGAAGTTGGCGGGGTTGAAGAAGTGTTTATCGCGGTATTGAAAGAGGGTTTTACTGGCGATCGCCGCCCCCCCCGCTAACGCCATCGTCGCCACCGTATTGCCCCGCAACAGCAAACACAGCCCCAACCCGGTGATCAGCGCACTTTCCCAAGAGGGGATCGCCCAGAGTTTCACCCCAGGCTGATGGCGGAGGGTGGGCAGGAGCGATCGCGTCACCCACTGCATCCCCAGGCAACTCGCCCCCAACACCGCCAACAGTTCCGGGCGCAATGTCCAGTCACGGGTGCTAATGCCTAACAGTAAAAACAACGCCAGAAAACTAATCTGGGCAATCCGAGCATCCTTGAGCATAGTTTTAAATTCAACGTCAATTGGCTCTAGTATGAACGGTCATTTTGAAAAATCCCCGCTTGTTACCGTTTGTGAAACGGGCAGCATTGCACGGGCAGGGTTTTTGTGGGGGACTGGGTGCGATCGCGCTGTGGGGGAGCAAGGGGCTAAAGTCGCTTGGTCTGGACTTTTCAAAATTCACAAATAAGGTGGCTTCAGCCCCTTGCGGCCTCTTTTGTAGTATTTTGTGTTATTTTGTGTTACAGTGCGACGGGATCAACGGGGATCACGCCACAACACTAATTAACGGTGCTGGAATTTGCGAACACACTAGATGTAGCCTGGCGAGTAATTGCCTCGAATAAAGTTGCCTACTTTGGGAAACAACGTTTTAGCATAGAGAGGTGAACAAATGTAACTCGCCTTTACACGCCATCGAAACAGGACAGTGGTTCAAGCTGATTTGCGGCGCAAGCTTTCAGCATTTACCGGCTGTGCGCAACCTTGCCCTTGCCTATACCTTGGCGGGCGCTGACTGTATTGATTTGGCCGCCGATCCGGCTGTCATTCAGGCCACTCAGGTTGCGTTGCGGGTTGCGGCCCAGTTGCGAGACTCAGCCCCTGGACAGAACGGCGCGGGACAGGCTCAACCCTGGTTGATGGTCAGCCTCAATGATGGCGTTGATCCCCATTTCCGCAAGGCTGAGTTTGACCCCAACCACTGCCCGGCGGACTGTCCGCGTCCCTGTGAGGCGGTTTGTCCCACGGCAGCGATCGCCCCGGCAACCGCTGGCGTGATTGATGCCCTCTGCTATGGCTGTGGGCGCTGTTTGCCCGTCTGTCCGAGCCAACTGATTCAAGCGCGATCCTCTGTCTCCGCCCCTGAATTAGTGGTTCCGCAACTCGTTGCCCTTGGCATTGATGCGGTGGAAATTCATACCCAGGTGGGCAATCTAGAGGGGTTTAAGCGAGTCTGGCAAGTGTTGCGCCCTTGGTGCGATCAAGCTAGTCACAATCGCGCTAGTCACAATCACACGAGTGATCATAGCCTCAAGCTCTTGGCCATTAGTTGCCCGGATCATCCCGATCTCTTGCCCTACTTGCAGAGTGTGGCCGATCTTCTGGGTTCGTTGCCCTGCGCCTTGTTGTGGCAAACCGATGGCCGCCCCATGAGCGGCGACATTGGCCCCGGAACCACCCACGCCAGCATCAAGCTAGCGGCGAAAGTCCTGGGGGCAAATCTTCCCGGTCGGGTGCAACTGGCCGGTGGAACCAACGCCCAAACCGTGCCAAAACTGGCAACGCTTGGCCTCCTTGCGCCCGGATCACCGCATTGTGTGGCGGGGGTGGGCTATGGCGGCTATGCACGTCAACTCCTCGCCCCGGTGCTGGAGTCCTTAGCCCGTCGTGGATCATCCCAACTCGAAGATCACCCCGATCTCCTGGGGGAGGCGGTGCGACTGGCGGCGACACTGGTGCATCCCCTGAAACCTCAGGCCGGCAAACCCCGGCGCGATTCCCGTCGATCTGATGGCATCGGAATCCCACCGTCTGTCCGTTGCTTTTGATTGTTTTGAAAATTTTGTGATGGTCAACCCTAATAACAACGTGTATTTAACCCCTCTAAATTCACCCAATCACGACCTCGGTTCCGGGGCTAAAGGCCCCATGACCACGCGCACGGAAATTACGGATAACCTCGATCAATTGCTGGATATTTTTCCGCCACCGTTGCGGGACGCGATCGCTAACCATCCCGAACACAACACCATGATCGAAGTGGTGATGGACTTAGGCCGTCTCCCCGAAGCCCGCTTTCCCAGTGGGGCAGAATTTTTAAGCCAGACCCCCATCTCTCGCCAAGATTTGGAATACAGCGTCCAGCACGTCGGCATGTTCAGCGGCGACAATCGGGCCGGAATTGAGCGCACCTTGCACCGGATCAGCGCGATGCGTAATCGTCAGGGCGAGATCGTCGGGTTAACCTGCCGTGTGGGTCGGGCGGTATTCGGCACGATTGGCCTGATTCATGACCTGGTGGAAACGGGGCAATCGATTCTACTGTTGGGACGGCCAGGGGTGGGCAAAACCACGGCCCTGCGGGAAATCACCCGCGTTCTTGCCGATGATCTCAATAAACGGGTGGTGGTGATTGACACCTCCAACGAGATCGCTGGGGATGGCGATATTCCCCATCCTGCGATCGGGCGGGCGCGACGGATGCAGGTGGCACAACCGGAATTACAACACCGGGTCATGATCGAAGCGGTGGAAAACCATACCCCGGAAGTGATCGTTATTGATGAAATTGGGACGGAACTCGAAGCCCTCGCCGCTCGGACGATCGCAGAACGGGGCGTGCAACTGGTGGGAACGGCCCACGGCAATCAGATCGAAAACCTGATTAAAAACCCCACCCTCTCGGATCTGATCGGCGGCATCCAAGCCGTCACCCTCGGCGATGATGAAGCCCGACGACGGGGATCGCAAAAAACCGTCCTCGAACGCAAAGCGCCGCCCACCTTTGAAATTGCGGTGGAAATGTGGGAGCGGCAACGCTGGGCGATTCATCAAGATGTGGCGACGACGGTGGATCATCTGCTGCGGGGCAGTGAGCCAGTGCCGGAGGTGCGGGCGGTGAATCAATCCGGGGATGTGGAAGTGGTACAAGAGGCGGTGATCGCCCAGCCGAAACGCCCCAAAACCCCAGTGAATGCGCCGATTCAACTCCAGGGTTGGCGGGCATCGGGCCGGATGCAGCCCGTGCCCACGGCCCAGCCGACGAGCTTTGATCAACTCCTCGATCAATCCTTGGAAACAGAGGATCTGTTTGTGGCGAAGGAGCGGTTTCCGGGGCCCAATGGGGAGGAGTTTCCGGTCTATGTCTATTCCTACGGGATTGGGCGATCGCACCTCGAAGGCGCGATCGAGCGGCTCAATGTGCCGGTGGTGATCACCCGCGATCTCAGCAGTGCGGATGTGGTGCTGGCGTTGCGATCGCAAATCAAAAACCACACCAAACTCCGCCAAATCGCCAAATCCCGCCAAATCCCGATCCACGTCGTCAAATCCAGCAGCCTCCCCCAAATCACCAAGGCCCTACGGCGGATGCTGGGCATGGATGACTACGACTCCCCCGAAGCGATGGATCTACGGCTGTTCAGCTATAACGGCAGCGATGACGAACTCGAAGCCCTCGAAGAAGCCCGGTTAGCCGTGGAGCAAATCGTGCTTCCCAAGGGCCAACCGGTGGAACTCCTGCCGCGATCGCCCAAAGTCCGCAAAATGCAGCACGAACTCGTCGAACACTATCGCCTCCAATCCGACAGTTTCGGCGAAGAACCCAACCGCCGCCTGCGGATTTACCCGGCCTAATCTGTGCCCTCACCCAACCCTCTCCCACGGGAGAGGGCTTTTAGGCATGGAAACCATGCCCCTACCCTCGTAGGGGTTTGGTTCCCAAACCCGAACTACAATGGTCAAGAATTAGGGCTTTTGGGCATGGAAACCATGCCCCTACCCTCGTAGGGGTTTGGTTCCCAAACCCGAACTACAATGG
>NZ_JAQMTY010000302.1 GCF_028330765.1 Spirulina subsalsa CS-330 | reverse complement strand
ATCAGGATAAATCAATGGCGTTAGTCGTTGAGCCTAGCAACCCTCTGCAACTCTCGTTGTTTGAGTGGATAAATGGTCAGGTAACTGGCTGTTCAGAATCCCCCACTCTAGCCCGTAGGGTTTAGTGGGGGAGTATGTCAATCCATCAGACGTTGTGCGTGTGTTTTCTCTTGATCTCCGACTCACTCTTGCCGCTGTGGGGCTAACCCTCTGGAGTAGTTTGGCTCCCCTCCATGCCAATGCCACAGAACGCCTGACCTTAAAAGTCGGCCCCTTTGATCAAACCATTGCCCTCGACGACCTGAAGCACTTTACCGATACCGGGGAACTTTCCCCGACGCTGCAACGGTTTGCGCCTTTGTTAACGCCGGAACTGCGATCGCTCCTCAACCAAACCTTCGCCATTGATCGCAACATCGCCGATCGCTTTCTCGCCGACCTCCTCAACACCCGCGATGGCCAAATCCTGCTCGAACAATTACAAGCAGCCATTCCCCACAGCACCACCACCGACCTCCGCACCGCCCTCTATCTCACCCTCGACAACGCCGAACGGATTACCCCCCTCACCCTCCTTTCCCACTACCCCCAAGCCGAACTCGTCATCGATCTCCCCACCACGGCCCGCCTCGCCCTCCAACTCAAACGCGCCGCCATCCAAAGCCAATTTCTCACCCCAATCATGGCGCGGGAACTAGCCGCCCCACCCCTGCGCGGCCAAAGTCTCCACCCCAGCTTTGACCCCACCCAACCGGGCCCCCAAGCCGTGCGCCAGCGATCGCTGGTCTTAACCGATGACACCCGCCAACGGCAAATCAAGGTGGATCTACATTACAGCGCCAATCCTCGCGGCCCGCTGATTGTCCTGTCCCATGGTTTCGCGGCGGATCGTCGCTTTATGGCCTATTTGGCTAACCATCTCGCGTCCTACGGGTTTAGCGTTGCATCGCTGGAACATCCGGGGAGCAATATTGACCTCCTGGCGGAAATTTCGTTAAACCGTCAACCGGCTGAGGTGCTCTCGGCCCAGGAATTGGTGAATCGGCCCTTAGATGTGCAGTTCCTGTTGGATGAGTTAGAAAGCCTCAATGAAAACTGGCCTTATATAAAGGATAAGTTCAACACAACTGAGGTGGTGGTGGTGGGTCATTCGTCGGGGGGGTATACTGCGATCGCCCTCGCCGGGGGTGAGCTAGATCTCCTCGCCTTACGGAAATTTTGCCAAGAGAGCAGCCCCATCGGTCGCGCTCCGGCGGATTGGCTGCAATGTTCCGCTGCGCCCTTGCCCGATCGCACCTTGAATTTTCGCGATCGCCGCGTGGTGCAGGTGGTCGCCCTCAATCCGGTGACGGGTCATCTTTTTGGCGAGGACGGCTTAAGTCGGGTGGATGTGCCGACGTTGATCCTGAGCAATAGCCGTGATGCCGTCGCTCCGCCGTTGGATCATCAATTACAAGCCTTTGAGCAATTAAACGTGTCCAAATATTTCGTGACGATTTTGGGGGCAACCCACATGAGCATCACCGACGAGAGCAATAGCGGCAGTACGATGGCCCAAAGTACGCTGGTGCAGGAAGTGATGGGAGCGGAGGCGGAACCGGTGCGGAATTTGATGCGCGGTGTGATTCTCGCCTTTGTGGAGCAGCGCACGGAAAATGCGATGATCTACCGTCCGTTTCTCACCCCCTACTATGTCCAGTCCCAATCCACGCCCCAACTGACGATGCGCCTGGCGACGGAGTTGCCGCTGGAGTTGTCCCGCTGGGTGCAGGTGCTGACCGTGCCGACCCTCGTGCCGGATGCGTCGCGATCGCTCCTTGCCACCCTCAACGAACGCTGGGTCGCCCTCCAACATCGCCTCCATCCGCCCCAGTCTTGTCGGGGTCAGTTGGATCGGATTTTTACGGATTTATTGAGTCAAAAACCAGTTTAGAGGTCACTCAGCCCAAACCAGGCGGATTCAGGCCCTGATCCCCGCTCAGCACTGCGATCGCCTTACCCCTCAGGACTTACGCAAATTTCTGACCAATCTCTCCGTTTTTCGTTGAGGCAAGGGGCTTAAGCCCCTTGTTTGTGTGTGTCCCTGTGTAAGTCCTGCCCCTTTTTTTTGCAAAAACTTAGGGGTGGGGGGTGACACCCCTCACTAAACGATCTATAGTAAGAACTGTAGATGCACCCTGATGATTGGGGGAGTCACCGAGGTGGCTCTCTTTTTTTTTGTCTGCGGTGCAAAATCCGGCTCATGGGGTCAACCGAGCCAGACAAAGGCGATCGCGATCGCGCCCATCCCCCCCATCGCGAACCAACTGCGCCGATCAATCCCCCGCCAGCCCAGCGATTTACCCTGCCACTGTTGGCCGTAGCCCCGGAGGAGCATCGCCACGTAAACCCGCGTCGCTCGGTCATAACTGCGGACGAGCAAACTACCAGCCAATTGGGCCCAATGGCGCAGGCTCCGGATCGAAAGGCGATCGCCTTGAAACCCCCGTAAGCGCATGGCCTGCTGCATTGTGCGGCGGGTATTGTTGAACTCTTGCAGATAGCGATAGGTGAGCAACGCCATATCCACCAATAACGGCGGGATGCCCAGCGATCGCATCGCCCGCAACGTTTTCGTTAACGGTGTCGTCCCAAACAGCACCACACTCAGGGTCACGATCGAGAAAAACCGCACCCCCACCCGCACCACCATCCAGCATCCTTCGGCAGTCAATTGCAAAAAACCCCACTGCCACAGCACCGTTTCCCCCCCCGCAAACGGCACTAAAATCACCACCATCACCATAAACGCCCCCGGATAGCGCAGTTGGTTCAGACCAAAGGCCCAGGGCAATCGCGACAGGCCATAGAGACTCACCGTCACCAGCACCATCCACGGCAGCACCGTCAATTGCTGCACCGTCCCAAAGGCAAAAATCAACGCCAACAGACCCACCAACTTCGCACGCGGCTCCCAGCGGTGGAGGGGAGACGTTAAATAGGCATAGCGATCAATCGTAAAGCTCACAAGCTAGGCAGGTCTGAGAAACTACAGTTTCTAGCTTGCCGTAAGGGGGAAGGCCGCGGGCTAAATTTAGGCTGAATTTAACGGGGGTGATTGAATGGGGTGGCGTTAGATGAGCGATCGCGCCCCCGCCGTATCCATTGACAAAATATGAATTTGCGGCTCAATCCCCAACCTGCGCCAGGTAGACTCCATACTCGTCGCCACCGCATTCGCCTCATCGGCGTGGGTAATCGCCAACACCGTCGGCCCCGCCCCACTAATCACCATGCCATAGGCTCCCGCCGCCATTGCCGCCGCGTGAACCGCCTCGTAGCCCTTAATTAAGGTTTGGCGATAGGGTTGGTGAATTGAATCCTGCAAACCCACCCGCAGCCAATCTTCGCAGCCCGTTTCCAGACCTCGCAACAACAGGCCAAACCGAGCAATATTAGAAATCGCATCCTGACGGCTCACCGTCGCCGGCAACACCGATCGCGCCACCTCCGTAGACAGCGTAAAATTCGGAATCGCCACCACCGGAATCAACGACGGATGCCAGGAAATCTTCCCAATATGCCAATCATCGCCATTTTTGGCCGCCAGGTGACATCCCCCCAACAATGCCGGCACGACATTATCGGGATGGCCTTCAATTTGGGTGGCTAAATCAATCAAGCCTGAGGTGTTGAGTGGCTGTCCTGCCAGATGATTCGCCCCCATCAGTCCCCCGACGATCGCCGTCGCTGAACTGCCCAAGCCCCGCGCCAATGGAATCCCCATCTTGATTTCCAGATGAATCGGCGGCGGCGTTTGGCCAAGCTCCGCATAAAGATAGCAAAACGATTGATACACCAAATTATCAGTCCCCCGGCTGACCAACTCTTGCCCCTCTCCCCGGACATCGATCTGAAGCGTGTCAGCCGGAGTAAATTCAAAGCGATTGTAAAGCGTGAGAGCCACACCAATGCAGTCAAACCCTGGGCCAAGATTGGCCGTTGTTGCCGGAACCGTTATTTTTACCACAACATCAATCCCTTAACCGTCAAGCATTTAAGCATAGTGGACAGGGGCGAAGCCTGTCTAGATAGGGTGATGTCTTTCCTCAGCAGATTAATCTCAGTGAGAGAGCACAAGTTGCAGCTTGTTTCACGACTTTTTCACATTTGTACATTAATGTCCAGTCAGGAAACACAGTATGTTAACTTCTGCACGGCCTGTCACAGTGATATTTCAGGCAAATTACAACTCAGGGCCTCAATACCATTTTCCGAATTGTCTGTTCCTTCTCTACTGGGTTAAGTTGCCATGGTTGCTTATTTCTCTCGCGATGAGCATATGCGTCAAGCTGATGAACTTCAGCATCTCCAGCGACGTTTACATTTTGAAATCCAACGTCGCCAACAAGCCGAGGCACAACTCCTAACATCGCAGCAAACGATTGAAGACATTAGCACCCACTGGATTACGCCCTCGTTTTGGCAGAGTGTGTTTGATGCGTCACCGTTGGGATTATTTGCGGTCGATGTGACACCGGAACGAGATTTTTTAATGGTAGCCGTCAATCCTGTGATTGAACGGTGGACGGGACGCAGTGCGGTGGAAATCTGTGGAAAAACACCAGAGGCAGCGTTTGGCCCGGAGATGGGGCCTGAGATTCGAGCCAATTATCTTAAATGTGCAAAGAAGACTCCCACTATAAAGCGAGTCCGAGTAGAGTTACCGAAGGTAACGGCGGACGTGCCTTTTAGTGGCGAGATGAATTTGCACCAACAAACAAATCGAGCGACAGCGAGTCCTTTAATT
>NZ_JAQMTY010000301.1 GCF_028330765.1 Spirulina subsalsa CS-330 | reverse complement strand
TTAAAGGACTCGCTGTCGCTCGATTTGTTTGTTGGTGCAAATTCATCTCGCCACTAAAAGGCACGTCCGCCGTTACCTTCGGTAACTCTACTCGGACTCGCTTTATAGTGGGAGTCTTCTTTGCACATTGTTAAGATAAATTATAGGATGCAAAGGGACGCTCCGAGAGGGAACTTACAGGAGTTGCGCCTGAAGATTCACCACTGATCCGATCACAGCCACCGCCGGGGCTTCAAAGCCGCTTTGTTCCACAGCCGCCTGAATCGTGGCGAGGGTGGCGATCAGTTCGGCTTGTTCGGGGCGCGTTCCCCAGCGAATCAAGGCGATGGGGGTGTCGGGGCTGAGGCCGCCGGCCTGGAGTTCGTGGGTAATGGTGGGCAGGTTATGGATGCCCATGTAGACGACGATGGTTTCGGAACTTTGGGCGATCGCTCGCCAATTCACCTGGGGGCAATATTTCCCCGCCGCTTCATGGCCCGTCACAAAGGTCACCGAACAACTCACCCCACGATGGGTCACCGGAATCCCCGCATAGGCCGGCGCAGCAATCCCCGCCGTAATCCCCGGAATCACCTCCACCGTAATCCCCGCCGCCCGCAGATCCGCCATTTCTTCCCCCCCCCGACCGAACACAAAGGGATCGCCCCCTTTGAGGCGGACGACGATCGCGTGTTCTTGGGCTTTTTCGATCAGGAGTTGAGTGGTTTCGGCTTGGGCTTTGGAATGACGACCCCGCCGTTTGCCCGCGTTGATTTGTTCAGCGAGGGGATTAATCATCGCAAGAATGGCCGGACTCACGAGGGCATCGTAGACCACAACATCGGCACATTCGAGAAGTCCTTTGCCTTTTAAGGTCATCAGGCCCGGATCACCCGGCCCAGCACCTAATAAATACACGTTGCCCACGGGGGTGGTTTGATTCATGGTTACCGCTAAAAAAAGATTACCGCTAAAAACGAGTGAGGGTTAAGGGGGAGGCTTTGGGTTAAGACGGGGTGAGATCCGGTTGGTGCATCCAGTCCAGGATCAGGGGGATGAATTCGGGGGTATCACTGAGGGCGATCCCCAGGTCAAGGGTGGCGTTGGGCCATTGGGTGCGCAGGTCGGCTAACTGCTGGGCGATCGCATCGGTAATCCCCCCTGGAAATAAAAAATAGGGCTGAATGATCCAATGGGTCTGTTCATCGGTAACGAAGCGCTGGAGTTGTTGGGGGAGACTGGGCTGCACCGACCAATAGGCAGGGATGGCGGTGAGGCGCTGGGCCATTGCTTCTACGGGTTGATTGCCGCCGATGCGCCGACTGCCGTGGGCCAACAGAATCCGCTCCCGGTGGGGATAGAGGGCAAACTGTCGCCGCAAGAGGGCCGTCATGCCGAGATGACTGCCCACGTAGGGGGCAATGGTAAGCGGGAGGGGGCGATCGCCCATGGCTTGGGCGAGGGCGACTTCGTGGGGGATGTCTTCGCGGACATGGACACCGGGCAGGAGAAAGAGGGGCAACAGGATCAGGTGTTGAGCACCCTGCGATCGCGCTTGGGCGATCGCCGTCAGGATTTGCTGATGGAGCGGTTGGGGGGCGAGTTCGAGCACAGCGGTGGCAATCCAGGCCGGTGCATCATGGTCGCGGGCCCATGCGGTTTGCACCTGCTGCGCGAGGGACTCCAGGGCCGTTTGAGACCGAGGATCGCGGCTGCCGTGAGCAATGAATAGATATGCAGTAGACAAGAGATAACCCTTAAAAGAACAAGAATGCCAGTCAACCCATGCGGCCCAAGCTTGCCATGAAAAACCCCTCGCAATGTCGAGGGGAGGGGGATTTAACACCACTTGGATTGATGATGTTAAAACCCAGACACCGAAGACGGCCCCGATACCCCTGCGGGCCGAGAAATCGCCGATGTCATCAAGGCGGTGAAACTCCCTAGCATCAACATCCCCACAATCGCCACTGTGCTTGAAACACGTTTAATGCTTAAGCGACAGTTAAAGGACAGGGGTTGCAGATTCAGCGGGCCGATGGTGTCTTCATGCACCATTGTCATGTGAGTGTAGCTCAACATTTCCATACGCGATCGCTCCCATTATCACTAAAGAAAATCCGAACGAATGCACCCCTGAATTGGGTCTTTGAATCGCCTTCAATTTAGCATCTTTCCGAGACGACCGGATCAGTCTAGCAACCCACTGTGAAGAAGTGTTAACTTGAAGCAAAGATTCTGTCATAATCCCCGTTAGCCTTGCCCTATTCTCTGTGATTGTTCTCCTTCGCCTCGCTCCGTCTATTCGTCGTAATCTGCTCTGCCTGTTTTGCACCGCCCTCTGTTTTTGGTCGAGCCTCACGATTCTGCTCCCCACCTTGCCGCTCTACATTGAATCCGTGGGCGCAACCCAGCAACAGGTGGGTTTGGTGATGGGGAGTTTTGCGATCGGATTGCTGTTGACGCGGGGGGTGTTGGGGCGATGGTCTGATGAGCGCAGCCGGAAGTTGGTGGTGCAAATCGGAACGCTGGCGGTGGGTCTCGCCCCCTTTGGCTATCTCTTTCTCACGTCCCTGCCGATCTTGGCCCTGCTACGGGCCATCCATGGCCTGAGCATTGCCGGGATGACCACGGGTTACAGTACCTTGGTCTTGGATTTTGCGCCCCGCGACCAACGCGGGGAGGTGTTGGGCTACATGACCCTGGTGGTTCCGATTGGGATGGCGTTGGGGCCGGCGGTGGGGGGATTTTTAGGAGATGCCTACGGCTTTCCGGTGGTGTTTGTGGTGTCGGGCCTGTTGGGGTTGATCGGGTTTGCCCTGGCGAGTTTGATTACCGATGCCCCGATCGCACCCCACGATCCCGACCCCCAACCCCCCCGATCGCGATCGCTCCTCGCTTGGCTCGGCTTGGGTCGCCTCTTCACCCTCGCCCAAAGCCCCCGGCTCCAGATTCCCGCCCTGGTTTTGCTGTTGGTGGGGACGGTGTTCGGCACCTTAACCACGTTTTTACCGGCCTACATTCGAGATACTGGGGTAGCCCTCAATGCGGGGCTGTTCTATACGGCGGTGGCGATCGCTAGTTTCTCCGTCCGCATCTTCACCGGTCGCGCCTCCGATCGCCTCGGTCGCGGCATCTTCATCACCGGCAGCCTCGTCGCCTATATTCTCTCCATGGCCCTGCTCACCCACGCCAACAGCGCCCTAGACTTTCTCCTCGGAGCCTTAGCCGAAGGGGCCGGCGCGGGCATTTTGATCCCGATGATGACCGCCCTTGTGGCCGATCGCTCCCTGCCCAGGGAGCGGGGGCAAGTGTATTCCGTCTGTATTGGCGGGTTTGATCTGGGGATTGCCTTGGGGGGGCCGATGTCGGGGGCATTTGCGGCGAGTTTGGGGTATCGGGGCATGTTTGCGATCGCCACCGGACTTTCCCTCTGCGCCCTGATCCTGTTTCTGACCCGTTCGAGCAAAGACCTCGCCCACTCCTTTCGGTTTGCGATCGGTCAAGGCCGCGACATCTACGCCCAAGATCCCCATTCGTGACATCCTCCCGACGCTGACCCTACGGGTACAGCGCGGGACTTATAGCGCACTGAACTCCTCAAAAGTTAAACGGCCCTAACTGGGCAAAACCCCCTAATCCGGCAACGCTGACAACTTATCCACCACCTGTGTCCGACCCAACCGCGCCGCCCGCAACAGGCGATCAATGGAAGCCCGCTCTTCATCGAGCAGCGTGTCACTGAGCAACGCCGCCATCAAACCGTAGCGATCCGCTAGGGTTAATTCGCCCGTTGTCGTCACCTGAGCAAATAAATCCGATAATGCGCCAGGGAGTAAGCGGGGCTGTTCTTCTAGGTTAGACATACTCACAACAGAACGTGATGGGTTTACGATTTAGTATCCTCAGGGACTTGGCAAGATTCTGTGATGGAGAACCCGATCCGGCGTGATCTTGGGTCCTCACCGGCGGTAATGTCAGTCATGATCAGGCGTGATCTCAATCGTTTGCGATCGCGATCATGATGTGATCCGGGGCAGAATTGGCTTAAAAAATACCTTGCCAGAGAATTTTTCGCTACCCTTGAGGAGAGCAATTTTGGATTGTTGGGTGCAAGGGAATATGGGGGACGGAGACCCTTGGCCCGGCTTGCCCATGTTTGGGTCAGACGTTGCGAGGTGAACCTTGCATAATGGGAATAGGGTCACTGTATTTTTGGGGTTGAGTACATTGGCGATGGATGGGGTCTCCTCCGACAGAATCAACAAAACGATGGTGGCTAGGGGTCAGCAAAGCGATGGATGCAGAACAACGCAAAAAAATTACGGGGTACTTCATCTTAGAAGCGCAAGAGCATCTAGAGATTATGGATGCAAGTTTGCAGGATTTTCAACAAACCATTGATGATCCAGAGCAAATTCATGAGATCTATCGGGGTGCTCATTCCATCAAGGGTGGCGCGGCCATGCTGGATTTGGAATGTATTCGCTTCACGGCCCATCGCCTCGAAGATTATTTCAAGCACCTCAAAAATCATCCCGCTACCGTAGACCCCGGCCTACGGGATGATATCCATCAGCTTTACAGCATTTTGCTTGAAGGCATAGAAACCCTCGAAGCCACCTCAGAACTTGACCCAGACTATGCCCAAGGGATGATCGAGCGCGTTCAACCGCTGTGCGATCGCATTGGCCCCCACCTCGAAGCCCTAACCCAAGATCAAGGGATGGGCGGCGCGGCCCTGCCCGACGAGATGATCACGGCCTTGAATGCCCTGACGGTTTTGGCCAAGCAGCCCGACGATGCAGCGAATCGAGTCCAGATTCAGCACCATTGCCAAACCTTGGCAGACGTGGGCCAGGCCTGGCCCAAATCGGGCTGGAGCCGGATCACTAAGGCAGCCCAAGCCGCGATCGCTATCCCCCACAACCCCTACACCATCACCAGTCAACAAATCCTCGCCAATCTTCAGCAGAACGCGCCCCACCTCGTCCAAGGTCAAACCGACCTCCATCCCAGCGCCGCCCTCCAAGCCTTGGCCCAGGCTGCCCCCACATCGCCCGATGACGCAGATTTTTCCCTGTTAGAGTCCCAAATGGTACAAGCCCCGGAGGACGACCCGGATCTTGCCGACTTTTTAACCGATGATCTCAGGAAACCAACTCCCCCCCCCGCAGCGAGTACCGACAATGACGACCTCGAAGCACTCCTCAATGAATTTGACACCACTCCCCCCATCGAAGGGGAAGAATTAGACAACCTCCTCAGCGCCTTTGATACCTATTCCAATCGTCCGGAGCCTTCGGTATCGGCGGCTCAAGAGACCCATTTGAGCGAGGAACTTGATGATTTGTTTGGCAATGAGAGTACCTTGACGAATGAGGATCTCGGCGCGGCGACGATCCAAGCCACGGACTTGTTTTCTCCAGATGATGACTTGCTCGCCATTGGGCATACCGAATCGGACTCCCTCCCCACGACCGGGGCTGAATCGGTGGGGGATTTGTTCGGCAGTGATTTTTCCTTTGAGACGGAGACGGATGCAGCGGCGATCGCTAATATTCCGACTCAACCCAGCCATGCGGGAGCCAGTGCCAGCGGTGAAGTCCATAGTGAATTGGATCAGGATTTAGACGACCTCTTTGCGGATCTAGAAGATGCGGATACCCATGGGCTGCTCTCCCATCAGGCGGAGGGGGGACTGATCCCGCCCCTGCTTGTGACGGAATCGCCCTCGCCCCTGCCCGATAGTGGGGATGAATTTGGGGATTTATTGGCGATTGGCGAGGACTCGTCCTCTGAAGCAATGTTTAGTGATGAGCCGGAAACCCTCAACAGTTTTGAAATTGATCCCTTTGGGGCGTTGGGGGACGCGGCCAGGGCTGGGCATGGCAGGCCGCCAACGGCTACCCCCGCATCGGACGAATCCCTCGATGATCTCTTCGCTGATGATGCGTCGTTCTTGAGTGACAATAGTGCGATCGATGATGATTTAGCCGCCTTCCTGAGTGGAGAGGATATGGCGATGAGCCTAGAGCCGGGTGAGATCAACGAGTTAGACGGCTTGATCGGGGATGAGGGCGACTCGTTAACGGCCGCAGACATGGATGAATTGGGGGCGTTCTTCACGGGAGAGGGCGATCTTCAGGATTCATTCAGTCCCAGCGCCGCAGTGGTAGCCCCCGCCCCCTCTGTGCCCGCCGATGTGACGGCATCCTTTGATGATTTGTTTGGCGACCTCGACACCACCGCCGAGGAAACGCTGGATCATGGGGACTTTGATGCCTTGTTTGAGACGATGGCGGATGGGAGGGGCGATCGCATTGATCGCAACGATATCGATGACCTCGAAGCCTTCCTCAGCGGGGAACCGACAACAACCGACGCAGACCTCGCGGATCTCTTGGATGACGCGGCTCCCGTTGCGCCAGAATCCCTCAATATTGATGACTTTGAGGAATTAGAAGCCTTGCTAGAGTCCAGTGCAGCGGCGGACAGTGCCGCCGATGAGGCTGTCGTGGCGGATGTGGACGCGCTCGAAGCCCTCTTTGCCGCTGAATCGGCCCAACCTGCTCAACCCGTCGCGCCGCCGCCCCCGCCTGCCGCCGCCCCCGCCACGAGCGCCGAGGGCCCTTGCTATTACGACCAACTCGATGAACTGATGGCCCGGGTGGAGCGATCGCCCCTCGACGAAGCCAAGCACCTCACCCTCGCCACCTCCTTCACCGCCCTCGAACAACTCCTCGACCAGCAGCCCCAAGCCCCCACAGCGACTAACGGTGCATCCCCAGCACCCCCCGCCCCCCTCGAACAGAGCCAGAGTCCCGCCGCTGACGATGGTGATTGGGACGACCTGATCAACATCATGCAGGAAACTCGCCAAAAAGCCGGTGAGATCCACTCCGTACAACGCCCCGCCGCCAAACCCCGCAGCAAACCCACCGTTGAAGCCACCCTCAAGGTTCCCGTCAAACAGATGGACAACCTCAACAACCTCGTCGGGGAACTGGTGGTCAACCGGAACAGCTTAGAAGGCGACGAAGAACGACTCCGCCAATTCCTCGACAACCTGATGCACCAGGTGCAAAATCTCAACGATGTGGGCGGTCGGATGCAAGATTTGTATGAGCGATCGCTCCTTGAAGATGCCCTCTTACGGAGTCGTCGAGAATACCGCAGCAAACAGGGGGGCGGCGACTTTAGCCCCATCCTCCCCAACGGTCAAGCTCAACCGGAAACCAAGAGCGAGTTTGACGAATTGGAAATGGACAGTTTCACCAAATTCCACGAACTCGCCCAAGAAACCATTGAAATGATCGTCCGCGTCCGGGAATCCACCGCTGACATTCAATTCCTCGTCGATGATATTGACCAAGTGGCGCGTACCCTCCGCCAAGTCACCTCCCAACTCCAAGAAGGACTCAACAAGTCCCGGATGATCCCCTTCGGCACCACAGCATCCCGCTTACCCCTCGCCGTGCGCCGGATTGCGCCCCAACTTCACAAACAGGCCAATCTCGAACTCGAAGGCCAGGAAACCTTAATTGACAAAATGCTCTTAGAGCATCTCTCCGATCCCCTAACACACTTGGTTAACAATGCCCTCACCCATGGGATTGAACCGCCGGAAATTCGCCTCGCGTCGGGTAAACCCCAAGCCGGTCACATCAAAGTCAGCGCGATGCAACAGGGGAACCAAACGGTGATCGCCGTCTCCGATGATGGGGCGGGGATTGATGCCGTCCGTGTGCGCCAAAAAGCCATTGATAAAGGTGTGATCACCGCTGCTCAGGCGGCCCAAATGGATGAACAGAGTACTTTTGATCTGCTGTTTAACGCTGGCTTTAGTACGAAGGATCAAGCGGATAATTTTGCCGGACGGGGGGTCGGTCTTGATGTGGTGCTGACGAGTATCCATGAGATTCGCGGTACGGTGACGATCGACTCGAAACTGAACAAGGGGACGACCTTTACGATTCGCTTGCCCTTAACCCTCAGTATTGGGAAAGCCCTCTGTTGTGTGAGTGAAAATGCACCGATCGCCTTCCCCCTCGATGGGGTGGAGGACATGATCGATCTGCCGCACCACAAGATCCGCCGCAATGCCCAGGGTCAGCCCTGTGTGCAATACCGGGATATGCTGCTGCCCTACTATCATCTGTCGTCGCTGTTGACCTATACCCGGCGGATTGGGCGGGGGAGTTTCTACGGCAATAAGCGCGAGGATAATATTCTGCCGGTGGTGCTGCTGCGGGGGGCGGATCATCACATTGCGGTGGGTGTGGATCAGGTGATCGGAGAGCAGGAGATCGTGATCAAACAGTTACAGGGGCCAGTGCCGAAACCGGCGGGAATCGCTGGGGCGACGGTGCGCGGCGATGGGACGATTATGGCGATCGCCGATGTCCTCGAACTGATCGAACTCGCCCAAGGTCGTCTCCGTAAGGAAACCGCCAACACCTGGCAGACGATGAACAATCTCCCGGAAGAGCAGGGCAGCATTGTGCGATCGGAGCCGACGGTGTTGATCGTCGATGACTCGATCACGGTGCGCGAATTGCTCTCGATGACCTTTGGCAAAGCCGGCTATCGCGTTGAACAGGCCCGCGATGGTCAGGATGCCTGGGATAAGCTGCGATCGGGGCTGCCCTGTGACATTATTTTCTGTGATATTGAAATGCCTCGGATCGACGGCTTAGACCTCCTCGAACGCTTATCCCAGGATGAAGAATTACGACAGATTCCCATTGCGATGCTCACCTCACGGGGGGCGGAACGCCATCGCAAAGTTGCCGCTGACCGGGGGGCCAGTGGCTATTTCACCAAGCCCTATTTAGAAGATGTGCTCCTGGATGCGGCGGAGCGGATGATTCAGGGTGATGTGCTCCTAGAGGGCAGTATCCGGACGCAATGGGCGGCTAAACCCAAGGCTTCCCCGACCCCCACCCCTGATCCGGTGGTGACGGCTCCGATCGCGGCCCAGCCGGAACAGCAGGCCCAAGTGTTGATTATTGATGATTCGGTGACGGTGCGATCGCTCCTCTCGATGACCTTTGAAAAAGCCGGGTATGAAGTCGAACAAGCCCGCGACGGCAAAGAAGCCTGGGAACAACTCAAAGGCGGTTTACGCCCCGACTTGATCTTCTGTGATATTGAAATGCCCCGCATGGATGGCCTCGAACTCCTCGGAACAATCCACGAAGATGCAGACCTGCAACGCATTCCCGTGGCTATGCTCACCTCACGGGGGGCGGAGCGCCATCGCAAAGTCGCCGCCGAACGGGGAGCCAGTGGCTACTTCACCAAGCCCTACGTGGAGCAAGATTTACTCGCCGCCGCCGATCGCATTCGTCGCGGTGAAATCCTCCTCAAAGACAGCGTCCGCGCTCCCGACTTAACCACCCACGCGCAAGCCGCACCGGCTACCCATGCTCCCGCCCCGGAACCCGTGGCTGATCGTGATCTCTCCCTTGACGATCGCTCGACGATCATCCAGGATTTTGAGTTTGAGGATGCACCGACACAAATTAGCCCCGCCGATGCGGCCCCCCCGCCAGCACCGCCCAGCCCGGCTGCGCCGCGCTCCCACCAAGCGCAACCCCTCCGCCATCAACCCCGTGTTTTGATCATTGATGACTCGATTACGGTGCGATCGCTCCTCTCGATGACCTTTGAAAAAGCCGGGTATGAAGTCGAACAAGCCCGCGATGGCAAAGATGCCCTCGAAAAACTCCAAGGCGGCCTCAATCCCGATCTCGCCTTTTGCGATATTGAAATGCCAAAAATGGATGGTCTCACCCTGTTGAGTCATGTCTCTGAAGATGAAGCCCTGAAGCGGATTCCCATTGCCATGCTTACCTCACGGGGCGCAAAAAAACACCAACTCGCCGCCGCCGAACGAGGCGCAAAAGGCTACTTCACGAAACCCTACACCGAAGAAGTTTTACTCGACGCAGCCCGCCGTTTGATGGAAGGTGAAATCCTGTTAAAAGTCGAAGCGTAGGACGCTTCAGGGCATCTCGTTCTGTTGTCTCAATTGATGGGTTTAATTTCTGATGCTTCAATGTCCTGTTTGCCAAACTGAATACGCCGAAGGGTTAGTGCAGTTTTGTACTTACTGTGGCTGGGATTTAAATGAACTCTCGCCGCTCCTGATGGGCCAACTCCCCGCCGAGTACCGCGAAGCTGAACACGCCCGACTACTCTGGGCCCAGCGGATGTGGGCCAAGCTCGAAGCCAGCCGTGGCTTAGGGGAAAAGCTCGATCAGGTGCAACAACAGTTAAACCATGTGACGGATCTGATTCAGCATCAAACCGAAACCCTCGCCACCCAGGCCGTGAGTGAACCGCCCCCACCCCCTGCCCCCCGCCCGCCCACCATTGACTACAGCGAACTAAAGCACCTCCTTAAACAGCGGCAATGGCAACAGGCGGACTGGATGACGGCGAAGCTGATGATTGCGATCGCCCATCGTCAAAAACAAGGCTTTCTCACCGAAGCTGATCTTGATCATTTTCCGGCGCGGGAACTGCGAGCAATTAATCGGCTCTGGCTCTCGGCAAGTCAGGGGCAATTTGGGTTTAGTTTGCAAAAAAACATCACCTTTGAACTGAACAGTAACCGACTGGCGATCGCCCAAGTCTGGCCTACCCTCAGCCAAAAACTCGGCTGGTACGATGCCGAGGGCGATCGCTGGCTCACCTATCAAGAACTGGATTTCAGCCTCAATGCCCCCACCGGTCACCTTCCCGTCCTTGGTGATGGCTTGATTTGGTTTGTCAGCGGTTGGGAAGGGGGAAGCCGCGCCTTTGCGACCTTGATGTCCCGCTTAGACAAATGCGGGATCTAGTCTCCCTCACCCCCAACCCCTCTCCCAGAGGGCTACTGCTTATACATAACGTTCAAATGTTGGCCTCGTCTGCGTTTGATCCCCCTAAATCCCCCTTAAAAAGGGGGACTTTTTTTCGTTCCCCCCTTTTTAAGGGGGGCTAGGGGGGATCGAGAGAAGGTGAACATC
>NZ_JAQMTY010000300.1 GCF_028330765.1 Spirulina subsalsa CS-330 | reverse complement strand
CAGGATAAATCAATGGCGTTAGTCGTTGAGCCTAGCAACCCTCTGCAACTCTCGTTGTTTGAGTGGATAAATGGTCAGGTAACTGGCTGTTCAGAATCCCCCACTATAGCCCGTAGGGTTTAGTGGGGGAGTATGTCAAAGGCTTTAAATTCATCCACATCACAGAGGATCAGAGCCACCGGACGCTGTTGTTGGCAGGCATAGGCCCATTCCTCGGCGAGGTAGGCATCAAAGGCGCGGCGATTGGCAATCTGGGTGAGGCCATCCAGGGAAGCGAGGCGATGGAGTTGGGCGTTCGCTTCCATCAGCGCTGCTTCGACAATTTCCCGCTGCGCGATTTCTGCTTGAAGGCGTTGATTATTGGTGGTGAGTTCTTGGGTGCGGGCTTGGACTTGTGCTTCTAGAGTTTGGGCATATTCCTCAATCTGTTCATACAGGCGGGCATTGGTGATCGAGATGGCGGCTTGGGTGGTGAGGACATCGAGGATTAGGCAACGGTCTTGGGTGAAGGTGTCGGGGAGTTGGCGATTTTCGAGGTAGATCACGCCTTTGAGTTGTCCTTGGTAGAGGATCGGGGCGCAGAGAATCGCGCAAACTTGATATTCGACAATGTAGGGGTCTTGGGTGAAGCGACCGCTGCGATAGGCGTTGCTGAGGACAATGGTTTCCTGGGTGCGACGGACATATTGCACGACGCTTTGGGGAAAGGCTTCGTTGGCGTTAACGGGGATGGTTTGGCGAATTTCAATATCGCTTTGATTCACCTGGCCCACAGCTTGAATCAGCAACGTTTCATCTTGGCAGAGCATTAACACCCCATGGTCGGCTCCGGCGTTTTCCATGATGATCGTCAGCAGTTTTTTGAGGAGGCGGCTGAGGACAATTTCTTTGGAAATGGTTTGGGCCGCTTCCATGACGGTGGGGAGGTCGAGTTGTTCGAGGGGGTTGCTGTTGCTGGTGACGATGGTGGCGGTGGTGGTTTGTTCGGGGCTGCTGGCTTGGCGTTGTTGACGGCGGATGATGTTGAAGATGTGGGGGTATTCTTTTTCGAGGGCGCGGACTTTGGCCACGGCTCCCCAGCGGATATAGGCGTAGTAAGCTTCGGTGAGGTAGAGTTCCCCGATGCGGATGCGTCCGAGGGCTAGGTAAAAATCCCCCGCCCGTTCATAGGCGATCGCCTCCTCCTGAACAAACCCGGCTGATTGAGCAGTGGCGATCGCCTGATCATAAAACTCCATCGCTGCAACGGTTTGACCTAAAACCCGCGCCTTTTCCGCCTGAATGAGCAGACATTTATTGTGGTAATTGGCAGGAACATGATGGCCCCAAGCTTGCAACTGTTGATAATATTCTTCAAGCTGGGCAAGATCAGACTGTAGCGATTCTGAGTCTGGTGCTTGGTAGGGATAACGTGCCAACAGCGAGAGCGCAAAATAGAAAATATATTGAGGGAACACCATTAAAGCCAACAGTGGCCCCCGATACTGCCAAGCCTCAGACGCGAGGGAAAACCCGCGATCGTACTGCTTAAAATAATAAGCCAGCATCAACTGTCCAAAGAACGCATAAAAAACAGAATTAATATTGTTCGTTTCTAAAAACAAAGGCAGCATTAGATCCGCATCAAATAGATCCCCTGATAATTCTTGAGAGCGATGTTCATGATGGAGATTGATCACCAACTGGGTGGCAATGGAAAGATAATTCAGTTGATATTCCTGCTTACAACTTTTCACCATCTGTAATTGTAATTGCTGCCGTTTCAAAACAGAATCCAGCGGCTCCCCTGCAAAGAGGGGATGTTCACAGAAAAAGATCGCCCCATGACCGGCAAATTCCCAATCTCCCGTTTCCAAACCACTTTTCACCGCCCGCTCTAAAATCGGAATCGTTTCCCGGATTGGCATTTTCCAACAGGCAATAGATGCCCCATAACTCGCATACACCTTCGCTTTAAATTCAGCCGCCTTGAGACGATCTAATAATTCCATTGCCACCTGACCAAACTGATACCTCAAATCAATATTATTCATCGGGCCGCACAGTAACCAACCATTCAACCCATAACTATAGATGCATGGAGGCGTATTACCATACCGCCAAGCCAGGGTGATCATCGTAAACACAACGGGTATCCCAAACCCCGTATTGAGGATAAAGGCCGCAGGCTGAATATTGAGCAGAATTTGCATCGCTGCCTTTTTCAAGGGATCAGTCATAATCGGCAAATTCAAGACCTGACCAATGTCAAAATCTGCGGGCAGTTCTTGAACCAATTCAACGTCCAACTCCTTTAAAATACTTAAGCCCAGGTCAAGGGTTCCTTGCAATTCTCCCTGAGCAATCAAGATTTTAATTTTTAAATCATAGAATGGGATTTGATCAAGGAGAGATTTTGCTTTTTGGAAATGGGATTCAATTAGGGTTAGTGCTTCAGCAAAATGACCGTTAAAATATTTCGCTTCGATCAGGTTAGTATGAATGGCCAAACACAGATCATATTTGCTTTCCCACGCATCGGTAGCTAACAAATTCACCGCCACTTGCAGATAATTTTCCGCTGCATCGTAGGCAGTATTTTGCTTGGCCCGTTGCCCCGCCCACAGGTTTAATTCCGCCAGTTCATCCCGCTCTTCCTGACGAGTTAACAACCCCAAGCCAATATTGAGTTGATTCGTCAACGCGAAAATATTCGCCCGCCGCTCTTCACGGGGAATATAGGCCAACAACAACCGCCCAATTTGCAGATGGGTTTCCTGCTTCTCCTCCTCCGGAATTAAACTATAGGCGGATTGCTGCACCCGGTCATGGAGAAAGCGATAATCCACCTCCACATCCCGCAACCGCTCCGCTTCGGCTGCCTCAAAAATCGCCGGAATCCGGTAATTATCCCCCATGGGCAAAATTAGCCCCACCTGCAACGCTGCCCACAAAATCCCCGCCATCGTCACCGGGGATTCTTCGCAAATCGTCGCTAAAATCTTCAAATTAAAGCGGTTGCCAATACAAGCCGCCAACTTTAACGCCTTTTGGGTTGCCGCCGGTAACTTGGCAATATTTCGCGCCATTAACTCTAGAATATTCAGATCCGTTAAACCCACCGCCTGAATTTCGCGAATATCCCAAGACCAGCCATTGCTGGCGGGATCATAGTGGAGTAATCCCTCTCCGTAGAGGGTTTTGAGGAGTTGGGTGAGGAAAAAGGGATTCCCTTGGGTTTTGTTGTAGATCAATTCAGTGAGTTGCGATCGCTCCGCCGCTGCTACTTCCCCATGGAGTGTATCCGTCAACAACGCCGCCACCGTCTCCACGCCCAAAGGCTGCACCGTAATTTGGTTCACCACTGTTCCCGCAGCGGTGATTTTTTCCAGGCTTTCCGTGAGGGGATGGAGCGGCCCGACTTCATTGTCGCGATAGGCTCCGATTAACAAAAAGTAATGGCTTTGGGAATCGGTGATCAATAACTCCAGCATCTCCAATGATGCCGAATCCACCCATTGCAGGTCATCGAGGAAAATCACCAAGGGATGTTCCCGCTGACAAAACACCTGGACAAACTGCCGAAAGATGCGATTAAAGCGGTTTTCCGTCTCCTGCATTCCCAACATTGGCACATCCGGCTGGGGGCCAATGATCAGCTCTAGTTCGGGGATGACATCGAGGATAATGATCCCGTTTTCCCCTAGGGCGGTGAGGAGTTTGCTGCGCCATTGGGCCAGTTGGGCATCGCTTTCTCCTAAGAGTTGGCGGATCAGATCTTGGAACACCTGAATTAACGCCGCGTAGGGAATATTTCGCATAAATTGGTCAAACTTCCCCGCCGCGAAGTAGCCCCGCGCCGCCACCATCGGCTTTTGCACTTCGTTGATGATTGCGGTTTTCCCGATGCCGGAATAGCCCGCGACGAGGATCAATTCGCTGGGGTTGGGGGGGGTTTCCCCTTCGGGGGGTTGGGAAACGCGGTCAAAGGCGGTGAGGAGTTGGGCGACTTCGATTTCCCGGCCGTAGAGTTTTTGGGGGATGAGCAGTTGGGGATCGCGATCGCGCTCTTTCAATGTTAACGAGATCGCACCCATCCCTAACCATTGCTGCTGACATTGCTCCAGGTCAAAGGCTAACCCCGCTGCGCTTTGGTAGCGGTCTTCGGCATTTTTCGCCATCAAAATCCGCACCAATTCGCATAACACGGGGGGAAGGTCGGGGTTGAGGGTTTCGAGGGCGGGGGGCGTTTTGGCGATGTGGCAATGGACTAACTCCATCGGGTCGGTGCTGGTGAAGGGGAGTTGACCGCTGAGGAGTTCGTAAAATGTCACCCCCAAGGAATAAAAATCGGTGCGGTAATCGAGGAGGCGATTCATCCGCCCCGTTTGTTCGGGGGAGAGGTAGGCGAGGGTTCCTTGCAGGAGATAGAGGGCATCGCTGTGGGCCTGTTCTTGGTTGAGGGCGATCGCAATGCCAAAATCAGCGATTTTAACGGTTTTGGTGGTGGGATTGTAGAGGATGTTGCTGGGTTTGAGGTCTTTGTGGATGATCGGGACGCGGTGGAGCATGTCGAGGGCTTGGGCGATCGCGATCGCCACCCCAAAAAAGTCCCCCTGGGGCATCGCCATGCCCCGATAGAGATCATAAAGGGAGCAAGCGCCGAAGTCTTCAAGGATCAGCACTAAGCCATTGCCATCCCGTTCAATGCTGTAGGGTTTGAGGATGTGGGGATGGTCGATCTGGCTCGGCATGGCGTATTCCTGTCGCAGGCCCGCCAGTTCTTCGAGGGTGGGATACTCGGCCCTCAAAAACTTGAGAATTACGGGAGCCTGATCACTCTGTCGCTGGCCGCGATAGATGAGGGTCGATGGACTCTCATAAACTTGTTCCCCAATCACATATCCCGTTAAGTTGAGCATGAAACCGTCTTTATGATTAAAAATCTATACTCAAAAACTCGTGTGATTCCAGGACATGGGAATCAATATCCCCCGTTAAATCAGGCTTGGAGATAGTTAAGCATAATGTATGCACTGGGGTTAGAGTAACGCAACTAAGTAAGGCTTATCTTAAATGTGCAAAGAAGACTCCCACTATAAAGCGAGTCCGAGTAGAGTTACCGAAGGTAACGGCGGACATGCCTTTTAGTGGCGAGATGAATTTGCACCAACAAACAAATCGAGCGACAGCGAGTCCTTTAATTG
>NZ_JAQMTY010000299.1 GCF_028330765.1 Spirulina subsalsa CS-330 | reverse complement strand
GGACATTCAGTGGACGTTAAACAGACGCTTGTGGAGGGGAATCTGGACGGGGTTTCAAGACAGAGATGACTTGAGACTAGACAAACCCAATGAAGCAAGAATCCCCCGTTATAATCTTTGATTTAACGGTGGGAGTGTCAACTGCTTTTACGGCTTCTAACGCCAACCGGACACCCTAAACAGCAATCCCACAAGACCATCAGGATCGTGAAACCCTTTCGGTCTTGTGGGATGAATTTTCTGATCCTTTGGCCTGCCGTCAGCCTGGTTAGGAGGCGGCGGGGTTGGGGTCGGTGGTGGGGTCGAGGGGTGGAGACTGTTGGAATGCTAAACGGAGGAAGGGCGGTGCGAGGAAGGTGGTGAGGATTACCATGATGATGATCGCGGCTTCGAGGGGTTTATCCAACACACCACTGGCCGAACCGATCCCGGCAAAGACGAGGCCCACTTCGCCCCGTGGAATCATGCCCACACCGATCGCAAACCGATTAATGCCCGGTGTGCCGAAGACGACCCAACCGGTGATCAGTTTGCCGACGATCGCGATCGCCAGTAAGAACACCGCAATCACCAACCCGGCGCGGTTTTCTGCCACAAAGGGATTCAGCACGCCCAGGTCAGCTTTTGCCCCCACAGAGACAAAGAAGATCGGGACGAGAATATCTGAGATCGGCATGATTTGACGATCTAACTCCTTACGCAGATCCGTTTCATCCAACACCAAACCAGCGGCAAACGCCCCTAGAATCGCTTCGAGGTGAATCACATTGGCCAAAAACGCCATAATCAGCGCAAAGGTTAACGCCGGAATGACGAGATTTCCACGGGTTTGCAGACTTTGCGCCACAGCCTCAAAGGAGCGGTTAAAGAATTTACCCAAGAAAATCGCGCCCAAGAGGAACACGGTGGCACTGACGATCAACCAGGCCACATTGACGAGGTCTACTTCACCGGTTTTCGCGAGACTGGCGACAACGGCCAAGACGATAATACCCAGCACATCATCAATCACCGCTGCACCAACGATCATTTGGCCTTCGGTGGACTTGAGGCGGCCGATTTCGGAGAGGACTTTAGACGTGATGCCGATGCTGGTGGCGGTGAGGGCTGCCCCAGCGAAAATGGCGGGAATGGCGGTGACATGGAAGAAGAACATCAAGCCCAAGGTTCCCCCGGCGAAGGGCGCAACCACGCCGACGATCGCAACGAGGGCGGCTTGATACCCGACTTTTTGTAATTCGCGGAGATCAGACTCTAGACCAATTTCAAAAAGTAAGACAATGACTCCCAATTCTGCTAAGACAGAAACCACTTCACCTTGACTCCGAAACACACCTGCGGCGGCCTCCGGAGTCAGACCGGCAACGGTTTCAAGGACGGTGATCAAGAGGGAATCACTGGCGGTGGCTCCACCTTCGGGGAAGATTAGGAGATGGAGAAAAGAGACACCGACCACGACCCCGCCGACGAGTTCACCTAAAACGGGGGGGAGGTTGACGAGTTTGGAGAGTTCGCCGCCAAGTTTACTGGCGAAGTAGATGACCACTAAACTGAGCAGGACACCCGCCAAGATCAGGGAGGAGTCTGCTTCAGTTGGTGCGGCTTCGAGGAGGAGGGCGCTGGGCCAGGGAAGATGGGGAAGTAGCATCATAGGAGTTTCATGGAACGTGCAAATAGTCAGGGGATAAACCGAGGGTGAAAGAGATGGGGCGATCGCCCTTATCTATCGATTAATGTCAATGTTTTAGAGAGTTGGATTGATTAAAGTCAATAGTAATGGAAAGGGATACATCGATCTACCCCCAAGCGTGCAACCAGGCACTGCGATCTTTAATCAAAACAATAAGTATTTCCTATTAATCGAGCCAGCGAAGGAGGGGCGATCGCTAGATGATTTCTCGAATGCGGTAAATGGGGCGGCCTTGGGATTCGTGATAGGTGCGCATCAGGAGTTCCCCCAGGAGACCGATGCTAAAGAACTGAACGCCAATGGAAATTAAAATCACGACGAGAATGAGCAGGGGGCGATCGCCAATCTGCTGTCCGAGGGCAAACTTTAACACCGTCAGATAAAGCCCCAAGGCAACCCCCAAAAACGTCGAAACCAATCCAGCTACGCCAAACACATGCATCGGCCGGGTCAAAAAGCGCTTCATAAAAAAGATCGTCATCAAGTCCAGCACGACCCGAAACGTTCGCCCCAAACCGTACTTGCTCTGACCAAACTGCCGGGCCTGGTGGCGCACAGGCAATTCTGCGATCCGGGCCCCTTCAATAAAGGCCAAGGCCGGGAGGAAGCGGTGCAGTTCGCCGTAGAGGTTCATGTCCGCCACAAGTTCGGCGCGATAGGCCTTGAGGGAGCAGCCGTAATCATGGACGCGCACGCCGGTAATGCGGGCAATCAGCCAGTTGGCAATTTTGGACGGTAATAAACGGGTGAGGGCGGCATCTTGGCGGTTTTTGCGCCACCCGCTGACGAGGTCGTAGCCTTCTTCAAGTTTGGCGAGGAGGATGGGGATATCGGCGGGATCATTTTGGAGGTCGCCGTCAAGGGTGACGATGGTTAAGCCTTGGGCGTGTTTGAAACCGGCGGCCATGGCGGGGGTTTGGCCGTAGTTGCGGCGGAGGATGATGGCGCGGAGGTAGCGGCGTTCTTGGGCGAGTTTGCGAAGGAGTTCGCCAGAGCCATCGGTGGAGCCGTCGTCAATGCAGAGGATTTCGTAGCGGAGGCTGGTGGGCTGGAGGCTGGCGGCGATCGCATTCACCAACCGCTCTAAACTTTCCACTTCGTTATAGATCGGCACAACAACGGAAACATCAGGGGCGAGGGGGGAAATGTCCATGGCAAGGGTTACAACGGCCGCTCTCTACTGTACACCGCATCGTTAGCCGAGAGATACCATGGGGATAATCGGGATCAGCGCCAGAATACTCATATCCGCGAATAAGATTTGGGGTTTACGGTGCAATATTTTGTCAATGAGGAAAAGGTATGATTGCCGCCAAAGAAAACTTTCCCACACTCACCCCAGAAGAATACTTTGCATGGGAAGAGCAACAACTAGAAAAACATGAACTGATCAACGGTCGAGTGTATGGTGTTGGTCAATGTTATGCAAGGCAGGATAATCGCGTTAACCATAGCCAGATTGCCGTTCGGTTAACCACAATACTTGATCATCACTTAGATCCTAGCTGCTACATCATCGGCAACTCAGATCTGCATGTTAACGTTGTCGGCACACAGGATTATGTGCATCCCGATGCGAGTGTGACTTGTAATGAGCGAGATCACAGCACAACCCAATATATTCGATATCCCTGCTTAATTGTTGAAGTGCTTTCACCCAGTACCGAAGCCTACGACCGAGGCGAAAAATTCCGCCACTATCGTCAAAATCCTGCTCTGATTGATTATTTGTTAGTCAGTTCTACCGGTGTTGCGATTGATCTTTATCACAAAAATAATGCAGGGGATTGGTTGATTTTTAATTACCAACCGGGGGATGCGATCGCACTGAAAAGTATTAACCTGAGTGTCCCGATTGAGCAGATTTATCGTGGTCTGAATCTCACCGAATCTTAGGGGTGAAAGCTGTTGCGCCCGATTTTTCGCGTCTACTGATTTGGGGATTGGATAAGCGAGGCTAACCCGGCTCCCACGGCTTCGGCGAGGGTGTTACTGAGGCGATAGAGGGCGATCGCAAAAAAATACTGACTCGACAACAGGGCCACCGCCACGGATTCAAACACCCCCAACCCTCCCGGCGCACCGGGCAACACCAACCCCAACACCCAAGCGATCGCAAAGGCACTCACCACACGGGGCAATTCCCCCACCGCCACGGGCATCAACCCCGCCACCGTGCAATAAAACCCCAACGCCCGCAACCCCACAAAAATCACCTCACCACCAAAGGGCCGCCAGGGGTAGTGGTGCAGTTGCATCGGGGCTTGGTCGCTGCGCTTCCAGCGGGCCAGCCAGCGCAGGCCAAGGTTGAGCACTTGGGGATGAATCGTGATCAAAATACCCAGGAGGGCGATCGGTTGCCAGAGGGTGATCCCCACGGGCCAGGTGAGGAGCGCGACGAGAATTGCAGCGGCGGCCATCAGCAACGGTTCGATCAGGGTGGAGAAGGTGGCGGCGGTGAGGGAAAGGCCTTGGGTTTGGGCGGCGTGGATGCGGCCGTAGAGATGCCAGACGTTGCCGGGGATATATTTAGCGATCGTGGTTTGGAGATAGGTGGCGATCGCCCAGCGGGGGGAAATCTGGGGCGCAAGATCGGCGAGAATCCAGCCCCATACCCAACCCGACCAACTATGGGCGAGCAGGGTCACCACAAATCCGGCAGCGATCCAGGGCCATTGGATCGCTGCCGTGGTTAGGGGGGTAATCTGTTGCCAATGGTGGCGGAGGGTAGATGCGAGGAAAAAGAGCGCACCGCCCACAATCAGCGATCGCACCATTCGTTGCATCCATCGTTTCATTATCCTAAGGAAGCTTTATAGGCCGTCCAGCCGCCAAACTGCGACACATCCGGCAGGTTGTTGGCTTCGATCAGGTCTTGGGGGTAGAGCATCGCGATCGCTTCGCTGCCATCTTCGAGGGTGACCGGCCCTGGATAGAGATTCGGCGGTTCGTTATCGAGGAGGTGCTGATATTGTGCCGGGGTCATGGCGTAGAGTTCCCCCGCGATCGCAATCCCGCCACTGGGCACAGCATACACCCCCGGATGCTGGTCATAGACCGAATGCAGTCGATAGTTGGGTTGGGTTTGCACCGCACCGAGAAATTCCGTATCGGCGATCGTGCCGTGATCGGGTTGCCCCCGTAATGCAGAACCGCAAATAAAAACCCGCGTGATTTTTGTGTCGCTCATAAAAATACTCTCACCTCGTCAAAAAACGGTAGATTCCGATACATTAAGCCCGTCACTCCTAACGTTATACAGGGGTTAGGTACGATTGAACAATTCCAGCCCACTGAAAAATGATGCTGCTATGACGGGAACTCCCCCCCTAACGAAACCATCACCGCCTTCAACTGCTTTGCATGCGGATGCTAAGGGAGTGCAACTGCGATCGGTGACCAAAAAGTATGGCTTGTTCACTGCTGTTGAAAATATCACCCTCGACATTCCGGCCGGATCATATTGTTGTCTCCTCGGCCCCAGTGGTTGCGGAAAAACCACCACCCTCCGCATGTTGGCGGGTCATGAAACGGTTACATCCGGTGATATTTTCATTGGCACTGAGCGAGTGACGGAACAACCGCCCGCCCAACGAAATACCGCCATGGTGTTTCAAAACTACGCGCTTTTTCCCCATAAAACGGTTTGGGATAATGTGGGATTTGGTCTGAAAATGCGGGGCGTACCGGAGCGCGATCGCACTCCCGTTATTGAGGAAATGCTCGCCCTCGTGGGCATGGAATCCTTTGCCCACCGCAAACCCACCCAACTCAGCGGCGGTCAACAGCAACGGATTGCCCTGGCCCGTGCCCTGGCCAACCGTCCCCAAGTGCTGCTTTTGGACGAACCCTTGAGCGCCCTTGACGAATCCCTCCGGATCAAGACCCGCAGCGAACTGCGCCGCCTCCAAAAAAAGTTTGGCATGACCTTCATTCAAGTCACCCATGCCCAGGATGAGGCCTTTTCCCTCTCAGATGTGATCGTAGTGATGGATCATGGCCGGGTGGATCAAGTGGGGAGCGGGATGGAGATCTATACTCAGCCCGCCTCTACCTTTGTGGCGCAGTTTGTCGGGGATAACAACATCTTTCGCGGCACGGTGCGGGAGTCGGAACCGGGGGAAAAGGGGCGCGATCTCATCGGTCTTGATGTCCCCGACGTGGGGCCCGTCCACTGTATCGGCCATGCCTCCCCCCTGGGTCAAGCCGCTGCCTGTTGTATTCGCGCCGATCAACTCCAGATCAGCGACCCCAACAGCCCCGCGCCTCACCCGAACCACCTCACCGCCCGGATTGTTGCCGTAGAATTTACCGGCTACATTACCCGGATTTCCCTCCTCCAAGAAAACAACGGTCAAGAGCTGCTGTACAAAGCCCAAACCGAGGCCTGGCTTGCCACGGACTATCAAGAAGGTCAAGTCGTGACCCTCAGTTGGGCCCCATCGGATTGTATTTTTCTGCCCCATTAGGCAGCGATCGCAACAGTCCTCGCCTCACCTGACTTGAAAATCACTCACCCCTAAACTTTTTATTTCAGCAAACCACCATGTCCAACATTTCACGGCGTAAACTCATTCAAACCGGCCTCGCTGCCGGGGCCTTCCTCACCGCCAAAGGCTGCGGCGCAGCCCCCGAAGAAACCACCACCACCGACAACGGCCCCAAAAGCCCAGAATTCAACGCCAATAACAGCAAAGACGTGACCCTCCGCTTCATCGGCACGGGCGTTTCACAAATCAACGAAATTCGCGAACAAGCCGAAAAAGACCTCGGTTTTAAACTGGAAATGCGGGCCCTGAGTACCGAAGAAAATAACCAAATTGCCATCACTCAACCGGGGCAATACGATATTTTCGACGGGGAATATTTCAGCCTGCCTTTGGTCGTGCCTTCGGGAAATTTACAACCCATTGATATTAAACGCCTCAAATCCTTTGATCAGATTGTCTCGATCTTCACCACCGGTAATCTTTACGATGGCGCACTCGTCAACACCTCCCAAGGCACGGCCCCCCGGAAGGTGATGTATCTCAAAGATGCCGAATCCAGCGAATTTGCCGATGAGCCGACGGATTGGGCGACGCTAATTCCATTCCAATACAACGCCGATACCCTCGGTTGGCGGCCGGACTTGGTGGGCAAAGAGATTAACTCCTGGGCGCAATTGTTTGATGATGACTTTGCCGGTAAAACCTCGATTCTTGATATTCCCTCGATCGGGATTATGGATGCGGCAATGGTGCTCGAAGCGTCGGGCTTGATGACCTTCGGCGACAAGGGCAACATGACCAAAGCAGAACTGGATCAAGTGACGGAAATCTTGATCGAGCGCAAAAATGCGGGTCAGTTCCGGGCGTTCTGGAAGACCTTCGATGAATCGGTGAACCTGATGTCATCGGGGGAAGTGGTGTTGCAATCGATGTGGTCGCCAGCGGTGACGGCGGTGCGATCGCAGGGGATTGAATGCACCTATGGCCCCCTCAAGGAAGGCTATCGCGGTTGGGGCGGTGGCGTTGGCTTCTCCCGCAGCCTCTCCGGAATGGAACTCGATGCCGCCTATGCTTATCTTGAATGGATGCTCGATGGTTGGCTCGGTGCGTTCCTCAGTCGCCAAGGCTACTACAGCGCCGCCCCCGAAAAATCCAAGGCTTTCATGGAACCCTTTGAATGGGATTACTGGTACGAAGGGAAAGAAGCCGCCGAAGATATCGTTGATCCCTTCGGAAAGAAAATCGCTGACCAAGGAAGCGTGCGCGATGGTGGCTCTTTTGATGAACGGATGGGGAATGTGGTGTGTTGGAACTCCGTCATGGATGAGCAAACCTACCTGATCCAAAAATGGAATGAGTTCATCGCCGCTTGATGTCTCTCCCTGTCTGGGTTCTCAGTTTCCCAAGCTGGAAGCTGAGGGCCCGCGATCGCACCGCCCTGCAACCCCCGCTAATATCTTCCCTTAAGAATTAGGTTGCTTGTAGTGCCACGACACACCTTAATCGGTGGGTTACTACGAAAAAACATTATTTTAGCTGTGCCATATGGTGGGAGTCTTCTTTGCACATTTAAGATAAGACAGGAACTCAAATCGGACTGAATCTCTTGACCCTGGGCGAACCCACCCCAGCAGAATCAAGAGCCGGTGGGGGGGTTCGCGTCGTCCGATCGCATCCGAACGGTACACCCCAAGATGGATTTCGGCTTAGGCTCGTTGCTGGCAGAGGGAAGCGATCGCCTCTCGTAACTGGGCCGGATCATCAATCAACCGATCCGGATTATGAATTTCTAAAATTTCGCGGGTATTAAACCCCCACGTCACCGACACCACCGGAATCCCACTGCGATGGGCGGCATCAATATCACGGGTTTCATCCCCCACATAAATCAGATCCGCCGTCGTCACCCCATAGCGGTCTTGCACCCGCTGAATCATCCGATGTTTGCCGAAAATCGTCATCCCGGCATCCACCCAACGAAACAACCCATCTAGGGCTTGATGCTCTAGAAAAATCCGCACATTTTCTTCAAAATTTGAGGTCAAAATCGCCAATTGATACCCCTCAGCCGCCAGGGCATGCAAGGCCGCCACCATCCCCTGAATCGGCAACACATCGGGCATCGTGCGTTGTACTTCTTCCTTGGCCCGGCGGATTAAAAATGGAATTTTAAACACCGAAACTTGGGACTGGCGAATAATTTCTTGGGAACTGAGGCCCCGCATTTTTTCCACTTGGGCAGGGCTGAGGGGCGGATAGCCAAATTCATCAGCGAGGCGATTGAGAATAGCGATCAGCATTTGATGGGTATCGGCGATCGTGCCATCGAAGTCGAAGAGAATGATCGGCTCGGTCATGGGGGTGGGGAAAAGGGGGCATCAGGATCGCTCCTGTTGTCCAGATTAGCACGGGCATTTCGCTGCCATTGGGTGGGCTTAATCCGACGCAGGGCGGAGGCGGGGAAGCGTTGCTGCCAGTCGGCTTCGCTGAGGTGGGCGAGGCTGGCGAGATCGGGGGCGAGGTTGTCGGGATAGGGGTAAAATTCAGCGACATCGGTTGTTTGGGCGAAGCGTTGATTCCAGGGGCATACGTCTTGGCAAATGTCGCACCCAGCTACCCAGCCATCAAGATGGGGGGCAACATGGTCGGGGAGGGTGGCGGCGCGGTTTTCAATGGTGTGGTAGGCGATGCAGCGGTTGGCATCGACGACGTAGGGGGCGGCGATCGCACCCGTCGGGCAAGCCTCTAAACAGCGGGTACAAGTGCCGCAATGGTTGCTATGGGGTGCATCGGGGCTTAAAGGCACATTGATCAACACTTCCCCTAAAAACACCCAGGAGCCATAGTCACGGGTGATCACGTTGCTATGTTTACCAATCCAGCCCAACCCCGCCCGCTCTGCCCAAACCTTATCTTGAATCGGGGCGGTATCGACAGCGTAGCGGGTTTTGATGCCCTCACCTTGGGATTCGAGCCAGTGGCTCAGGGCTTTGAGGCGACGCTGCAAAATGCGGTGATAGTCCCGTCCCCAGCCGTAGCGCGAGATTTTGCCGATCGCCGGATCATCGCTGTGGGGGTGGGGGGTGTAGTAGTTGAGGGCAACGGCGATGACGGCGGCGACTTCGGGCCAATAGTTGCGAATATTAGCCCGTTTGGGGTTGGCCATCCAGGCCATCTCGGCGTGATAGCCCTGGGCGAGCCATTGCTGGAGACGGGCGGTATGGCGAGCCTGATCCGCCTCATCATCCACGGCGGCGATCCCCACTCGGTGAAATCCGAGGCGGTGGGCTTCTTGTTTAACCTGGGCGGCGGTGAGGGAGGCAGCGGGGATCATGGGAGAATGAATAGAATCACAAGAGTTGTTGAATCGGGGTTTGACCTATGGCTCGTCAACGGAACCCGTCCGATCGCCCCGCGAAGATCTGCCCGGTGTGCGATCGCCCGTTCACTTGGCGCAAGAAATGGGCGACCTGTTGGGATGAGGTGAAATATTGCAGCGATCGCTGTCGCCGCCGTCGATCATCAGCGGCGACAGAGGCTGAAGCCCCAGACCCCTAAGTCGTCGGCTCATCGGGGGGAGATTTTTTCGAGATTCCCAGTTCCTTCGAGCTTTGCTTCAGGGTTTTCCAGAGGTCTTTAATTTGCACATAGGCATCATTGGATGAGATTTTGCCCGCTGTTTCTAGGTTGCAGATATAGTTGACCCGTTGGGCAAATTCTTGCAAGTTTGCATTAAACACGAGATTACCCGGCTCAAAGTGCCCTTGATAGGAAGCGCGGGGATAGATGAAGTTGTCTTTGGGATCAACCATAGTCGTAAGTATTAATTAGAAACATTTTCATAGACCCCGTTGGGCCCATTCCATTGTAATGATTGATTTTGATTGTCTTGGAGAAATGGCAGCGGTCGGATCATGCGCTGCGGCGTTGGCGCTGGGCTTCGTAGAGCAGTAGACCCGCTGCGATCGCTACATTCAACGATTCCACTCCCGATGTTTGGGGAATTGAGACTTGCCCATCGGCCAAAGCCTGGATCTCCTCACCTAACCCCGCGCCTTCATTGCCCAGCACAATCAAACTCGGCGATCGCCAATCCCAATCCCAATAGACACAATCCGCCCCCATCGTCGTCGCCACGATCGCCACACCCTGCTGCTTGAGGGTTGCGATCGTCTCGCCCACATCCGCCGTCGGCAGCACCGGAAACCGCAACGCCATCCCCGCCGAAGCCCGCAACACCTTCGGATGATCCGCCGCCGCTGTGCCTGGCCCCAACCACAGGCCATCCGCCCCCGCCGCCGCCGCCGTCCGAATCATCGTCCCCACATTACCCGGATCTTGAATCGCCGCCAACAACAGCCCCAAACGCAGGGGAGACGCAGCCTGGCGAGGCAAGTAATGATCATCTAGGATCGCCACCACACCATCCGGATGCACCGTCGTCGCCATGCTGGTTAACACCGCCTCGCTCACAACTTCTGTGCGGGCGGCTTGGCGTTGGGCTGCCGCTGCCAATGGTGGATATTTTGCCTGCCACGCTTCGGTATAGCACAGCACCTCAAGGGGATAGCCCTGCTGAAGCGCCACTTCGAGGAGGTGCGTGCCTTCGAGGAGGAGGCATTGCTGTTGGCGGCGGCTTTTACTGCGGTGCAGTTGGCGCAGGTCTTTGACAAGGGGATTTTGGCGACTGGTGATCATTGGTACTTAGGGGTTGTTGGGGAACGCACCCGGTCGCACAGTTAAGGCTACGGTGCGCTGCGATCGCTCCACCTCCACCGCCAACGGTTCACCGATCGCACTCCGTTCCACCTGCTGCTGTACATCCGTCGCCGTCATCACCGCCGTTTCGCCCACGCGCACAATAATATCCCCCATCTCAAACCCCGCCTGCTCCGCTGGCGACCCATTAATCACCCCCATCACGATCACCCCCTGGTCGCGCTCAATGGTGAAGGGCGCATTGGGGCTTTGGTTAAATTCGGCCCGGCTTTCCGGGGTAATGGTCATCATCCGGATGCCAAGATAGGGATGTTGAGCACTGCCACTGGCGAAGAGTTGATCCGCAATTCGGGTCGCCGTTTCAATGGGGATGGCAAAGCCAAGGCCCTGGGCATCGGCCCGAATCGCGGTGTTCATCCCAATCACCTCACCCTGGGCATTGAGGAGGGGGCCGCCAGAGTTGCCAGGATTAATCGCGGCATCGGTTTGAATGAAGCTCACCCGTTTATCCGGCACACCCACTTGGCTGCTGGAGCGATCAAGGGCGCTGATGATCCCGACGGTGACGGTATTATCTAGGCCGAGGGGATTACCGATCGCGATCGCCCATTCCCCTGGGGTTAAGGTTTCCGATTGACCCAACTGCACCGTTGGCAGATCTTCGGCTTCAATTTTAATCACCGCAATATCGGTGACGGTATCACGGCCCACCACTTGCCCATCCACCGTCCGTCCATCTTTGAGGGTTACTTTAACCCAGTCTGCTCCCTCCACCACATGGGCATTGGTCATCAGGCGGCCATCGGCACTGAGAATAAACCCGGAACCTGTACCCCGTTGGATCGGGGGGCGAACTGGGGGCGGATCATCGCGGAAAAAGCGTCGGAAAAAGGGTTGCGTTTCAGAGTCAGGGTCAGGGGATGGGTTGGAGAACGCTCCACCGGCATCAATCCGCACCACGGCCGGCCCGACTCGCTGCACGGCGGCGGCGATGAAGTTGATGTTGTCGGGGGCAGCCGTGGGGATGGGGGCGGTGGGGGTGGTGGAGAGGGTCGCTGTGGGGGTGATGGGGGCGGGGCGTTCGATGACCACGGGTTCAGGTGGGGCCATCAAGGCACGATGACCCACCACACCAACGCCCCCCCCGACGAGGAGTAGACCTAGATACAGACTCAGTTGTTTGAGTGGGTAATTCATGAACAGCGATCGCAATAAATGGGGTGAGAGAGCCGACTCCTTAGCAACACGGTTGGAGGGATTCCCCCGGCTGAAAATCCACAGAAACTGGGTTTGAATGGTTGCAAACCAACCCGTGAATCCTTCAAGCACCGTAGACTTGATCCGCTTCTCTGTTAACACTTTGACACTCCCCGGCCTAAAGGCACGGGGATTCTTGGCTCACCGAGTCCACTTACCTAGGATTCCTTGCGAAGTCCTACATAGAGGTGGTTCTCTCCCCAAGCGTTACTTTCGGTGTGCCCCACCGTAGTTGGATTGCTCCAACGTTTGTTGGGATTGGCAGCAATATTTGCCAAAAGCTGATTCGTCTAGTCCCCGTGAATCTTTTACCTACTGGCAGGGAGGTCTAGAACAATGAAGTAGAACCCCATAGATTCAATTGCCAAGGTTCAGTCGCTACGGGTTAGGTAGCATCGGGTTTTTAAAGCGGTTGATTACCCTATCCGCTACGCTAATCATAAACCATCAAAAGCCGTCCAGGAAGGACGGGGCTTTAGACCCATGAATTTTGGTAACGTAACCGAGTGTCACGGCACACGCTAATTGGTGGGTTACTGTAAACAAAAACCCGAAATTTTCGCGGTGTCGGCCCCAACATTTCACCAGAAGATTCGCAGCGAATCCTGGCCGATCGATGGGTTAAGGGAGGCGATCGCGCCATTCTTCTACCATCAAGCTCCGTAGCGCATAGTAATCCGGGTGATCATCTGTGGCATCAAAGTGGCGCTGTTTTTCGTTGGATTGGTTAATTAAGGTATGCATCACGGCGTTCGCTTGGGTCACGGCTTGCTCACAAGTGGGCTGGGGTTCTAGGGCTAAGATCGCGGGTTCTACTTGCACCAAGGCCTCGATTAAGATATCGCGATGTCGATGCTCATGGCGCGTGACGGCGTTTAAAAAGATGTCCCAGCGTTGTTGCAAGCGGCGATCGGCTTGGTCGTAGTCCACCCATTTCGGGAAGGTATAGACCACATCCGCGATCGTTTCCACGGTGGCGATCGCACAAAAATTCGCCCCCACCCGCACAAATTCATATTTCCAACTGGGTTTGAGGGCTGCTGTGGCGATCGCGGTTTTGCCGCTGTAGTGATCCATGCGCGGACTTCGCAGCGGAATTTCCTGGATCAGATCCGCCGCCGTCTGCCCGTAGATTTCGTAATAGGTATTTTCCTCGTTGACCTGGGGCGCGTTGGCATTGCGTCCCTGTTGGCTCTGGCGAATAATTTCGCTGCGCACCGCCGGCGAAAACGCCAGAGTATACTGCTGGGCCGATTGACTCAGTTGCCAATCCGATTGCGTCGGCAGATCCACCGTCATGGGTGGGGGCGAAGCAACGTCCGCAGACCATCCTGTCACCGGCATCCCCATCGGCAACCATCGCCCCGCCCCGCCCACCACCACCCCCAAAACCGCCACCCAACCCAGCCACCGCCACCCCTTGTTTGGACGTGGTGCGGCTGATGTGGCGGTGAGACGGTCTAGGGTGTGGTGTGCCCACTGTTGCAGCTTTGGATCGGGGTCGGTGAGGAGGGCTTGGCAATGGGCGATCGCTTCCTCCCGCTGGCCGTTCTGTTGATAGGCTTCGATCAGCAAACATTTTAGTGTTGTCGCCGTGGAGGAGGGGGGAAAATGCGTCTTGGCGAGGCGGGTGATCACGGTGGTGTAATCCCCTTGATCCATCGCCTGTTGAAGGGTGGCGAGCAAGGCCTGTTCCGGTTTGGGGCGGTGCAGGGTTTGGCGTTGTTGAGCCGCCCACTGTTGCACTTTCGGATAGGGGCTGGTTTGCAGTCGGGTGCAGCAGTCTAGGGCCTGTTGAATCTTGCCCGTGGCGCGATAGGCTTGGCACAGACCAATTTGGGCTTTGTAGTAGTCCACGGCCTGGGGGTCGGGGTGACGATCACAGTATTGGATCAGCACCGCGATCGCCGTTGGATAATCCTTCTGTTTCAGGGCGTTCAGACCAGGGGTGAGGGTCATAGCAAGTTCAAGGGCAAGAGTTCAGGAGTGCGATCGCGCCTCGATGCCTAGGGATGTGGCGCGATCGATTAACGATCCCTCACTTAATTTTAACGGGGTTGTTTTGAATTAATGTGAACCGCATACCATTTATATTCTTGATTAGCTATATAATTAATAAACTGAAACATCGGCGTACTTCTCATGATTATTCAACGCATTTTCCTGCGCTTTAGCCTTATCCTCCTCCTCAGCCTGGGATTCACCGCCCCCGCTTGGGCAACCCCAGCCCCCGCTGAACTCGGCCAAGTAGTGCAGGAAATTGAACAGTTAGACCAGATGCGATCGCAACTCGCCTCCACCCTCGAAGACCGCACCGAACCCCCCACCGTCGAAACCTTTAAAGAAGTGTGCAAACCCGTTGGGATGCGTGCCAAGCAACTCAATGAAACCCACCCCTGGCAAGTCAAACAAATCGCCAGCCGTTACCGCAACCCCGCCCACGCCCCCGACACCGACACCGCCCGCGCTGCCCTGACCACCTTCGAGACCCACCCCGATTTGATTAGCTTCGTCCAAACCGAAACCATCAACGGCGAACCCGGAACCCGCTACTATCGCCGCATCAACGTTGAAGCCACCTGTCTCGCCTGCCACGGCGCGAAAGCCAGCCGCCCGGATTTCGTCAAGAACAACTATCCCCAAGACCTCGCCTACGATTTCCAAGCCGGTGATCTACGCGGGATGTATGCGGTCTTTGTGCCCGATGCGAAGGCGGCTTTAGCGGAGATGTCGAATTAATCAATCCATGGGATCTATTTTTGAATGGATCGAATTCTGGTACATTGGGGCGCGATCGCCCCATTCCTTCACCTCACCTCTGACGGATCATGATGAACCCCACCCCTCAAATTAAGGTCAAGCTACGGCAGATCAGTCGCTGGCTCGCGATCGCTCTCCTCCTCTGTTGCATCAGCTTTGGGTTCAGCGCCCCCGCCCATGCGGATCTGTATACTCACATCGATGCCCCCGGTCGGATGCTCTATCGCTCCAAAGCCAGCGTCCGCGACCTGAATCGGCAAACCTGGCAAGCGATCGCCTTCACCCACACCTACGGCGACCACCGCGATCCCATACTCCTACGGATCGTTGGCTTTCCTGACCTCACCTCCCTCGATCACGAGCAACCCCTCATCCTCGAAACCTCCCTCGGCAAACGCTTCACCCTCCCCAACGTCTCGACCAAAATTAAGCGCGATCCGAGCGAAATTCCCGACAACGTCGCCCAGTACGACATCACCAGCGTCATCCCCGACCTTAACCCCGCCGTCCCCTGTCTCCTCTCTGTCCCCACCCAAGCCGAAAGTCTATTTATCCTCAAAATCCCCCCCCGCCTCATCCAAGAATGGCAAAGCATCCTCGAACAGGCAGACTCGGCCATTAGTTAACCTCGGCAGGCGGTCTCAATTTACTCGCATTTAATAGAAAGCCAGACTTCTTAAAGTTGCTGAATTGAGAAAAAAATTCAACAATCAAGAAATCTGGCTTCTGGATTACCACAGTATTACTTAGTCATCATCCATGAGAGGTAAAGGCCCAGTCATTGGATTTGAATACCGAACATGTTCACCACTTGGCTGGCTAGGCAGTTTGGATTCAAGCATTTTATCCAAGTCAGGATCAGATAAACCATAAGCAACATTGAAGCGATAATAGTACTTTCTGTCTACACCACTCATGGAAAGTTCATCTTTCTTGGGTACTGGAAGATAATTTAAGGAATATTTCGGTATAACTGTCCTGTTGTGATTAAATGCCGTATAAGTAGATAGAATGGCATCTTTATAAAATTCTATTTGGCTGCCACCACCACAGATTAAAATGTCGAGGCTGCTTGCACTATTAAGCCTTGCTCGATACACCTCTGAGTCTGGCTCTTTTGGTTTGACTTTTTGTGCAATCACTGATCCTACTAATCGATTAATGTTACCAATAGCAAGCAATAACTTCAGATAGACTTTCTCTTCCTCTTTAGAAATTGATTTTTCACTCAATCGTTGCTCAATTGCTTCTTGACTTAACTTTAGTGCGCCATCTTTCTGACGATACTGACTGATAACAGATTCCCCGGCAGATAGAGGTCGTAATAGAGATTGAGCAACAAGTTCAAGTGACTCCGATAGGTTAGAACTATGTTGGAACAACATTTTCTTGACGCTTTCATTTGTTACAGTTCGCAAGTTCTGTGCCACCTCAGCAGCAATAGCTTCAACCCCAAGCCATTCTACTTTTGCAGCATAGTATTTTAGAGTATTTTTCTTACTACTATCTGCACGTTTATGGCAACTTGCTCCTTCAATAGTTCCACTGCCAATATCAAAAACGGCTGTAATATTCTCACCAACATTGCTGCCAGATGAAAATATTACTGCTGTGACTTCTGGTACTGCTGAACAAGAACGTTTTGAAGAGGTAAGTGCTTTAACCGCAGGTTCCAAAGATCCGATTTTGCTTGTTAAGTCGCTAAGATTGTCTGAGGGTGGAATACCAGATCCTAGTTCTAGATCTTCACTCAGCAGCCAAGCTACATCGAATACCTTTTGAAACACCTGTATTATGGGTGAATCACAATACTGAACTGGCACACAGATTTGAGCGCTCCAATCAACTCCTTCACCTTCAAAAAACTCCCCACTGTTTTCTTTAATCCAGCTTTTACTACGCCAAATAACCCGACTGAGATAATATGCTGCTAATTTACAGATATCACTATCACCTAGCTTTTGATCAATAGGAACTTCTATCAATCTCATTTTGATAAAGTCAATTTTTTTAATCTTTGGCTCTTTTTCTTTTTGTTGCTTCCATTCTTCAGTAGTTAACCCCGCCAAAACCTGACCGTTTGACATGATGCCAATTTGAGAAGATAGCATATTCTCTTCACAGGATTGCCCTTGCCCAAAAGCCACGAGCCAGGAAAAAGACTGAACAACATCTCGAACACAAACTTTCGTGAAACTGGTACCAAAGTCAATACCTAAGTGTAAATTTACTTTACTCATAACCACCTAGTTTTTACTACTGATATTAATTATACCAACACCTAAGATTTTTGGGAATTCTTGGGCATTATTATCTATACAGAATAATTTCTTTTTTCTCTCAAAACTTTTAGTTAAGGCTGTCTGTAGCTTTTCATACACTTCTTTGACTTTAGGTATAGGAGGCAACTCACAAGGTTTTCCTTCAAATGCAGCAAAATGAATCAGCTTTTCCGCATCATCATCAGGAAGGTCATTGCCATCGTCTAAGTGAGTTGCTTTATAAGCAAGACATTTTTCAGTTCTCCAATCATTAATTTCCCATTTCTGAATAATGTAAAAATAGTCTCCATCTTTATGTTTTCCGTATGGAGGTATTTTGATTTTTGCTAGAGGATATAAAATGGGCTTCGGTGGACTTTGATTATCCGGTTCTTTGTCTTGGTACTGAGTGAAAATCCATCGTGAAAGTGGATGATTTATATCTATAAAATCGCAATTTTCAATACTCGAATACTGTTGAGCATCGAACGTCACAAGTCTTTCTTTACTATATAGTTCGATAAATTTAGGTGGTTTTTGTGAACGACAAAAAGACTTTAGCTTTTCTTTTGTATCGCTATCTAGTTCTATCTTTAACGCAAGCTTTTCTTTTGTATCGCTATCTAGTTCTATCTTTAACGCAGCTTTGGTATATTTAGGTGCTGTGTCTGTATACTCTTTTAGATAATCTTCTGTAAACCTCTGAATTTCATCTCCCGAAAGATAGTGATTTTGTTCATAACTATACCTGACCAATTCAGAGAGATATTTAGGACAAGAAAACGATTCAAAAGTTGTGAACTTACCAAGTGGCAAGATACTATCTAAAATGCCGCTTAAGCAAATTTTTTCTTTATCAACTCTTTCAGATTGAGGTTTTTGGATCTCTTTTTCTATCTCTTTCAATATTCGTAAGCAGAGCTTTAGTGTTTTTTCTGATTCTTTTATCGCTGTAGTGGCTGCCTCCCCATCTTGCAAGTTATTCTTGAAACAAGCATGGCCGTTGTTCACCATGGAAACGGCTGTTTCGTTTTGAAATTCTTGATGATTGAGGACTTTATTGAATTTCTCTTGTGCCACTTTGAATGCTCTATTAAGTAAATCTATTTCTTGGGATTTGTTTTTTAAAGACTCGATGACTTCATTGATTGTTTTTTCTGCATCTGCGATCGCCTTTTTAACATTTTTTATATTATCAGGTTCATTATTCAGATATTTGTCGAGAACTTGAATGATTTTATCGTTTACCTCTTTCATTTTTTCAAAATTCTCAGACGCACTCGGATCTATGAATTTGAATAGCGACAATAATATTTCTTTTTCTTTTTCTTTTTTATTTTTTGATTTTAAGGGAGGTGTTAAGAGCAAAAAATGATGAGATTCATTACATAATAAACGAACATTGTTATAACTACCCTTTTCAGGAATACAGGATTTGTCAGCTTCATCAATAATGACTAAATCCAACAACGGCAAAGATTCTGTGGTGGGAGAAATTTCTTTCCGCAAATCTGCTATTAACTCTTGTATGTTTTTTTCGGTAATTTTATTTTGAATGCTCTCACGCTTTATAATATAAGAAAAGCTAATCTTTTCTTCTTTTTTCTTTTTTTTAAATTCCTTGATTTCCAGAATATTTGCATTAATAAAAAAAAGTTTTTTGATGCTCTCTTTCCACTCTTCTGCTGAATTTTTAGGACAGATTATCAACAATCGTTGAGCCGTTTTCCTTGCTTGTAATTCCTTCCATATATACAATGTCGATTTAATGGTTTGCTCTAATGCTTCCTCCTTAGCAATCATTAGACCTTTGACTAAAGATGGAAGATTCACAAACTTAGCTGCTGCTTCAAACTGGCGACATTCTTCTAGTTCAAGTTCAGGTTTAGAGGAATCTGGTTCCATACTGTAAAAAAAATTCGTCAAGTGCCCCGTTAGTTTTTCATGGGTCAAAACTTGACGTAGATTACGAGGTAAGCCAAATCGATCTAAATCAATTAGAGTATCAACAATTTCCTCATTTTCATATACTTCAAGATCTCTCTTTAAATGGTATTCATATTGATTTTGAAACTGATGCACTTCAACTTCAATTCCGTGAACCCCTTTTTTAGTTTCCCCTGTTGTAACGCCACGTTTAGCAGGATTTCTGCACAACCGGACTTTTTGTCCTGGCTTTTTAGGGTTCCATTCTGGACTGTTCATACAATATTATTACTCTGAAGCGTTGTTAGACTGCTAATCATAGCAGTTGTGCCATTCCCATAGATCGCCCGCCACAGTCAAATTAGTCAACACCACCAAACGCCGCAACGACATCCTTATTTCCTCTACGGAGGCAAAACGTTACCCTCCATATTAACTAACTTTACCCATCGTTGCGATCATTGTGTCCGTTCAGGGGTAAGGCTTTGGGCTTATTTCGTGAGTATGATGTGGATGCCGTCCCATTCTTCGGGGGGTGGCGTTTCGAGGTAGCAATGGCAAAGCATCCTCACCCAGGCAGACGCGGCCATCAATTGAGCGTGTCGGGTTCGATGCCGAGTTCTTTTAGCTTCGCGAGGGCGCGATCGAGTTGGCGTTGGGTTTGGGCTTCTCGTTCGAGGGCGCGATCGCGCTCCTTAACCACCTCTTGCAGGGTTTTAAACGGTTCCCCATCGGGATAAAACACCCGTAGACCATCGGCCCATTGTTCAAACCGGATCTGGAGTAGGGGAGAAGTCCAGGGCAGATTTAAGGCCATCACCAGCCGGGGTTCCTCGTCGGCAGTGTTGCGCACCAGTCCCCAAAAATTCTCGGAGTCTGGGTCATAAAAATACATCTCCAGCACCCCATGTTGGGCATAGAAGGCTTGTTTGGTGGCCATCTCAGCAACGGTATTACTGGGGGAGATGATCTCAAAGACGACTTGGGGCGCGATTCCGTCTTCTTCCCATTGTTTATAACTGCCGCGATCGCCTTGGGGCCGCCCCAAGACCACCATGGCATCCGGGGCTTGCCGGGGTGGGGTTTGGCCGGGGGGGACTTGGACGGGATACCACAGCAAATCACCGGCCACAAACGCCGTCTGTTCAGCAAAGAGTTGCTTCAGGTTTTCCACCAGGTACACAATCCACTGGTATTGCAACGTATTCTCTGCCATGGGCTTGCCATCAGAATCGGGATACTGGGTGGAAAGGATGGGAGGGGAAATCATGGGAAAAACAGAAAGGGGGCTGATTATTTGGTGAGCATGATGTGGATGCCGTCCCATTCTTCGGGGGGTGGGGTTTCGAGGTAGCGATCGCACCGATGTAGATACATATTCACCGGGCGATCCTGGGGGCGGAGTTCGGCCGCTTGTTGGAAGGAAGCGATCGCCGCTTGAAAATCACGGCGGAGGTAGTGAGTCCGGCCGCGATGGAAACGGTCTAAAAACGCCTCAAGCTCAGGATTTAGATAATTCGTGCGGTAGTCAATCACCTCATAGATCGGCACAGCCTTGCTCTTGCCCTTCACCCGTGTCACATCTAATTCGCGCACAATCAGGCGATCGCGCCCCCCACAGGCCGCATAGGTGGACTCACTGATCAAAATATCGCAGCCGTATTCCTTCGTCAGACTTTCTAAGCGCGAACTGAGGTTCACCCCATCACCAATCACCGTATAGTCCATCCGTTGGCGCGAACCGATATTTCCCGCCACCACTTCCCCCGAACTGATCCCAATGCCAAAGCGGATTTGGGGTTCATGACTGTGGCGAGAGGGGGAAGCCTGCGATCGCTCCCGGTTGAATTCCGCCAAACGGTGACGCATATCGAGGGCGGACTTCACCGCCAGCCACGCATGATTTTCCTGCAACGGCAGCGGCGCACCAAACACCGCCATCAACGCATCGCCAATGAATTTATCCAACGTGCCGCCGTGGTCAAACACCGATTCCACCATCGTTTCAAAATAGCTATTCAGCAGCGCCACCACCTTCGTCGCCTCCAGATTTTCCGTCAGGGTCGTATAGCCGCGAATATCCGAAAAAAGGATCGTCACATCCTTGCGTTCCCCAATCATCAAAAAGTCATCCCCCGCCGCCATCACCTGATCCGCCACACTGGGATTCATATAACGGTAAAGCGTCGATTTCATCCGTTTTTCGCTGCTGATGTCTTCGAGAATCACCAACCCCCCGCGCACATCACCTTCCGGGTTAGTGAGGGGATTAACCGTTAAATTCACACTGCGTTCAAAGGGCTTGAGGTCGGGATAATTGGAGGTGATGTATTGATCCGGAGTACAGAGGGGATCATTCCACAGCGCATAGGTGTCGGGGCGATCGGGGAGGGGAATCGCGAGGACGGAATTGAGTTCACCGAGGGAGCGACTGGTAGCGATCGCTGCCTTGATCGTCTGCTCCGGCACATAATGTTTTGCCCCTTGGTGCAAACTATCAATTAAGCGGAATTGCAGATGATCAATCGGGAAAATATCCCAGGCAAACCGCCCCACTAATTTGTATTCCCAGAGCGGGCGGATTTTCTCATCATGGAGTTGATCCGGTAGCAGTCCCAGCAGTTCTAACGCCGCATCATTAATCGTCACAATTCGCCCCTCTAAATCCGTCGAAATCACCGCATCCGACAGACTTTGGAGCATATCTTTTTGGTATTGTTTTTCCGTCAATACCGTTTCAAAGAGTTTGGCATTTTCCAACGCAATCCCCGCTTGGATATTGAATGCCTGCATAAACTCTTCATCAGAACTGCTAAAACTCCCGTCGTTTTCTTTATTAATTAACTGCGTCACCGCGATCAATTCACCGTTAGAATTAAACACCGGCATACAGAGAATACTTTGGGTGTAGTATCCTGTGCGGCGATCGGTGGAGGGGTCAAAGCGGGAATCTTGGTAGGCATCGGGAATATTGACGATCTGGCCCGTGGATGCCACATAACCGGCAATGCCTCGATTGGCGGGGATACGGATTTCCAGGGTATCCGTACCGTCAGCGGTGGCGACTTTGCTCCAGAGTTCGTTGGTTTCTCGACTGAGCATAAACAGGGTGCTGCGATCGGCTTTCATCAGGCGGCGGGCTTGCTCCATCACCGATTTCAGGGTGGCATCAAGATCCAAGCTCTGCCCCAAACTAGAGGTGGCTTTCAGCAATGCCGCTGCGCCCCGCTGATTGCGGGCCGCGAGATAGAAGGATTGGCAGGTTTCAAGAATAATCCCAATCGAGTCGGCAAAGTCGCGGAACCGCTGCTCATCTTCAGCATCGAACACTTGACCATTGACTTTATTAATCAACTGCACCACGGCCACCACTTGATTCGCACTGCTGATGATCGGCATGCAGAGCATCGTTTCAATGGTGTAGCCCGGAATCATGTCGATTTCGGGGCTAAATTGGGGGTGATCGGTGGCGTTTTCGATGTTGAGGGTTTCTTGGGTGGCAGCGACGTGGCCGGGAATGCCCACATTGAAGGGGAGGCGAAGATGGCGTGAATCGGCTTGGTCGGTGTTGTCGAGTTTGGCCCACAGTTGACCCGCTTCATTGTCCACGAGGAAAATTAGGGTGCGATCGGCTTGGAGGATTTGGCCGATTTTGAGGGTAAAGGCATCCATGACCTGCTCTAGCATGGTTTCTAGAGCTTCGTTGTTGATCATGTCCAAGGCCCGCAGGAACTGTTGAAATTCAGCGGTGATGAAGTCCAGCAGGCAGATGAATTCGTTGATCGAGAGGTCTTTAACGCGATCCGTGAGGATGCTGGTGCGGTTCAGCTTGGTGAGTTGAGTGAGTGAGGCGAGGATACTGCCAGTATTGGTTAATGGCATAGTTTAGCTGTGAGGTTGCAACTTGCATTAAAGACAAACTCTATTGTGGTTGATCATAACAACGATGTTGGGAGTCGTCTGTGTTTTTGGGGGAAAACTCGCGCTAATTTGTGAGGATTTGAGTATCGTTCCGCCAGAAATAAACGATCGCTCCCCTCAAGGCTGATTTTGGGGCGTGGGGGAATTTGTGCAGCCCGGATGATGACCTGTGATGTTACTGTTGCTATAAGCATTCATGCAGGATTGTCAACAGTAATTACACGAGTATCACAGTAGAGTATTGGGTATGTTTGGAGATTACAGCGTTACAGTGGCAACGATCGCAACGGGTTTGATCGGATGGGGCGCGATCGCACCTCCCGCTGTTGCGGTTCGCCTCACGGGTTTATCGGTGTTTTCAGCCCATGGCGGCGGCGGGATTACCGGGGAACGGATTTGGGATACGAGCGCGGCGACCCCGTTTTGGGATGCGTGGGTTGCTCCGGTGGGATTGGATACCGAATTTTTAAATGATGGGAGCGATCGCCCCTTAAACTACACCCTCACCCCCGGAACCCATGCGTTTCAGGTTTGGGCCGATCCGGGCTGGAATTACCAACCCTCTTGGTTTCCTTTGATGGGTTTGGGGTTATTTTTCGAGGATGATACAACTCAGCCCGACATCACCGGGATGCGCTTAATGCACCGCACCGCCACGGATAACCCACCAGAGGTGATTCCCATTAGCGGCATGATGTTCAATTTAGATAATCCCTTTGGGGTGACCAGTGGAGCCGGAACCCTGAGCGCACATTGGGGCACAGAGACGGTAACCCTCACAGACTTTCAATGGTTTGAAGCGTCGGTGTTAGGGCGCGATCGCATCTCTCCCCAAAGCCCCACTCCCAACGGTAACCCCGACCAAATCGGTTTCTTCTCCCTTACGGTCACCGATGACAGTCTGCCCACCAGCGACCCCGAAAACACGGCACAAACCCCCGAAGGCAGCACCCTGTTAGGACTGATGGCGGTGGGGGTGCTGCTATTCCGTCAGCGTCGCCCATCTGCTAAATCGTGACGGGGCGGGGGAAAATGCCACAATCATTAGGGAAACAGATGGAGCGCGATCGCTCCCCCTCATTCACCAGGGCATCGTCTCGACCGCTAATTTCTGCACCTCTTCATGGTTAAAACCAAGCGCCGCAAAACCAACAAAAAAAACGCCGCCCCCACCGCTCCCCCCCTTACCCCCAAAGAACTGGCCGCCCAAAAACGGCAAGCCAAAGAACACCGCCAAAAATTAATTCAGGTTAATGGGGTCTGCATCGCCTTTCTCCTCGTCGTGGGACTACCCCTGATCCTGATTAACGAAAAAATTGGGTTGGCCCTGGGGGCAGGCGTACCCGTCATGTATTGGTCCTATCAATATCCCCGCAGCGCCCTATGGCTGTTTTTGGTTTATATGCCCTTTAGCGGCACGGTGATTTATCAGTTGGTGGGGGGCAATGCACTGTTTAACCTGGCCAAAGATGCGTTTTTCATCCCAGCGTTGATTGCCTTGGTTTTGAAATGTAAACAGGAGAAAAAGCCGATTTTCGTGAAATCGGAAATCATGGCCACCCTGGGAATTTTGACCCTCTGTGCTTGCTTGACCTTAATTGCGGTCAACGGCTCGATGCAGTTTATTTTGCCCATGTGTTCGAGTTTGCCCCGGCGCGGTCGGGGGATGCTCTGTAAAGAAGGGATTCCCCTCGCCCAGGGGGTTCTAGGCTTGAAAGTCTTGATGGGCTATATCCCGCTGATTTTTTGTGCGTACTATTTTGTGCGCGACAAAAAAGGCCTGTTGTGGCTCTGTCGGGTGCATTTGATTTTGGCGTTGATTTGCTGTGGGCTGGGGGTGTTGCAGTATTTAATGCTCGAAAGTGGCAGTTGTGAGGGAACACGTAATGAGGTGGGAGATGCATTGTTTAAAGCCAGTGTCGAGGCGAAATGTTTGGTAGGGGGATCGCTGGGCTATAGTCCATCACAGAACTTTATTCGGCTGCCGGGGACGTTTGCCTCGCCGTGGCATTGGTCGTGGTTTTTGATTTCCAATAGTGCCCTGACGTTCACGACGACGTTTTGTGATACCTCGCTGTGGTGGCGGTTGGGGGGGCTAGCGGGAATGGGGTTGGTGTTTGTGAATGCGGTGATTTCGGGGCAGCGAATTGCCTTGGCGTTGGTGCCGGTGGTGACGGTGATTTTGTTGGTGCTGACGGGACAGTTGGCGAATGTGAAGCGGTTTTTGCCGATCGGGATTGGCTTGGCAGTGGTGCTGAGTGTGGCGATCGCCTCCAATCCGGAATTAATTCAAGAGCGGATCGAAAGTTTCCAAAGCCGTGCCGAAGCCTCGCCCCCTCAGGCGTTCATCATGGAGCAGTTCCGCTGGGCCACGGAGGAACAGCGGGGCTTTTTGGGGCGCGGTTTGGGCAAAGCAACCAATTCCACCCGCATCTTTGGCGAAACGGCCCTTGTGGAAACCTTTCACCCGAAATTGCTCTATGAAATGGGGTATCCGGGGCTGTTCGCCTTCATTCTGTTTACGGGTAATATTACTTGGGTGACCCATCGGATTACGCGATCGCTCAAAACCCCCAGCGTGCGCAATTTCGCCTCTAGTTTTTGGGTCTTTATTTTGATTATTAGCTTTTTCCCCTATTGGTATCCCCTCGACACTGACCCGGTGGCGGTTTATTACTGGTTCTTTATTGGGGTGATGTTTAATTTACCGAATATTGATGCCCAAGAACAGGAGAAATTAAAAGCAGAAGCACGGGAAGCCGAAGAACTGCTGCGCCAGAACAAAGCAGCCCGCGCTCGCTTACGAAATAATTCGAGTTAGGTCAATCCATCACCATTACTGGGTGCTAGCCGTCACGAATAAGGTGAGTTCTTCGCGTCCCGTTACATACACAATCATGCCAGGATTGAAGCTGCTACCATCAATACATTGAGCAAACCAATAGCTGCCGCGAAACTTAACCCGACCCTGTTGGCGAGGTGCGATCGCTCGCTCCACAATCGCTTCTCCACACCAATTTTGTAGACGTTGACGTAATGGAGATTGTCCTTGAGTGGTTTGAAAAAGGTTAAACATGGCTGAGTATTGAGCAATGAGAGGAACTGAAACCAATGGCGTTATCTTGTCAGAACCAAAATTGCTCCAATAAGTTCCAAAAGAGAGGGAGAAAAGCAGGAAAATGCGATGATTTTCGTGATTTGAGTCGGCCAGTTTTTAATCTGTCACACTATCCAGGAATAATTTTGAATTCCGAATTACACCCCATCAAGATCATCTTGAACAGGCATTTATTATTCATAGACCTACATCCCAGAAGTTAAATGACGATTACCTCTGTTAAACAACGTATTTTTCTCGTCGGCTGTGGGCGATCGGGAACCACGTTATTACAATGCTTAATTGCCGCCCATTCCGATATTTTTTCTATCCCAGAATCAAAGTTTTTTCAATATCTCGTTCCCACCTATGAACCGCGCCGCTTAATGTTCGGTCTCACCTCGCGGCAATTTTATCCTTGGATTATTCAGTTTTGCGAGGATATGGGACATCCGGAATTAGCCTCAAGTTGGTCAAAATATCCCCTTCCTATCGCCTGGCAAGCGGAAAAATTTGTTCATGATCTAGACAGGATTACCCGCCAATCCGGGTATCACATTTGGCTCGAAAAAAGCCCGAAACATCTCCATTATTTGAAGTATGTTGAGCGTTATGTGCCGGATGTGAAAATTATCCATCTGGTGCGCAGTGGGACGGATGTGGTGGCTTCACTCTATGATGCAGCGCGGAAATATCCGCAAAAGTGGGGCTATGAACACGGTACGATTGAGCAATGTGTGCAGCGGTGGCTCACGGATATTCAGGTGACGCAGCAGTATTTAGCCAAGCCGAACCATACGCTGGTGCGGTATGAGTCTTTGGTGGCGAATCCGGAACAGTCGATGCGGGATCTCTGTGACTTTTTAGCGATTCCCTTTGAACCAACGATGCTCGAAGATTATAAGGTGACGGCCCAACCGCTGATGAAAAATCGTTATGAAAACTGTGAGCCAGCGGTGACGGAACAGATTCAAAATGCAAATTCGACGAAGTTTTTTACCCTGTTTTCAGAGGAAGAGCAAGCCTATATTCAGGAAAAACTCGCGGGGGTGGATTTAGAGCACCTGAGCGCGATCGCTGCTTAACTCTCATGATGAAATCCTGTCTCATCTTTTTGAGCCAGGGGCTGAAGCGGCCTGGTCTGTGCTTGTGGTTTTCTGGAGTAACGGCCTGGTCTCGGCTTACTCTAGGAGCAAGGGGCTAAAGCCGCCTTGTCTGTTTTTGGTACTGGAACCCGATGACGATACTGCTTGACCATCCGATTGTCTATGAAAGTTTTGCCCTGATCGATCGCGAAGTAGGGCCCCATGATCTGAATGCGTCGGAGTATGAAATTGTGCGGCGGGTGATTCATAGTACGGCGGATTTTGAGTTTTTGAAGTTGGTGCGGTGGAGTGAGGGAGCGATCGCCGCCGGGATTAAAGCCTTAATCGGGGGGCAGCCCTTGGTGGTGGATGTGACGATGGTACGGCAGGGGATTTTGCGTAAAGTGGCGCAAACCTTCCAAAATCCGATTGTGACGGCTCTCGATTTCGCAAGTGAGGCCTTGCCGGGCAAAACTCGCACAGAAACCGGACTTTTGCGCTGTTTGGCTGACCATCCCCAAGGAATTTATGGCATTGGCAATGCACCAACGGCATTGTTGGCCCTCTGTGATGCGGTGGCAAAAACGGGACAAATGCCGCCTTTGGTGATTGGTGTGCCGGTGGGGTTTGTCCAGGTGGTGGAGGCAAAACAACGGTTGATCGAGTCGGGGATTTCCTCCATTTACACCCAGGGACGCAAGGGGGGATCACCTGTGGCGGCAGCGATTATTAATGCGTTGCTGACGTTGGCCTGGAATGAGGCCCAAGCCTTGCTTTGACATACTCCCCCACTAAACCCTACGGGCTATAGTGGGGGATTCTGAACAGCCAGTTACCTGACCATTTATCCACTCAAACAACGAGAGTTGCAGAGGGTTGCTAGGCTCAACGACTAACGCCATTGATTTATCCTG
>NZ_JAQMTY010000298.1 GCF_028330765.1 Spirulina subsalsa CS-330 | reverse complement strand
ATCCTTAGCTTAGTTTCTTTTTTAACGGGGAACCTTTTTATCGGCTCTCAAACTATTCTTTTGTCTAGGTTCGGGGCGCGTTTTGTTTGCCGCGCATTTATCAATATATCTATCCTCCCTTGAACTGTCAACCCCCTTTTTGGATAAATCCTTGGGAGTTTTAGCTTAGAATCCCCAGAACCTTCTTCCTGAGAGGGTTCTGGGGATTTGTTTTTTTGAATCAAGAAGTAAACAAATAGTTCAGAAGTACCTATAAGGCTGGGGCCATGGAATGTTTTGAGGGTTGTCCTGTCTTCATGCTGGGAATTGAAGCCGCATACTGAGGTAAAGAGTACTCAAGTCTAGGACGATAGAGCGGTGGCCACACTAAAGGCATCTCGGTTTGGGTTGATGAGGATTCAACAAGCTCGTCGAGAGCGAGGTTGGGGGTGGAATGGTGAGGATGATGCCTGTTTTGTGGCGGCGAGTCATTTATTGGAGCCGGGTCGAACGTGGTATTCCGGGGGACCATATGCGTATGGAATTTCACTGGGAACGTGGAAGCGGTTTTTGTCGGGGAAGGCTGCTATTAATGCGCATGCGTTTAAAGCGTATTGCCAGGTGTTGGGTTTGGATTGGGAAGAGGTGGTTGATCGCCATAGTGATTGTGGCGGGGGTGGGTCTCGACAGGATTGGGATGAGTCGATTGATGGGTCTCAGTTCTATGGTCGGGTTGAAGAGTTGGCGCAGTTGGGGCAATGGGTGGGGTGCGATCGCTGCCGTCTCATTATTCTGTCTGGGATGGGTGGCATTGGTAAAACGCTGCTATCGGTCAAATTTGCGGAACAGCTAGAGAGTCAGTTTGAATTTGTGTTGCGGCGATCGCTGCGTCGCGCCCCTTCTCTGTCGGAACTGCTTCACGAATGCAATACAGTTCTAGGGCAGCCACCAGCAACACCCCCCCATGATCCCCTGGGCCACCTCTTAGACACCTTGCGACAATATCGTTGCCTGGTAATCCTCGATGATGTTGAGACCATCCTCTGTAGCGGCCAGTTGGCCGGACAATACCAACTGAATTACCAGGACTATCACGACCTCTTTCGCCGCCTTGGACAAGAATCACACCAAAGCTGCGTTGTTGTGATTACACGCGAAAAATTACGAGAGCTAACCTCACTCACCGGCCACAACCTACCCGTCCGCGACTTTCAGCTTGGAGGATTGGATCTCAATGCAGCCAAGCAAGTATTGGCTATCAAAGGATTCGATATCAGTGCCAGAGGAACCCATGACTTCATTCAACTGTATCGGGGTCATCCCTTAGCCCTAAAGTTGATGGCCAATACAATTCGTGAAATTTTTGGCGGGCACATTGATGAGTTTCTCAGCCAAAGCACATTAGTGCTGGGGGATATTATGCCCGGAATTTTCTATCAGCAGCTCCAACGACTCTCTGAGTCTGAATCAATCATTATCAATTGGATTGCCCTTGCCAATCGTCCGATCACGCTTCGGCAACTGCGACAATATTTGCGCTTTAGTGCATTGTCAACATCACAAATTGTGGCAGCGTTGGAATCGTTAAAGCGGCGATCGCTCCTCGAAGTCATTCCATCCGATGTCGGGAGCTTATGTTTTAGCCTTGAACCAGTCTTAATCAAATATATTATTGGTCAATTGATCGAGAAGCTATGTCATGAGATTGAACAATTCACAAGATACGGTACCCTATCAGAGCAAAGCGCATTAAGGATCTATTGTTTAGTCGAAAACCCTCAACAAGCCCCAGAAACAGCTCGTCCCTGGATCATCAACAAGCTCACCAATCAGTTTTTATTCAGTACAACCACCCCAGAAGATTTTAACAAGACCCTTAAGGCTCTACAACATCAGCTACAGATGAAGCCCAGTCAGGAAGTCGGGTATTGCCTAACCAACCTAGCATGCTTGTTTTCAACTGAATAGCCTGAATTCTTAATGTTCCAAACTTAAGGGTCATCAGTCAGGATCTTAGTCCAACATTTAAGGATCATTAACTTGGTCTTAATCCTTAAGTTCCCCTTTTCTTCTACAGTGTTTGTGGAATGGATCTACTTAATGCCTTCACTCCACAACGATTTTTTATGATCGATGTCATGAGTTTATAGCATAGAATATTCTCCTAACAGTGATCATGATCATCTGCCATTGTCAATGCAGATCTCATCCAAAGAGATCTCCAAAGATACACCTGCCCGCTCAATAATCATCTCTTTACCTCAACTTAACGTTTATTTAACCATGCTTTATTTGACAAAATAAATGTAATTGAAGTAACAGTAAAAAGGATTCACTTCTACATGGAGTGTATTCAAGATGATATCCAGCAACCCATCAATCATTTAGCACCGTTGTGCTTGAAAGAATTACCCAACAGAGGAGTGTTATGACATTTAGTTCCCGGAAGCATCGCGTTTCAACTCAACTCACGGTCATCGCCCTAACCTTAGCCCTTGCTGCCTGTGGAAGCTCCACGCCCACAGATGGTGCTGATAGTGCCGCTGGTGAAGATGCCGCCACTGAAGGTGGCCTAAGCGGAGAGGTCTTAGTAGATGGCTCCAGCACCGTGTTCCCGATATCCGAAGCCATGGCTGAAGAATTCATGGCAGAAAACCCTGATGTGCGGGTCACCGTTGGCGTATCAGGTTCAGGGGGAGGATTTGAAAAATTCTGTGCTGGGGAAACCGACATTTCCAATGCATCGCGGCCGATCAAAGCAGATGAAATGGAGCTTTGTGAGGAAGCGGGCATTGAATATGTGGAAGTGCCTGTCGCTTTCGACGGGTTATCTGTCGTCGTCAACCCAGAAAATGACTGGGCTACTTGCCTGAAGCCCGAAGAACTGGGCAAAATGTGGGAACCTGCCGCTGAAGGCCAGGTCACAAAATGGAATCAAATTCGGGATGACTTTCCCGATAGTGACCTTGCCCTCTTCGGAGCTGGCACTGACTCAGGTACCTATGACTACTTCACCGATGCTGTGACCGGTGAAGAAGGAGAGAGCCGGGGTGACTATACGGCTAGTGAAGATGACAACGTCACAGTTCAAGGGGTAGAGTCCGATGCAGGAGCCCTTGGTTTCTTCGGGTTTGCCTACTATGAAGAAAATAAAGACTCTCTCAAAATTGTTGAGATCGAAAACTCGGATGGTGATTGCGTCACCCCCAGTGTAGAAACGATCGCAGATGGTTCCTACAACCCCTTAGCCCGTCCCATCTTCTTCTATGTCAAAAAAGAAGCGTTGGAAACCAAGCCTGAAGTTGCGGCCTTCGTTAACTACCATCTGGATTTGGCCAACGAATACCTGATTGAAGAAGTGGGCTATGTTGCACTGCCCGCTGACATTCATGAACGAGTGGTTGCGCGTGTTGAAGAGATGACAACAGGCTCAATTTTTGAAGGAGAATCTTCGGTTGGGGTGAAACTCTCCGACAAACTCTAGCGGAGTAGGAGTCAGGTTTAGTGATGTATTCCTGAATCTGACTCCTCTGTTGAACTCTTGAGGATAGTCTTTTTGGGTGGAGAGTCAAATCTTGAGGATGGCTGAAATTGAGTGAGTGGATCTTCATAACCGGACTAAACCCCAAAATCTTTATTTTTTAATCCATGTGTAATGGCTAGTAATCTTTCCCTATCTGATGAAAGCTTGTGGCGTCCTAACCGCCAACGAAGTAAGCGAATTCAGAGCATTGTTCGGACAATTTTCTTGATTTTTGCACTCATTTCGATTGCCACTACCATTGGCATTGTCATGACGCTCATTTTTGAGACTTGGCTCTTTTTCCAAAAAGTTCCCATTTGGAATTTTTTCACGGATGCTCGCTGGACTCCACAGTTTAATAGTGCTCAATATGGTGTTTTTGTCCTGGTCAGTGCCACGTTGATGACTTCTAGCATTGCCCTTGTGGTGGCAGTGCCCTTGGGGCTGCTGGCGGCGATCTGTCTCAGTGAGTATGCTAACGATAAAACTCGTCGCATTCTTAAACCTCTTCTGGAAGTGCTGGCGGGAATTCCGACAGTGGTGTACGGGTATTTCGCACTGTTGTTTGTGACTCCCTTGTTGCAGAGTGGAGCTGAGTTTCTGGCTGGCATCACGGGGTGGGAGGATTTTTTTGATATCCAGGCGTTTAATGCGTTGAGTGCGGGTATCGTGCTGGGTGTTATGATTACCCCGCTGATTGCATCGCTGAGCGAAGATGCGATTTACTCTGTGCCCCGTAGCTTACGGGATGGCGCTTACGCTTTGGGAGCCACGAAACGGGAGACGATTACGTCTGTGGTGTTGCCAGCGGCGCTGTCGGGGATTGTTTCATCGATTATTTTGGCAGTTTCACGGGCAATTGGCGAGACGATGATCACCACCCTAGCGGCAGGTCAAAACCCACGAATCATTGGCTGGGACTTGGATTTTGTGAATCCCTTTGTGCCTGTGATGACGATGACGGCCTATATCGTTAAGGTGAGCTTGGGGGATACCCCGGCAGGCTCGTTGGAATTTGAGACGATTTTTGCAGTGGGGATGACGCTCTTTACGCTGACCCTGACTCTGAATATTTTTAGCTTTTGGTTTGTGCGTCGTTTCCGGGAGAAATACGAATGACACCTTCTAATCTACCGAAGCCGCCAGAGCTTGCATCGGATGCTTCCGAGTTCAATATCAATTTGTCGAAGCGTTATCGATTGGATGCAGTGTTCGCGACTCTCACTTGGCTCGCTGTAGTGATTGCGATCGCCATTCTGGCCACACTATTATCCGATGTCCTCGGTGACGGTCTCGGTCGCGTCAATTGGCAATTCCTCAGTACCTTTCCCTCCCGTAATGCCGAGAGAGCCGGTATTCTGTCTGCCTTAGGCGGCACAATATGGCTGATGATCACCGTTGCGATCATTGCCTTTCCCTTGGGGGTTGGCTCCGGTATCTATCTCGAAGAATTTGCCGAAGACAACAAACTCACCCAGATCATCGAAATCAATATCAATAATCTGGCGGGTGTCCCCTCGATTATCTATGGTTTATTGGGACTCCAGATTTTCGTTCGTCTCATGGAACCGCTCACCGGTGGGCGCAGTATCCTATCGGGGGCCCTCACCCTGGTGTTACTGATTCTTCCCATTATCATCGTTTCAACTCGTGAATCCCTGCGGGCCGTCCCCGATAGCTTAAGATTTGCTGGCTTTGCCCTCGGCGCAACCCGCTGGCAAGTAATCTGGGAGCAGATTTTACCCATTGCATTTCCTGGTATTTTGACCGGCACAATCCTCGCGTTGTCTCGTGCCATTGGTGAAACCGCCCCTCTAATTATGATTGGCGCATTGACCTTTATCACGTTTCTTCCGGAAAATCTCCAGAGTCCTTTTGTGGTCCTGCCGATTCAAATCTATAACTGGATTTCGCGGCCCCAAGCAGGATTTCATGAAAATGCCGCTGGGGGCATTATCGTGTTGTTAGCGGTTTTGTTGGTGATGAATTCTTTTGCGGTCGTCCTTCGGAATAAGTTGCAGCGTCGGGTGTGATGGATCGTGCGGATGGTTGATCACCATCGAGCCTCCATTCATCTATTGATTCTCAGATTATTGTCACATTTCAAATTTCTCTAAAGTGTCCTATGTTTTACTCCACAACGTCTCCACCGGATTTAGTGAAAGAGGCCGTTTTACGCGCCCAGGATGTTTCTGTGCTCTATGGATCATCGGTGGCGGTGCAAAATGTATCCCTCGATATTCCCTATAACCAAGTGGTTGCATTTATTGGCCCCTCAGGCTGTGGTAAAAGTACAATTCTGCGGTGTTTTAACCGGATGAATGACTTGGTTCCCAGTGCAAAGGTTAGGGGTAAAATCACCTTCCATGGCCAGGATGTATACGGGGCGAAAGTTGACCCGGTGGAAATGCGCCGCCGGATTGGAATGGTGTTCCAAAAGCCGAATCCGTTTCCCAAATCCATCTATGAAAATATTGCCTTTGGAGCGCGGATTAACGGCTATACCGGCGATATGGATAAGCTGGTGGAGGATTCGCTGCGGCGGGCGGCGCTGTGGGATGAGGTGAAAGATAAGCTCAAGGATAGTGGGTTGGCATTGTCCGGGGGACAGCAGCAGCGGTTGTGTATTGCGCGGGCGATCGCGATCGCCCCTGAAGTGATCCTCATGGATGAACCCTGCTCCGCCCTTGACCCGATCTCCACCCTGAAAGTCGAGGAACTGATCCAAGAACTCAAACAGCAATACACGATTGTGATTGTCACCCACAATATGCAACAGGCTTCGCGGGTCTCTGATTTGACCGCGTTTTACAATGCCGAAGCCACTGATGCAGGCGGGAAAGTAGGGCATTTGGTGGAATACGATCGCACCGAAATCATCTTCCAAAACCCCAAAGAGGAAAAAACCCAAGAATACATCAGTGGCCGCTTCGGCTAACAGCGCTGGCCTTCGGCTGGCTTTCATCACAAACACAACAGGAAAAGGTAGACAGGTTCTACCTTTTTTCTTTGTCTTGGTGAACATTGGGCGGGTTCAGAACTGACGCGAATTGCTTGGCGATGCCTCAGTGGTCCGTTGGGGCAAGGGGCTTAAGCCCCTTGTTCGTTGATCTCTCACTGCGTCAGTCTTGGCCTTGGTGCGGCTCATTGCAAAGCCTTGAGCACCGGACAGGGCTGTTTCAGATTCAGTTTATGGATCGTGCCCTGACTTTGCACCATACTCCAACGGTAGGGGCCTTGACGTGCTGCCGACAGCCACAGCAACCGTTTTGTACGGGTCATGGCAACGTAGAGCAGGCGGTATTCTTCGGCGGTTTTGAGGCGTTGGGCAATGTGCCAGGCTTCGTCCGGTTGGGGTAGCTCAGGGGGGTTAGCATCCGCCTGTCGCACCAATGCCCGAATTTGGGCCCGCACCACATCGCCTAAACTCCAGTCCCCTAAAAACTTTTGACCGGCGGGAATCCAGGCATCCCCCGGAATCACATCCTCATGCAAAAACGGCAAAAACACATAGTCCCAATCGAGGCCTTTGGCTTTATGCATGGTGATGATTGTCAGTTGTCCGGCTTGGGTGTAGCGGTCATCGCTGTCTGCTTCGACGGCTTCAAATTGTTCGGCGCTGACGATGTCTTGGAGGGTGTCGATGATGGCGGCGAGGGTGCGTTGGCGGGCGGTTTGTTGAAAGAGGCGCTCGGCGAGTTTTTGGAGGGTGGCGAGTTCGGAGGCTTGGTATTGCAGGGTGAGACCGAGGAAGGAGAGCAGATCGTAGGGGTGGAGTTCAATGCCGGCGCGGAGGAGTTTGGTGCAGTGGCGTTGGGCGACGATCGCGGCTGGCACAAGGGGGGGATCGATGGGGGTGGGGTAGAGAAATTGTTCAGGGGCGATCGCTAAAGCATCCAAATCTTGAGCAGCGATTAAGTCCCGTTTTTCCAACACCGAGAGGGCATCTTTGAGGTGACTGGGGGAATGGGGGCGATTGATAAAGCGGAGGATTTTGAGGATGTCGCTGGGAATTTTGCTGTGGCGTTGGGTGGCGTTGACATCGTAGACGGGAATATTGCGGGCCTTGAGGCTGGGGGTGAGTTGACGGGCGAGGAAGTGGGCTTGGCGGTTTTCCCGGACGAGAATGGCGGCGTTGTGGTCGGGGTGGGCGGTGAGGTGGGCGATCGCTGCCGCTTCGATCGCCTGCACGGTGGCATTCACATCCGGCGGGGTGTGAATTTCCACCCCTGCCCCCGTGGGATCAGGGTTGGCGTTGGCTTGGGGATCATCGAGGGCAACGGGGCGGATCGCTTGGCGGCGAAAGAGGTGATCCGGCGCAGGCTGTTGCTGGGGGTCAAACTGATCATTCGCCCAGGCCAGCATCCGATTGGCTGCTTCGAGAATCACAAGACTGCTCCGGCCCGATTGATCCATGGTGGTGAGGCGATCGCGCTTCTTGCAGCGATCGCAAAATTGATTGAAATACCACGGATCAGCCGGGGTAAAGGTGGAGTTAATCGCCTGATTCGGGTCACCCACCCGCACCAGATGGCATTGCTGTTGATCCGGTGTGGTGGCTAGAAGGGTTAATAACTGCGCTTGCAACGGGGAAGAATCCTGGGCCTCATCTTCAAACACCGCAAAAATCTGCTCTTGCCAGAGCTTGCGCACGGGTTCATGGGCCAACACCCGCAACGCCGCCAGGATCATATCGTCATAATCGATCAGATGGTGCGATCGCATCAAAGCATCATACTGAGCGTAGATATCAGCCGCGATCGCCAAGGTATCGTAGGGGTCATTCACTGCCCCATGGGCAGCCCGCAGTTGTTCCGGCGTTACCCCAGAACTTTTCGCCTCATGGATCGCCGTCTTACCGAGATTGGGCAACACTTCTGTGCGCAGCACCGACTGCCGCCGCAACCGTTCCGCCGCTTCCCCATCAAACTGCACCCCCCGCAGGAGGACTTGGTACTGCTCTGGATGATCCCGCAGCCACTGTTCTACGGCTTGGCGCAACAGGCGATGACTCCGCGTGGGGGTGATCAGGGTCATGGTGTTGAGGTCTACCCCCGACACCTCCGGATGGCGTGAGGCGATATGCAGGGCTAAACCATGGAGAGTCTGCACCATAAACCCGGCGGCGGAAAGCTGCAACTGTTGGAGGGTCGCCCGGATTTTGTGTTTAATATTGGCCGCAGCGGAACGGGTGAAGGTGACCACCACTAATTGCTGACGGGCGTGGAGTTGATGACGGGCGATCGCGATCGCTGCCCCCACGGCCATACTGTGGGACTTCCCCGCCCCTGGCACTGCCGACACCGCTAACTCTCCCCCTTGCCAATCTGCGATCGCCTGTTGCCCCGGCCGTAATCCGGCGCGTAAGGTGGCAATGAGGCGATCGCGATCGAGAGATTCAGAGCAAGGATGGTCAGACAAGGGCGGTAATGCAGACATAAACTCAACGAGACTACAGGATCATCTGTTTGATTCTAGACCTGATCCCCAATCCATCCGATCTCAAAACAACCATCACGTTGATCCTCAACTTCCTGATCTCGCCTATCACTGTTAGCATCATCGCGATCAATACACCACCGGTGACAGCCAACCCCGCAGGAAATAGTAGATCGTCGCAAAATATTCTTCCACCACCTGGGTCGTGATTTGCAACGCCCGAATCGAGGGCAGGAGGTCGGCAGGGCTGAGTTTGCGCTTTGGTGACCCTTCCCCTTGAAAGGTATAGAAGTTGCTTGGACGCGGGATAACGTTAATCCCTTCTTCGCGGAAGGTTTGGGCGGCACGGCGCAGCCGAATACCGGAAGTTACAAGGGTTACTAAGGTGCTGCTAATCCCTGCCTGGGTGAGGATTTGCTTCACTTCGACGGCGTGCATGTGAAGATGAACGCCCCGCATTTCGAGGGATATTACATCCCTAGGAATGCCCAAACGCTGCAAGATGCGCGAAATGTCTTGGGCTTCATTGAGTTGGTCTTCATTTCCGTCTAAGCCGGTGCGGGGGGGCGCACAGATAATGACGCGGGGAAAATTGCCCCGGGTGGTTTGTTCTTGGTAGAGGGTGGCGGTGTAGAGGAGGCGATCGCCTTGATCCGTGAGTTGAACTTGGGTGCGATAGGGAATATTCGGTTCCGTTGTGCCCGCCCCCAACAGAACGATCGCACCGCTATTCACGGTCGCTCCTACCGCAGGACAATCCACCAAGCAAATCCCCTGTTTTTTAATCTCAATATTGACGGCTTCTTGCTCCATCAGCTTCGCCAGTTGATAGGCAATCAGGGGATTACTGGAGATGATGAGCACAATTAATGTGACCCATAAAAACGTCGGGGCGGGCTTTTCGATCTTGTCTTTTTTAATCCGCAGCACCGACATGAAAATGAGGACAATCGCAAGCCCCATGGGTTTGAGCGGCAATGAGACGATCTCCCACAAAAAGGCCGTCGGGCCATAGCTGGGAATGAAGAAACTCACCAGAATAATCGCCAACAGAAACGCCCCACCCAACACCACCAAGGCCTGCTTGGGGATGACCTGCACCAAGAGGTAATAGATCAAAACCAAGATCAGGGACAGCAGCAGAACACTGGTGAGAATTTCAAACATAGTTGGGGCATCCCCTCAGGTGCGATCGCATTCACTCAGGTTCAAAAGACCCCAAGCCCAAATTATTGTCGCATTTTCAGGCAGAAAAGAACGGGGCCGGATCAGATCTCAGCCCATGAACTGGTTAACTGACAAAATTAGCCAAATCCCGGAAAGCCCTCACCCTAGGGGAAAGGGAACTGGAAAAATGGATCGGCTCCCCTCGCCCTCTGGGAGAGGGGTTGGGGGTGAGGGCTATTAACTTTTGTCAGTCAACCAGGCCCAGGAATCACCCTTAAATCGCCCTCAACCCCAAACCGGTGCGCCGGGTTAACTCTTGGCGAATGGCTTGGATCACCGTTTCAATCACGAATACTCGCGCATAGTATTTGTCATTACCCGGCACTACCACCCAGGGAGCCGTGGGCGTGCTGGTGCGGCCGATCATTTGGTTCACGGCCACATCGTACAAAGACCAGCGATCGCGGTTGCGCCAATCTTCATCGGTGAGCTTGTATTGCCGGAAGGGGTTTTCGCGTCGTTGTTCAAAGCGGCGCAGTTGTTCTTCCGGGTCAATATGAAGCCAAAATTTCACCACCACATAACCGCTTGTGGTCAGTTGGGTTTCAAATTCGTTAATTTCCCGGTAGGCCCTGCGCCATTCCATATCCGTGGCAAACCCTTCGACGCGCTCCACGAGCACGCGACCGTACCAACTGCGATCGCAAATGCCAATCTTCCCGGCCGGCGGCAACGTCCGCCAAAACCGCCAGAGGTAATGATAGCGGTTCTCTTCCTCCGTCGGAGCCGCATAGGGATTAACCCGATAACTGCGGGGATCGAGAATATCCGTCAACCGTTTAATCGCGCCCCCCTTCCCGGCGGCATCCCAGCCTTCAAACACCAACACCACCGGAATCTGATGTTGAAAAATCTGCTGTTGGAGGCGACGCAGTTCCAATTGAGCCGTCCGCAACCGATCTTTATACTCATCCCGTTCCAGCTTGAGGCTTAAGTCCGCCGCGGCCAAGGCGTTGGGTTCGGTGGCGAGGAGGGTTGCTTGGGGGGGCGTGGTGATGGGGGGAGGCTGGGCGGCGCGGCGATCGAGGGCTTCGGTGATCACGGCCACGAGTTTAGATAACACCTTCACCCGCGCCCACCGTTTACAATCACTTTCCACCAACGTCCACGGCGCGATGCCCGTGCTGGTTTGGATCAGCATTTCCTCGGCGAGATCAACATATTGGTGATAGCGTTTATGCTGCTGCCAGTCTTCGGGGCGCACCCGCCAGGCGGTGAGTTCGTCTTTGGCGGTTTTTTTGAGGCGGTGCTTGAGTTCTTTGCGGCTGAGGTGAAGGTAGAATTTAGCGATCGCTACCCCATCATCGGCTAACTGCCGCTCAAAGGCGTTGATCTGTGCCATCATTTGCGGCACTCGTTCGGGGGACAGATGTTCAAAGAGACGATCTTCTAGGACATGGGTATACCAACTGTGGTAAAAAATCCCGATCGCCCCTTGGGGTGGCAACTGTTGCCAAAACCGCCAGAGAAAAGGGTATTGCTGTTCGGTATCCGTGGGGGGCAAGGTGGGGTAAACGGTGAAGCCACGGGGGTCCATGTAGTTGACCATTTTTTTCACTAAAGCCCCTTTCCCCGCCGCTGCCCAGCCTTCGAGCACCACCAACAAGGGAAGGCGCGATTCCCAACAGGACTGTTGCAGCGATCGCAACTGTTGCATTAAGGCTTCTACTTCCAGTTTGTAGGTGGCCTTATCGAGCGATCGCGACAAATCTAGCGTCTCTAACATGAAATTTTCCCCTAGGGCCTCTCAGCCTAGCCTGTCGTATAACCGTGCGATCGCCTGCAAAATTAAGGAAAAACTTAAGACTATCCCCCTGGTAATCCGGATCACGTAGCACAGAAAAGGGCGTTACAATCAATGCCGAATTCATTCATAATCAACTCATCATGTTTCACTTGAGAGGCGGTATGCGTGGCGTGTCATTGATGATTCTGCTAGTAGTGTCGGGGTTAGCGAGTAGCTGTGCTCCCAATAAAGTCCTGCAATGCAATCGCATTGTGGAAATTGCCAACCAAGTGACAGCGGAAACCGAGATCCTCACGGCCAATCAAACCAATCAGGATTCGTTGGTGTGGCTCCAAGCCGCCGATACCCTCGATCAAGCTGCCCAAACGATGCAATCGCTACAACTCGACGATCCCCAACTCAAGGAATATCAAAACGGCTTCGTTAAGATGTACACCGAAATCGCCAACGCCACACGGGAATATTCCCAAAGTTACAAAGATCTCAACCGCGAAGGGGTAGACACCGCCAAAGTCCGCCTTGAACAAGCGGTACAGGGAGAACCCGAACTCGTCAACGGCATTAATGACTACTGCGTCACCAACTAACGGCGGAGATTGATCGCCCTGGGTTTCAAATCCTCGCCATATCCCGGATTTGGCGTTCTGAACATTCCAGGATTATCGTTCTATTGGGAGATTTTTAAGGAACTGGCTGGCGTGGTCTTCAGTTCGCGCCAGCCAGTCAGAATGGCAAACTGAATTCAAGACAACTGCATTCTTGCCCTCAAGAGACAGGCAACAATTTCGGAGCAGCCATGCTAGTGACATCCTCCCGACGCTGACCCTACAGGTACAGCACGGGCTTCCCAACCTCACGATTGAGCATTCCTGCCCCACGCCACTTATCTAGGTCATAGACCCCCGACAGACCGACTTGACAGGCTGTTTCCGTTCCCCAGAGTCCCTGGGCTACTACGTTCTCTAGTCCACGATGCAAAACCATCTCTGCTGCGGCATGATCCCGATGCGTTCGATACCCGCACTCAGGACAATGATGCTCTCTGACCTCCAAGCCTTTGCTGACAGTAGCAAAGCAATTAGGGCAGGTTTGGCTGGTGCCGTTGGGGTTGACTTTAGAAAAATATACGCCCCGTTTCCAGCAAACCCATTCCGTCAGAGACAGAAATTGTCCGAAAGCAGCATCAACACAATCTTTCCGCAGCATCCCTCGTGTCAACCCTTTGACATTGAGATCTTCTGCAAAGATGGTTTGCGCCTGGTCGCAAAGTTTGTGAGCCGTCTTCAGATGGAAATCCTTACGACGGTTGGCAATTCGATGGTGCATTCTGGCAACTTCGGTTTGTGCTTTCTCCCAGTTTTGAGAACCCTTCTGTTTTCGTGCCGCTCTGCGTTGCAGCAATTTCAGCTTGCGTTGCCTCGACTTGAAAAACTTAGGGCGCTCCTGGAAAGAGCCATCCGAAGCGGTCAAGAATCGCTCCAATCCCAGGTCAATCCCAATCGCACGACCATGAACCGGGGCATCGGGAACCGACACAGTCGATTCAATCGTGACAACCACATACCACTGCGTTCCCCGCACTCTCGACAGCACCCGCACCTGCTTCACCTTGAACCCGTCAGGGATGGGGCGATGCAGGTTGATAGGCACTTCTCCTATCTTTGGCAATTTGATAGCGTTGCCATTGATGGGATTGGACTTGAACTGGGGAAACACAAAGGACTTGAACTGACCAAACTTTTTGAAGCGCGGGAACCCATATCCCCGTTTCTGAAATGCTTTCCAGGTATCATGCAGTCTACGAATCGTAGTTTGCAACACCTGGGAATAGACATTACCCAAATGCGGGAATTGCTTCTTAGCTTTGGGCAGGTTGTTTTGCTGACGGTTTTGACATACTCCCCCACTAAACCCTACGGGCTATAGTGGGAGATTCTGAACAGCCAGTTACCTGACCATTTATCCACTCAAACAACGAGAGTTGCAGAGGGTTGCTAGGCTCAACGACTAACGCCATTGATTTATCCT
>NZ_JAQMTY010000297.1 GCF_028330765.1 Spirulina subsalsa CS-330 | reverse complement strand
GGGATTGAGGGGGATCTTGCTTTTTAAGGGGGATTGAGGGGGATCTTGCTTTTTAAGGGGGATTAAGGGGGATCTTTGTCCCTCGTGTTGATGAAAACCACTGCATCTGCTGCGATTATGACTTTTTCCCGATTAAACTTTTGAGAAAACTAAAGATTGAGGTGCGGGCTTTGGGATCTTTAATCATCCGTTGCAGTTGATAGGTGGCAAAGACGAACGATGTGCCGATTAAATCAAACAAATCCCCCAGTTTTGGCGTGGGATTTGTCAGGGTATAGCCCGCCGATCGCATACTAGCCCCAGCCATTTTTTCACAGATAAAAATTTCCGTGGCGGTGAGTTCTTTGTTTTTGCCTTGATCTGAGGAAGAATTACCTTTTTCGAGGACGACATTGCCCACGACCTGGGTGTCTAAAAAGCGAGCGAGGCGATCGGCCACGGCTTCGGGGGTTTTGACGAGATCTTCAAATTTAATCGTTTCCACGGGGGCGCGATCGCGCTTCATAAACGATTGCACCGCCTCATAGGATTTTTTCCAATAGAGGGAGTAGACGAGGGGGTGATATTGGCGCGATTCCCCGTCCTGGCTGCCGTGCGTTTTCACTCGGGGCAAGCTCTTAAACGATCGCATCATCTTGCGAGGGTCGCGCAAAATATAGACGAACCGCACCCCCGGAAACAAGGTCGCCAACTCATCCAGATGGAGGAAATCTTGGGGCGTTTTATACCCCCAGCGCTGCTTTTGAGAATGGAACGCGAGGCGGGTGATCCATTCTTCAAGAACCTGGGGCCAGGTGAGGGGGTCTTGACCTTCTAGAGCAGTGCAGAGAGCCGTTTCCATGGCAAACGTATCATCCCAAGTCAAATTTGGCACATCAAAGTTTTCTTCGTATTTAATCTTGGCCCGCAATTGCCAGGTAATCGAGTTGATATAGTCTTTCAAAAGTTTGGGCTTTTGGGCTAAGTTCATCCGACTCGAAATTCCTAATGCTGCCGCTTTTTGATACGGATACAGATCATCGAAAACAAACCAGCCCTCTAGGCAGGATAAAACATGGGCAAGGTAGGAGGAACCACTGCGGGGCAACCCCACCACAATCACGGGGGCGGTGGATTGATGGACGATCAGTGCGGGACTCTTAATCACCGAGTCAAGGGTTGAAGGATCTGGCATGGGCTAGGACTTACGATTGAGGGATGATCAAGGCAGAAGAAACCAAAGCACCACAGACGGACAACGATCGCACGCAGGATAATCAAGACGATACCGCCTGACTCTCCATACTTAACCTATGATGCTGTTCAGCGTTCTGGTTCTTGCGTTTTCTTAATACTGCTTGAGGATATCTTTGAGGTTGTTGATCTGAATCCCATCGCCGATCGCTGCCAGTTGCCAGCCATTCCCCTCGCGATAGAGTTTCGCCATCAGCATCCCCGTCGAGCCTTGATAGTCTGCCCCAGAGAGGTTATAGCGGGCGATTTCGGTGCGGGTTTCCATATTTTCCAGGCGCACAAAGGCGTTGTTGACTTGGCTGAAGTCCTGTTTGCGATCGCGACAGCGATAAATATTCACCACAAACAACAGGGTTTGAATCTCGGCCGGAACCGCGTTCAAATCAACGATAATCTGTTCATCATCGCCGTCTCCGGCTCCGGTTAAATTGTCGCCTAGATGGGTAATCGCCCCGGAGGGATGGCGCAGGTTGCCAAAGTACACCATGTTAGGAATGTTGTTTTGGGTGCGGCACTTATCCTGCGCGTCTAGGCAGATCACCGTCGCATCGAGGTCAAGATCCGCCGTATTTTTGAACAACTGCATCAAGCCACCGGATTTTTTCGCTACATCCCACCCCAAGCCACACAGCACGCGAGTAAGTCCGGGTGCTTCTTTGACGAGGGAAATCTGTTGCCCTTTTTTGAGATTAATGCCCATGAGATTTTGAAGTGAAAGAAGAAAAATAGGACTCCCATCCCCAGGAATGGGAGCGATCGCCACTCAATCCCGATGATCCCATCAGAGATCGAACGCGCCCAGATTAACTATAGCGATCGAGCAACGCTTGTAAGCCGCCTTGATAGCCTTGGCCCACAGCATTCATCCGCCAGTCCCCATCTTTGCGATAAATTTCCGCCATGATCATCGCGGTTTCCGTGGAATAGTCTTCGCCCAGGTCGTAGCGCAACACTTCTTCTTTGGTTTCCACATTCACCAGGCGCACAAAGGCATTGTGAACTTGCCCGAAGTTTTGACCCCGTTGGGGGGCTTCGTAGATGGTGACGGTGAACACCATTTTTTGGATGTTTTCAGGGACTTTGCGCAGATCGAGGATCATCGCTTCATCATCGCCGTCTCCGGCTCCGGTGAGGTTGTCCCCCATGTGCTTGACGGATTGGTCAGGATCGGGACTGGTCAGGTTATTGTAAAAAATGAAATGGCGGTCTGACGGGATTTTTTCGTTGGCATCCAGGAGGAAGATCGACGCATCCAAATCAAAGGGTTGACCATCGGTAGAACGAGCATCCCACCCTAAGCCGATAAAGGCGGCTTTGAGTCCGGGGGCCAATTTTTCGAGGGAAACTCGTTGTCCTTTTTGGAGAGAAACTGCCATTGTTGTTGTCTCTAATTGTGCAATGAAATTTAGTGAACTGTTAGAACGCTTTGAGGCGGACTGGGTGCAGAGTGATAGCCTCTCGCTTGGTAGCCATTGTAACCCGGTCTTGAACGGGGTCGCGGCCGTAGAAACCGCACGATCGGGAACGATCAGCTACATCGAGGGGGATAAATTTGCGGCGCAGGTGGATAGGACGGCGGCCAGTGCGTTGATTTTGCCGGTGGATGAGGGGTTACAGGCCCGGGCGACGGCCCGGGGCATTGCGTGGGTGGCGACACCGGAGCCGCGCTTGCTGTTTGCTGTGGCGATCGCCCAATTCTACCAACCCTACCAACTCGCGCCCCAAATCCACCCGACGGCGGTGCTTGATCCCTCGGTGCAGGTGGGGGTTGATGTGGCGATCGGGGCCCATGTGGTGATTGAGCGGGGGGTGACGCTGGGCGATCGCGTCTGTATTTTCCCGAATACGGTGATCTACCCCGATTGTGAGATCGGCGCGGGGACGGTGATCCATGCCAACTGCACAATCGAAGAGCGCACGGTGATCGGGGCTGACTGCATTATCCACAGCGGCGCGGTGATCGGCGGCGAGGGGTTTGGGTTTGTGCCCCATCCGCCCCAGGGTTATGTGAAGATGAACCAGTCGGGGCGGGTGATTTTGGGCGATCGCGTCGATGTGGGCTGTAATTCCACCATTGACCGCCCCTCGGTGGGGGTGACTCAGATCGGCACGGGCACGAAAATTGATAACTTGGTGCAAATTGCCCATAACTGCACCGTGGGCGACCATGCCGTGATGTCGGCTCAGGTGGGCCTATCGGGACAGGTGACGGTGGGCAATTGGGCGATTTTGGCGGGTCAGGTGGGGGTGTCGAACAAAGTGAAGATTGGCGATGGTGCGATCGCGACGGCCCAATCTGGCCTGCATCGGGATGTGGGCCCGCAGGAGGTGGTGTCTGGCAGTCCTGCGATCGCTAATTCCCTCTGGCTCAAGGTGTCGGCGGTCTACAGCCGCCTCCCGGAAATCTACCAAACCCTCCGCCAACTCAAACGCGCCGCGAAGTAGCGACCCTCACCCAACCCTCTCCCCCAGGAGAGGGCTT
>NZ_JAQMTY010000026.1 GCF_028330765.1 Spirulina subsalsa CS-330 | reverse complement strand
TGTCGTTCTCGAAAAAGGTGGAGAACCACATTGGGGCGATATGGCTGTTCATCCATGAGTACAATCGGGGCATCAGAGAGAAGCTGGCGGAGCAAGATGCCCCTATCTTTTCCTCTAGCCTGCACTAAAATGCACTACCGACGAGGTTTTAAACCCATTTTTTTGATAAAGTTTATTGCCATGGCCCTGGGGGGCAGCAATCAAGCGGCTGAGGATGCCACCGGAGGGGAGCAGATTGCTTGTCTGCACGCTATGGCGTTGGGCGATCGCTCCTAGACGGGGTCACGAAAAACGTAGATCGTGGTTCCGTCACTGGGTAAGCTGCCCGCACTCAAGGAGAGGGTTTGACTGCCTAAGCGGCGGATTTGGTCGGGGGAATAGAGGCTTAAGAAGGTGTCGAGGCTGGTGATGTCGCAGGCGGCGGCATCGGCGGCGTTGGTGCGGTAGTGGGTGGGAACGGCGATTTTGGGGTTGAGGGTTTGGATGGCGGCTTGGGCTTCTTGGGGGTTGTAGGCTTTGGGGCCACCGCCAACGGGGACAAAGAGAATATCAGGCCGCCCCATGAGAATTCGTTGCTCAAACTCAATGGGGGCTGCCGCGCCGCCGAGGTGGAGAATATTCACGCCGCCCTGTTGCCATTTCCAGACGACGTTGGTGCCGAAGCGGCGGCCCCCGTTGCGATCGTGGGCGATCGCAATCCCCTCAAACTGACTTGACCCCACCGTATAGGCTCCCGCCTGGAACAAAATACGCGGATTTCCGGGGGTATCGGCGGCGGGTGCGCCTTCATCAAAAAGGCGGCTACTCATCAAAATATAATCCACGGCCGGATTGGGGACAGGATACCCAGCGGTACAACCGAGGGCACGAAAGGGATTCACTAACACCCGTTTCCCTCCGCCCGTAAACAGCACACAGGTATGACCATACCAGCGCATCGATAGGCCTGCGCCTTGGGCTTGGGCTGGGGAACCTGAGACTTGACTCAGGCCGAGGGTGGTAATGGTACTGGCCCCTAGGTAACGGAGAAAGGTGCTTCGCTTCATGAATTCTTTGCAGGTTGAGGATGGAGAGCGGCAAGAAAATTCCGCAAGAGGTTTTTTCCGACCGGGGTTAAGACACTTTCGGGATGAAATTGTACACCTTCAAGGTGGGGATAGTCCCGATGCCGGAGTCCCATGATCGTGCCGTCGTCTACCCAGGCGGTCACTTCGAGCGTGGGCGGTAGGGTTTGGCGATCAACCACAAGGCTATGATAACGAGTGGCTGAAAAGGGATTGGGGAGGTTCTGAAAAACACCTTGGCCGGTGTGGTGAATTTCGGAGGTTTTGCCATGCATCAAAATCGGGGCAGACACCACCGTACCGCCAAAGACTTGACCCAGACTCTGATGCCCTAAACAAACGCCTAGGATGGGAAACTGTGCCCCTAGGGTTTGGATGATGGGGACGGAAATGCCCGCATCATCGGGGCGGCCGGGGCCGGGGGAAATGACGATGCCATCGGGGGCGATCGCAACAATCCGGTCAAGGTCAATTTGGTCGTTACGATAGACGCGGATATCGGTCGCGACGGGAAATTCACTCGCTAATTCCCCCAGATACTGCACCAAGTTGTAGGTGAAGCTGTCGTAATTATCAATAACCAGTAGCAAAAACGGTACTCCTTTCGTCAGCGTAAATAAGGTCGAGACTGTCGAGACTGTCGAGACTGTCGAGGTTAGAACAAGGGGACGATCGCCGCAAACAGGGGAGGCAACAGAATCACCCCGGCGACAAAAATAGAAGCGATCGCCGCCACTAACACCGCCCCAGCCGCGCAATCTTTCGCCACCTTCGCCAGTTCGTGATAGCTCTGTTCAACGGTCAAATCCACCACCGATTCGAGGGCCGTATTGACCAATTCCAACACCATCACCAGGGCACAGGTGAGCGCCACCACCGCCATTTCCACCCGACTAATCTGTAATCCCACACTTAAGGCGATCGCAGCGATCGCAATTCCCGTATGAATCCGAAAATTGCGCTGGGTTTTGAAGGCGTAGATCACCCCCGCCCAAGCATAACGAAAACTCACCCACAAATTGGGGGCAATTTGCCAGGCCAGGGGGCGAGAGTTGGAACTACGTTGGGGCATCACAGCGTAAAGCGAGGGAACAACGGGGGTTACGTCGCATTGGGGAGGACGATGGGAGTTGAGGGTCATGGCTGTTCATGGGAAGCGGCACGGAACACGAAACAGAAACAGAACCGGGCAGCGGGATGATCGTCGCACTGTACCCCAGTGAACCGAAGACAATTGTTAAAGTCCTATTCCTGATCGCTGTCCACAGTTTTAGCATCCTAGGGCGATTCCCGTGGTTTTTGAGCAACAAAATCATGACATTCAACTCCCAAACCCGGTTTAGATGCGGTGTTCTTGGGTGGATAAATCCCGGCCGGGCAGATGTTGGAGCGATTCAATCAATGCCTCTTGTTGGGCTAGCATCTGTTCTAAGTCCGCCTCAGTGGGATGATCCCAGCCCAGCAGATGTAAAACACCATGACTCACGAGCCACAGGATTTCTCGATCCAGCCCATGGCCTTGGGTCTTGGCCTGCCGTTGTGCCGTTTCGACGGAGATGATCACATCGCCGAGATCCACGGGTTCATCGGGGGGATACCAGGCTAATGTTTGTTCTAAGGCGGCAAAAGCCAGTACATCGGTGGGGCGATCCATGGCACGATACTGGGCGTTAAGCTGATGAATTTCAGCATCATCGGTGAACCGTAGGCTCAGTTCATAACTGGGGGCGGGGGGGAGTTCGGGGGTAAGCTGGACGAACCAATGGCTAATCCAGCGTGACCATTGTTCTGGGGCGATCGCACCATACCCCCCATCATCCTGAAGATTGACGGTGACTGTCATCGGTGGCTGAGACTCCATCACCCCTAGCGCGTTAAATAGGCTAAACCAATCAGCAGCCCCAACAGACCCGTTGCGGAAAGGAAAAAATGTGTTAGGGATGTGCCCTTTTTGCGCACCATGTTCCGCATGGCTAACTTCACATAACTGGCTTGCTCTTCTTCCGGAGCATCGGCCGCAGGTTCATCGGTGGCTCTGGTTTCCGGCGTGACTTGGGATGCAGACTCTTCCATGATTTCGGATGCTGTTGCTCGAACTTGCAATATAACTTCACAGTATCACGGAACTTTCGGATTCAGGGGTGCGATCGCTGCCCTCGACCCAAGAAGGGAAACCGATTCGCAAATCCGTTTCCCTTCAAGATGATCTACCCGCCAAGGTAGATCATTAAAACTTATTAAGATTAAGACCTGCTTCTTTAGCAACGGCGTGTAATCCTTTCTTTTGAACCGTTTTCAACGCTTTCGTGGATAATTTAATCCGTACCCAGCGATTCCCTTCTGCCCACCAAATCCGCTTCCATTGCAAGTTTGCTTCTTGCAATTTCTTCGTGCGACGGTGTGAGTGAGAAACAGCGTAGCCGTTGTTAGCTTTTTTGCCCGTGATTTGACAGCGACGTGCCATGGTTACCAAGACCTCCTAAAAATCGTCAGGTGAGCCGCGATCTTCAATTGTATATCAGACTTTGAAAATCCCCAGGTTAGGGTGAAAATCTCCTGACTCCCCAGGGCGATCGCCCCTCGAACAGTTGACGGCACAGATCCCCCGTCCTGAGGCTGAACCCCATCCCAGGCGGCGACTTCCCTGCCTTACCGATCCGGAAACCTAGGGAATCAGGGAATATTAGGTTAAGATCGGAGCAACATTGGTTCCTTAATGTCTCAATTTTTGGTGAGCTGCATATGAAATCTCGCACCCCCTTTGGCCATGCGTCCCCCACCATCCGTCCCCTTCAACTGCGGGATGTGGAAGCGATCGCAACCTTGGCACAACGGGTGTGGGATGACTCCAAACTTCGGGAGTGGCAAAGTCTGAATCGTAAACTCAACCAATTTCAGCATTGGTTTGGCTTGCTGAATGTGCTGCGTCTTTTTCCCAACTTGACCCAACATCAGTTTTGCATCTACGTGGCCGAGCAAGAGGGCCAACTGTGCGGCTTGATTCATGTCATGCCCTGCAACCGGACTCGCACCACCTGGCGCGTTGAGCAAGTGATGTTTGATGCCGCAGCAGCGGCGATTAATAGCGGCTTAAACCTCAAAAATACCGGCTCACACCTCCTCCGCCACTGTTTTGAAGTGTTGTGGGAAGCTCGCACTTGGGTGTTAGAGGTGAATATCCAGGACAAGCAAACCCTCGCCCTCTATCGGCAAAATGGCTTTCAACCCCTGGCCCAAGTCACCAACTGGAACATCAGCCCGGACGTATTGCAACGCATTGCCCAGCATGAACCCTCCCTGCCGAACCTGCTGCCGGTGAGCAATGCCGATGCTCAGTTGCTCTATCAACTGGATACGGTGTCGATGCCGCCCCTGTTGCGTCAGGTGTTCGATCGCCATGTCGAAGATTTTAAAACGCCGTTCTGGAGTGCGATCGCCAACAATATCCACAACTGGATTAACCAAACAGAAGTGGTGAGTGGCTATGTGTTTGAACCCCAGCGGAAAGCCGCGATCGGGCATTTTTCCCTCACCCTCCATCGGGACGGCGATCGCCCCCACGAAGCCCTCCTCACCGTTCATCCCGCCTATACCTGGCTCTACCCTGAACTGATGTCCCAAATCGCCAAAGTCGCCCAAACCGTCCCCGGCACTCCCCTCCACATCACCTCCACCGACTATCAAACCGAGCGCGAAGACTACTTCGAGCACCTCGGAGCCGAGCGCATTGAACACACCCTCCTGATGTCGCGTTCCGTGTGGCACAAGCTGCGGGAAACCAAGCCCCTCGAAGGCCTCCAACTTCCCGATATGCTCGGACTCCAACCCGCCCGCACCCCCATCCCCACCCGGATGTCCTGGGCTAAATTCCTACCCAAACGGGATCATCGCACCGATTCATCCCGCCCGAACCCGCCCGAAACCCAAGCCTAAGCCCCTGCCACCATGGAACGGATTGCCGCCTTAGGATTGGACGTGGGCAAAAAACGGATTGGAGTCGCCGGGTGTGACGGCCTGGGGCTGATTGCCACGGGGCTAACCACGATCACCCGCCATTCCTTCGCCCAAGATGTGGCGGCGTTTCAGTCCCTCGTAGCAGAGCGGCAGGTGCAGCAGCTTGTGGTGGGGTTGCCCTACACCATGGATGGAGCGATCGGATTCCAAGCCAAACAGGTGCAAAAATACGCCCAACGTCTCGCTCAGGCCCTCCAACTCCCCGTAGACTATGTGGATGAGCGGCTCACCTCCCTCGAAGCGGAGGCCCAAATGGAAGCCCAGCGGATCTCGATCCGTCAAAACAAGGGACTGATCGATCGCAAGGCCGCCGCGATTATTTTACAAACCTGGCTCGACCAACGGCGGCGATCGCCCTAACTCGGTCACGTCGTTTGACAGCGCGATACCCTATATTGGTGCTCAAATTTTCTCAACCATCATGTTGCCTAAAGACGATCTCCTCAAAGGTGTTGAAAATCGCGATGCTGTGACTCGTGTGATTGACCAAGCGGAACAAGCCCTGCGCACCTGGGAAGTGGTGATGACAGACTTTCTCTCGCCGCCGGTCTTAATCGAGGCTCAACGCGCCTTTGCCAAGCTGACGGAAATTGAGTTAAGCGCAGGCGGTGGCTATCCCCAGGCAGAACGGCAACGGCTGGCGATCGCTCGATCCGAACTGCCCCTTGACCCCAGCCAAGTCGAACTCGCCGCCCTTGATGTGGCGGGAAATTTTCTCTTTGACCCGGCGACCCATCGGGATTTTCTCGGCTCGATCCTCGGCACGGGGATTGTGCGGGAAAAAGTGGGGGATATTGTTGTGCTCGGTGAACGGGGCGCACAGATGATCGTCGTGCCGGAATTGGTGGAATTCCTCTGCCAAAGCCTGGTGCAAGTGCGATCCGTACCCGTGAAAACCCAACCCATCCCCCTGGAAGCCCTCAAAATTCGCCCCCCCAAACGCAAGGAAATGACCACCGTTGAAGCCTCAATGCGGCTGGATGCGATCGCCTCTGCCGGATTTGGCATGTCCCGCAGCAAAATGTCCGACGCGATCAGTTCCGGTGATGTGCGCGTCAACTGGAAAGACATCACCCAACCCAGCCACACCGTCCAAGCCGGGGATCTCATCGCCATGCGCGGCAAAGGTCGCCTCGAAGTGGGCGAAGTGGCGATCACGAAAAAGCAACGCTACCGCATCCAACTCACCCGCTTAGTTTAGCGGGCCATCCCCTAACGACGGGGCAACTTTGGGCGATTCTGGTGGCGGGATTTGCGGAGGCGGAGCACCAGGGGAATCGTGAGGCAATAACTGAGGACAGCAGCGATCGTCCCCACCACAAAACACCCCACCCCCAAGGTCAGCGCAAATTTCCACCCCAAATAAAACAAATCCGACGAAGTCCAGTCAATCGTTGAGAGATCAACATCCTTAACCCGCAAAATCTCCTGACCCACATGGAAATTAAACGCATAAATCGGCACATAGGTGAGCGGATTACTAATCCAAGTCGCCGCCATTGCCGTCAAGCGATTACCCCGCAACAGCGTCGCCCCCACCACCGCTAGCAGCGTCTGCAACCCAAAAAACGGGAAACAGCCGAAAAACACCCCGATCGCCACACCCCGCGCGATCGCCTTCGGTGTCCCCCGCAGCCGTAGGATCTGATAGTAGTAGTAATGAACCTGCTTCCGCCACCAGGAGCGGCGGGGACGACAGGATGAAAGTTTAGAAATGGTCTTGGTCACAAATTGTGTCACCTGGAGCCGACATCTCTTAATTGTACCGATAGTGTTCCTCCCCATGCGATCCCCATTGATTCAGTTTCCCTGCAAGTTGTGAGCTTAGGCCACTGCACGATGAAGTCGGATGAGATCAAGCATTGTGCAAAATCAACACCAAGAGCCGTTTGGGATCGAAGATAGGGCAATTTCAACTCGCGATCCTCAACCAATTGTAATTTAGTCAATCACATCAACGATCGCGCCGCTGGGTTTGAAGCCATTCAAGCATTGCGCTGTATTCTTCCCCCCTATTCACCCGTGCCTGATATTGTGGCGATCGCTTCAGAACGCCTAGGGGATCAGGACGGGCCATTTAACGGCGCTCCAGAGGTGGTGATTGAAATTCATTCCCGTGATCAAAGCACCTTAGATTTACAAACGAAAATCCTCCATTTTCTCCGCTGTGGAACATAATTAGCCTGGTTGATTGACTGCGATCGCCAACAAATTTGGGCATGGGAAGGGGAGAATTTACCAATGATCTATGGTGGGGGGGATGAGCTACCAGACTTTGGGTTAGGGCTTGAACTCACGGCGGATCAGGTGATGGCGATGACACAGCAAAAACGCTAAATCTCACCCGAAAACCTGTAGAGAAAGGCTTAAGGTTGCCGGGGGTCGCTCAGATTTCACGGTAGGCTAGGGGCGAATTTGGCCCCCTTGAGAATTTGTCATGACTGCGATCGCTTGGAAAAAACTGCAAAATGGTTCCGATATTCGCGGCGTTGCCCTAGAGGGTGTGCCCGATGAGCCCGTCAACCTCACCCCGGAAGTGGTGGCGCGGATTGGTCAAGGGTTTGTCACCTGGCTCAGTGAGCAGCAGGGGAAAGGGTGCGATCAATTAGCGATCGCCGTGGGCCGCGATAGTCGCCTTTCGGGCCCCGACCTAATGAGCCACATCACCACAGCGATCGCCAGTCTCGGAGCCACCGTCTACGATGTCGGCCTCGCCTCCACCCCCGCCATGTTCACCAGCACGATCGCCGCCCCCCTCACCTGCGACGGCGCGATCATGCTCACCGCCAGCCATCTCCCCTTCAACCGCAACGGCTGCAAATTCTTCACCGCCCAAGGGGGACTCAACAAACCCGACATCACCGCCATTCTTACCCTCGCCGAGGCCAACGCCTTCACCCCTGCCCCCACCCCCGGCCCAATCCACCCCACGGACTTCATGAGCCACTACGCCGCCCAACTGGTGGAGATGATCCGCCAAGGGGTCAACCATCCCGATCACTACGATCGCCCCCTCCAGGGTTTAAACATCATCGTCGATGCGGGTAATGGTGCGGGGGGATTTTACGTCAGTCACGTGTTGCAACCCTTGGGCGCAGACACCACAGGCAGCCAATTTTTAGACCCCGATGGCACGTTTCCCAACCACATCCCCAACCCCGAAGATGAAACCGCGATGGCGGCCATTTGCGCGGCAGTGACAGGAAATCAGGCGGATTTTGGGATTATTTTTGATACGGATGTGGATCGGGGGGCGGCGGTGGATGCCACGGGGCGGGAGTTGAATCGGAATCTGTTGATCGCGTTGATTGCGGCGATTACCCTGCGGGAACATCCGGGATCAACGGTGGTGACGGATTCGATTACCTCCGACGGTCTGACGCGCTTTATTGAGCAGGATTTAGTGGGGACGCATCACCGCTTTAAACGGGGCTACAAGAATGTGATTAATGAGGCGATGCGGCTCAATGAAACGGGAGAGGAGTCCTGGCTGGCGATTGAAACGTCGGGCCATGGGGCGATGCGAGAAAACCACTGGCTCGATGATGGGGCCTATTTGGTGAGTAAGGTCTTGGTAGAGTTGGCGCGGGCGAAGTTGGCCGATCGCCCCGTGACGGACTTGATCGCGACACTGCAAGAACCCGCCGAAAGCCAAGAATTTCGCCTCAAAATCCATGCCGATGACTTTAAAGCCTACGGTAATGAAGTGATCGCGGCGTTGACGGCTCATGCGGAAGCCGAACCGGATTGGGCGATCGCACCCCAAAACCATGAAGGTGTCCGAGTCACCTGCACTGCTCCCACCGAATCGGGTTGGTTTCTCCTCCGTCTTTCGCTCCATGATCCGGTGATTCCCCTCAATGTGGAAACCAATGTGACGGGCGGCGTGGCGAAAATTCAAGCGCGATTGTTGGACTTTCTCCAACAGTTTGACGCGCTAGATTTAACACCGTTGCAGTCATAATGCAGCTATCTTAAATGCAAAAAGAGGACTCCCGCTACACCGTTAGGTTAGCGGTGAGATGAATTTTTGCCCACAAATAAACCGACCAACGGGAGACGACTGAATTCAGTTTTGTGTTAAAATCGCAAGGCCGACGCACCCAAGTGTGCCTAGAGAGGCAAGATTGGTGGTTCTCACCAGATAAAATGTCCGACCAAAAAGAAATACCTGATCACAGGGGCGGCATAGTTTATGAAGGAGAAATCAAAACATAACTAAGTTTTTGTTGTCTGCTGCGGGACATTCAGTGGACGTTAAACAGATGCTTGTGGAGGGGAATCTGGACGGGGTTTCAAGACAGAGATGACTTGAGACTAGACAAACCCAATGAAGCAAGAATCCCCCGT
>NZ_JAQMTY010000296.1 GCF_028330765.1 Spirulina subsalsa CS-330 | reverse complement strand
GTGCATCCCAGTTATGCAATCCCTCACCCAACCCTCTCCCTCAGGAGAGGGCTTTTGGCTCCTTTCTCCTGCGGGAGAAGGGCTGGGGATGAGGGTGCTCCCTGGCGAGCCATGGGAATCTGCAAAAGTGGGATGCACCCAATCACTGAGACAGAAAACTCCGCTGGACGGTTTCGCCACCGTTGAGGGGGCGATCGCTCCTCACCACAAAGGCTTCCCCTGGTTCGAGTCCCGATAAAATTTCCACCTCGCCATTGTTGCGCTGCCCCACCTGTACCGGACGGGCTTCCACCACCGTTTCCGCTGTCTCGGTGCGCGGCACAAAGACCGTCCCCTGATTCCCATCTGCTGACCAGTTCAACGCTGTTTCGGGAATGCGTAAGCGACCGCGATCGGGGGTGTTCACCGTGACGCGGGCGAGGAGACCGCTGCCAATGCCGCCGCCGGGATTAGCGATCGCAATTTCCACGGGGACAAGCCGCGCCGCTGGGTCAGTTACGGGGGAAATGGTGGTGATCTGGCCGGTAATCGTGCGACCCGGCAGCGCATCAAGCGTCACTTGCACGCTTTGTCCAACCCGGAACTGGGCTAAGTCGCGATCGGACACTTGAATCGTCACTTGAATCTGACTGAGATTACCGATTTCTAAAATGGGTTGGCCGGGCTGCATGAAGTCCCCCGCTTCCACCGCACGGGTCATCACCACCCCAGCAATCGGGGCATTAAGGCGCGTATCGTCGGAACGTTCTAGGCTTTGGGCAATCAGGGCAGCTTGGACATTGACCCGACGATTGGCGGCATCCACGGCGCGGGCTTGGGCTTGGACTTGGGCGGTGGCGGCTTTGTAGACCTGTTCAGTGGTGCGGCGTTCGGTGTCGGCGAGTTCGGCCGTTTGGAGGGAAACGACCCCATCCGCTGCTAGGGATTTGTAGCGTTCGGCATCGACTTTCGCCTGTTCCCAAGCGGCTTTGGCTTGTTCAACCTGGGTTTGGACGGCGGCCAGTTCCGCTTTAGCTTGTTCCACTTCAAACTGACGGGCGGCGAGTTCGGATTGGGCTTCGCTGATGTCGAGGCGTTGGACGGCGTTGTCAAGTTGGGCAATCAATGCGCCTTGGGCAACGGTGTCCCCCACGTCAGCGGTGAGGCGAAGAAGTTGTCCGGCACTGCGCGATCGCACCACCACCGTCTGAGTTGGCGCAGTGGTTCCCGAATAGGCCAAGGTGGACGGGGTGGAACTGGGGGCAGCCACGGCCACATCAACGAGGGGTAATTGATTCTGCTCATCACCGGGGGCTTGGGGTTGGGCTTGGCCACTGCGTTCCCATTGACAGCCCACAATGACAAAGGCCCACGGCAAGATGAACCACACTTTCCACCGGGATTTTTGTATTTGCAGCATGGGTCGTGACCAGACTTTTTTAACAGTCTGACATATTTTTTAATATTAGCTTTAGAAGCATGCTCCCAACTGATCCATCTGTGGGTCTCCTAACGCCGATATTCATCCCCACAATCGCCAATCACGGCAAACAAATCATCCCCTTGGGACAGCACCGCTTCCAGTTGCCACTTATCTTCATCGTCGAGTTGAAACTCGAAAACGCGCAAATTTTCGGCAATATGTTCGGCAATACTCAACCGTGCGCCTACGATCGCACCTGCTACCGCTGGCTGCTCCAACACATAGCGCACCGCAACATTGGCAATACTCACCTGATACTTAGTTGCGATGGTTGCCAAGGTCTGCAACAACGCCTGCAACCGTTGCCAACCATAGCCCACATCCACCATCTGCTTATATTTCCCCAAACTGGCGGTTTTCAATGACCAACGGCTCGGCTCCTGTTGGTGGAGAAATCGCGCTGTTAGCAAGCCACCGCCCAGCGTCCCGTAGGCCAGCAACTTCACCCCCCGCGCCTCGCAAAAGGGAGCCATTTTCACCAAAGGGCGGCGATCAATGAGCGAAAATTGCACCTGATTAGAAGCGATCGCAACCCCCGCATCTAGCACCGTTTGTAAATGTTCCGTGTCGAAATTGGTCAGGCCCAAATGGTTAATCTTGCCAGCGGTTTGCAGGTCGGCCAAATGTCCCAAGGCATCGAGGTAGCGGCGATCGCCATAGTCCCACCAGTGAAACTGCATCATATCCAAACAGTCCAGATCCATCCGCTTCAGGGCGCGATCGACATTGCGTTCCACCACGTCCCGCGACATCTCCCCCGGCCGGGGAACCCACTTGGTAAAAGCCTGCACCCCATCCCACGCCGCCGCTCCCCGTTGCGCGATCAGTTGCCGCCGAAATTCCCCGATCAGGTCTTCCGCTGGCCCGTAATGATCCGCTAAATCCCAGGTGGTCAACCCCGCATCCACATAGTCAAACATCTGGGCCACGGCTTGTTTGGGGTTGATCTTGCCATGCCCCCCGGACACTTGCCACATCCCATTCAGCAACGGACAGATGGACAGGTCTTCGGTAAACTGAAAGCGATTGAAGGAAGGGTGCTGACTCATGGTAAGGACTGGAGGCGATCCGATGGATTTTGATTCCCTATTTAACCAGATTGCGGCGTTGGTGCTGTGCCATTCCCCCAGTGGTGTGGAGGGAGAAGTGGATCAGTTCATCCTCAACCAGTTGCGGGAGTTGGGGGTGGACTATTGGCAAGATTCGGCGGGCAACATTATTGCGAAATTTGCGGGGCGGGAGGCGGGGTCGGTGGCGATTACGGCCCATAAGGATGAAATTGGTGCGATCGTCAAAGCCATTAAACCCAACGGGCGATTGGTGGTGCGGAAGTTGGGCGGTTCGTTTCCCTGGATTTATGGGGAAGGGGTGATGGATATTTTGGGGGATCACCAAACGATTAGCGGTATTCTCTCCTTCGGTTCGCGCCATGTGTCCCACGAATCCCCCCAAAAGGCACAACAGGATCATGCTCCGGTGCGCTGGGAAGAGGCGTGGATTGAGACGAAACTCACCCCGGATCAGCTAGATGTGGCTGGCGTTCGTCCCGGTAGTCGGGTGGTGGTGGGCAAACACCGCAAACAGCCGATCCGTCTTCAGGATCACATCGCGAGCTATACGCTGGATAACAAGGCTTCGGTGGCAATTCTCCTCGCCTTGGCCCATCGATTGCGGGAGACGCAGCCCCGGCAAACCACCTATCTGGTGGCTTCGGCGAAGGAGGAAGTGGGGGCAGTGGGGGCGTTGTATTTTTCCCAACGGCAGCGGCTCGATGCCTTGATCGCGTTGGAGATTTGCCCGTTGGCGCGGGAATATGCGATCGCAGACAGTACCGCCCCGATCCTCCTCAACCAAGACGGCTACGGCATCTACGATGAAGGCTTAACCCAAGACCTCGCCGACCGGGCGCGACGGGCTAACATTCCCATTCAACAGGCTGTGATCGCTGGGTTTGGTAGTGATGCCTCGATCGCGATGAAATTCGGCCATGTGGCGCGGGGGGCTTGCTTGGGTTTCGCGACGGAAAACACCCACGGCTATGAAATTGCGCCGCTGGGTGCGATCGCCCACTGCATCACCCTCCTTGAGGAGTACCTCATCTAACAGCAGTGGACAAATTCGTTAGGACAGACAAGGGGCTTAAGCCCCTTGTTCCAGAGTTTCTGAATGTCCTAACTGCTCTGGCTCGTGCTATAGCAGCAGGGCCAACCCGGAGGAAGAGCAATCCCTCCCCTCAGACTACACACCTTCCGGCAGTTCCAAGCTTTCCGTTTCCATCGTAAACGCTCCCAAACGGCCAATCAGGTCTTCTTGGGCTTGGATGGCATTGGCGAAACTTTGTTCAAACGTGGCGAACTTTTTCCGCATCGCATCAAACTGCTTTTGGGCATTTTTTTGGCGTGTGATCACATGTTCTAATTGATTCGCAAAATCAGCCCCATTGACATAGTTCCAAAGATCAAGAGCATAGCGATTACCAATCTCAATGGATTGACTTTTCTCTTGAATTTTGATCATCTGATTGCGCAACATTGACACCGCCAAACGGTACGAAAACCAATCCACAATCAAAATATTATCCTCAAACTTAAACCCTGTCTCTACCCCATCCGGCATCGTTTTGGTCAAAAGGACAGCACAGGTCGCTTTTTTCTCAACAATGTCTTTTTTGAGTTTGGGAATCCAATCTTTTTGATAGTTCTTCGTGTTTTTGATTTCGTGGACAATCAAACCGCAATTTTGACCGTTGTGCATGACGCTTTGATAGAGATCAACACCGTGAGCACCCTTGGTGGTTTTGTCGATTTTGTCCGTGGGAAAGGTGGATTTAATCGTCTTGAGAGCAAGGTTTTCGAGGGCTTCGCCTTCGAGTTCAGTGGAGCCTTGGGTGGATTTTTGTTGAGCGTCTTCGAGGGATTTCTGCGTGCGAGTGAGTTGTTCGGTCAGTTCTTCGATTTTGAGATCTTTGCTGAGAGATTTTTGTTTATAGTCTTCTTGCACTTCGAGGTACGCCTGTTCTTTCCAGTTGGCAAGCTGCTTCACCCGTTCTTGTTCAAGAATTTCGCTTACTTGTTTTTGAATGGTGAGAGCTTGTTCTTCTTTTTCGGCTTGGAGTTGCCGTTTTTGCACTTCGAGGGCGGCTTGTGCTTGGGTCAGTTCTTGGGATTTTTGGCGTTGTTCAGCTTGACTTTTATCGAGCTTTTCTTGATACTCTTGTTCTAGTTTTTTCTGTTTGGCAAGCTGTGCAGTCCGTTCTTGTTCAAGAATTTCGCTCACTTGTTTTTGAATGGTGAGAGCCTGTTCGTCTTTTTCGGCTTGGAGTTGCCGTTTTTGCACTTCGAGGGCGGCCTGTGCTTGGGTCAGGTCTTGGGATTTTTGACGCTGTTCGGCTTCAATGTGCTCTAGTTGTTGATGGTACTGTTGCTCTAGTTGCTTCTGTTTTTTCTCGTTTTCTTTGTCCAGTTTTTTCTGTAGTTCGACTTTTTCCCGGCTTAAAAAGTCCTGGACGGTTTCGCTCAAATCGAAGGTGTGGGAGCAACTAGGGCAGGTGACTTTCGGTGTTTTGACTGGCATGACGACTTTTCTGTACCATCTTGACTGGTTGAGATTATTATCTACTCTCCTGAAGCGATTGGGTGAAACGTTTTCAAGCTGTTTTTGACTGACTCGAATTTTCAGAGGGAGACGGAGCGCGATCGCATCCGCTCCTCTGGTGTGGGCCGCAATTACCACCAACGCAGGGTGAGGTAGCCCCGTTCGGGTTCGTTGGTTTCTTGGTCTGTGGGCCATTCGACGACTTTATAGGTGCCGAAGATGTGATCCCACCAGTCAACGCCGAGGCCAAAATTGTGATGCCACATATTGTGTTTGTGGTGAACGTAGTGGACGGGCATTTTCATCCAGAAGCATTTGGTGGGGTTTTCGTGTTGTAACTGGTGGGCGTAGGCGGAAAAGGCGGCGTAGGCGATCGCCCCCAGGAGCCAACCGAGACCCGCTTCGACGGAGACGAGAAAGACGGGGAGCATGGCCGCGAACGCGCCTTTAACATAGTCGAGAAATTCCCACAGCACCCCTTGGCCTTCGTTGCGGCGGTGGTGGTCGCGGTGGCGTTGACCGATGCGGGCGTTGGCGTGCATGAGGCGGTGAATCCAGTATTCAACAAAGCTTGAAAAGACGAATGCCGCGATGAAGAGGAGAATAAAGACCATAGAATTTTTGGGTTCGGATGATACGAGGGGTTGCAAGTCTTGATTAAAGGAGTTGTAACCGAGGAGGATTGCGAGACTGAGGACAGTCTGAAGCCTGTCACGCGCTGAGTGAATCATTGCAACTAAAGTCTGCTATGATCCTAGCTCAAAGATTGTTACAAATTTTAACTAGGAGTATAGGATGGAACTGGCTCCAACGTTAACCGGTCAGACCGTGCAAAATCAGGTCAGGGAAGCGGGGATAAATCCAAATTATTGGTATCCGGTGGCCTGGTCAACGCGGCTCAAGGCAGGAGAAGTCATGCCAGTCAAGATTTGGGGGCAAGCGATCGCTGTCTTTCGTGATACCCAAGGTCAGCTACAGGCGTTAGAAGATGCTTGTCCCCACAAAGGGGTGGCCCTTCATAAGGGTAGGGCTGATTCCTTGTGATGAGAGAAAAATGATAATGAGGATATCTCTAGTATTTTCTTGGGATATCCTCATGGAACTACCCTTACTCTCCTGCCTCGAATCTGTCCCTGACTTTCGTCACCTACGAGGCTTAC
>NZ_JAQMTY010000295.1 GCF_028330765.1 Spirulina subsalsa CS-330 | reverse complement strand
ACTTGGGTGCGTTGGCTTCTCAATTTTAACACAAGACTGAATTCAGTCGTCTCCCGTTGGTCGGTTTATTTGTTGGCAAAAATTCATCTCACCGCTAACCTAACGGTGTAGCGGGAGTCCTCTTTTTGCATTTAAGATAGGCGGAGCCGATTTTGTCGGTTTTGGCGATTTGGAGGGCGAGAACGGTTTGATAGTCCTGGAGGGCGGGGGGATATTGTCCGGCTTGAAAGTGCAGGGCCGCGATCGCCGTCCGGGTCAAGATCTCGCTGGTCTGTAAGGCGCTGACATCCTGGCCCGGTTCGGATTGTAATTGTTGAAACCGATCGAGGGCGGTTTGATAGGCTTGCAGGGCGTGATCGCGCTCTCGCAAATCACCATAGGCTTCGCCTAAATATTGGTGGGTATAGCCTTGATACAGAACATTTTGATCGCGTTCAAACAGTTCCAACGCCGTTTTGAACTGCTCCAGGGCTTGCTTCGGTTCGCGGCGGGCCAGATGCACTTCACCAATGCCATTAAAACTATTCCCCATCCCCCCATAGGCATCATGGGCGCGAAAGAGGGCGATCGCATCGCGATAGGTGGCGATCGCCCCGTCCCCATCCCCATTGCGGTATTGATCGTAGGCCTGCTGATTGAGATAAACCGCCGTGGTAATCTCCGCCTGCGCCGCCTCGGACAATTCCTGCGCATGACCAGAGGGCAGAGCCATCACAATCCCCACCGTCAGCACCACCAGACAAAAAAACCCTAAAACGCGCTTCATCGTGCCAGCCTACCCAACGCAAAATTAATCCAAAGCCGTCTTAAAAAGACGAGGTTTTAAACCCATTTTTTTGATAACGTTCATCTTAACCGCGCCCGCTGCGATCGTCATGGGTAGGGGGAGCCGTATCCATTGCGCCAGCAACCGTTTTAAGCGGGTGAGGGTGGGGCGATCCGCTCAAACACCGTCAGACTCTCCACCTCGCGCACACGGCGAAATTCGGGATCAGGACAGATCACCGCTTCCATATAGTGCTGGCAGGCGTGGCGGCCGCCCCTGGTGTCGTGGAGGGCGACGATGCTGCCGGGGCTGAGGTGCGATCGCCACGCTTCCCAATCCCCTTTTAAACCCTCGTAGGAATGATCCCCATCGATAAACAGAAAATCCACAGGCGGGAGATCCTGGGCCGCTTCCACCCCGGTTTTCTGCACCCAAATAACGCGACCGGCGGCACTTTGGCTCACTTCCCGCCGGGCGATCCACTGGTGAAAATTAATCCCCAACTTGCCGGGAAAATAGGGGTCAATGGCGTAATACACCCCCGCCGGACTCATCACCTGGGTTAAGTCTCGCGCCGTCACCCCTTCATGCACCCCAATTTCGGCTAAACAGGTTTTTTGGGTGGCCAGTTCCACCAGGGCAGCCCGTTCGGCGGCGGAGGTTTCAGTGTGGGCGCGACGAAGTCCTAATTGATAGCGAACCCAATTGAGAGAGGAGCGATTTTCAAACATTGTGACAGTCACGGGTGAATCTGAGGCATGGGGGTGCATGGCCCTGGCCACATCGACGATATCACACCCGATCCGCTCCCATCTTGCCCCCGCTACACTTGGGCGACGAGTTCCCCCAGGCGTTGGCGGAGGGTGGTGAGGCCGATGCGATCGCGGGCGGCAATATACACCGCGTCAGGATAGAGGGTTTGGGCCGTTTCAAGGGTATCACTCCCCACCTGATCGAGCTTGTTAAAGGCAATCAAACTCGGCCCCGGTACGATTTCCATTTCCGCCAAAATCCCCTCCACGGCGTTGATCTGATTCTGCCAGGCCGGATGGGACAGATCCACCACATGGAGCAGCACATCGGCTTCGGTAACTTCTTCGAGGGTGGCACGAAAGGCATCAATCAACGACGGGGGCAGTTCGTGGATAAAACCCACGGTGTCGGTGAGGAGGATGGTTTGGATGTGGTGGCTGTCGGGGTCTTCGAGGATGAGGCGGCGGGTGGTGGGGTCGAGGGTGGCGAAGAGTTGATCAGCGGTATAGACTTCGGCGTTGGTGAGGGTGTTGATCAGGGTGGATTTACCGGCGTTGGTGTAGCCGACGATCGCAACGGTGGCGATTTCTCGCTGTTGCCGTTGGTGACGCATCCGGGAGCGGTGGGCTTGGAGTTGGGTCACTTCTTTTTGGAGGCGGGTGAGGCGGCGTTGGATTGTGCGGCGTTCGGTTTCGAGTTTGGTTTCCCCAGGCCCCCGTGTCCCGATTCCACCCCCTAAGCGGGACATGGCTTGACCGCGCCCGGTGAGGCGGGGTAGTTGATATTCCAGTTGGGCGAGTTCCACTTGTAGTTTCCCGGCTTGGGATTGGGCCCGCTGGGCGAAGATATCGAGGATCACTTCGGTGCGATCGACGATGCGCACGCCGATTTGTTTTTCGAGGTTGCGACCTTGGGCGGGGGACAGATCCCGGTCAAAGACGATTAAATTTGCGCCGAGGGTTTGGGTGGCGATCGCAATTTCCTGCACCTTCCCCGCCCCGACCACAGTTTGGGGATGGGGTCGCGCCCGTTTCTGGATGATGGTTTCCAACACATCCCCCCCTGCGGTATCAATCAACCGCCCCAATTCGGCCAGGCGATCCTCCACCGTTTGCCCACCGTCCCCGGTATCCAAACCAATCAGCACGACGCGATCGTGATCGCTGTCCACCTGCTGGGCGGTAAACTCCCGCTCAAACTCCGCCTCTAACCCCTCCACCAGGTCTAAAAAGTCCTGCTCGGCGAGGTCTTCAAGTCGGGTCGCGGCAGACACGGCCCAAGGGTCGCCATCGGGTTGCGGCAACAGATGCGCCAAATACGCCGCCTCAACATAGCCCGTCACCCCCCCGCCGCGCCGCTCGAACCCATCCCCCGTCAGGGTCAATTCCACCAAGGCATCCAATCGCTGCACCACCATCGCCGTTAGGTGTTCTTCACTGGGGGGCGTGTCTTTCAAGCTGGTGGCGACGCAGCGAATCCCACAGAGCCGCTCTGCACCGTAGCGGGGCAATTCCGACGGCGGGATCTGGGTTTGGCGAGGGGAGCCGATCCCAACCCGGATCACCTGGCCGCGCCGATTCACGTAGGCGCAGAGGGGTTGGCGAATTTCGGTGCTGATGGCGGCGAGGCGCTGGGCAAAGTCGGCGGTGGTGAGGCAGTCTTGGGGAAGCCGCTGTTGATAGAGTCGCCGCAATTGTTTGATGTGGCTGGATTTTAGCCCTTGGGTGCTGCCGTAGATTGTATCGATGGTGGGTTTGGGGTAAGTGAGTATAGATCAGCCATTATTGTAATCAGATCTGCTGACGGAAGCGCAAGACAGGGCGCGATCGCACCTTGGCCCCAGTCTCGCCGCCGCCATCGCTCAAACCCTCGCAACGTTGAGCCTCCAGGGGCTAACGCTGCCTTGTCTCACGGGACTTTTTGCAATTGATTATAGGTGGCGGCCAGGGTTTGGCCCCGTTGGCTCCAACTGTAGAGGGTTTTGACCCGCTCTTGACCCGCTTTCCCCATTTGCTGCCCCAATTCGGGATGGGTGGCTAGCTGCTGTAGGGCTGCGGCCATGGCTTGTACGGCTTGTTCAGGATTCAGGGCTGGAATCTTAAACCCGGTTTCTGGGACAACTTGGCGATCGGGGCCCCCCAGGGCGAGGCAGATCACCGGACGACCGGCGGCCATGGCTTCTAAACAAACCCAGCCGCCGGAATCGTGGAGGCTGGGATGGATGAGGGCGTGGGATTGGCTGAGATAGGCGATCGCTTGATCCCGAGGCACGCGGCCGGTGAATTTCACCTGGGAACCAACGCCCAAGTCTTGGGCCAGTTGGGCGAGGTGCGATCGCTCCGGCCCATCCCCCACAATCCAATATTCCGCCGTCGGCACCTGAGCCGCCGCAAAGGCGCGAATCCCCAAATGAATCCCCTTCCAATGCAACAACCGCGCCATCGTAATCACCCGCAACGGCTCCGGCGCGGGCCATTCACAGGCCGCCAAGCGTTCAATTTCCGCCGCCGCCATCCCCGATTCCGGCGCAAGCTCCACCGCCGGACAGCCCAGTTTTTTGAGGCGATCGGCGGTGTCGGTGGTGGTGGCCTGTACCCGCTGACACCGCCGCGCCGTCATCCCCGTAAAGGGGTCAAGCTCACCAAGGCGATGGGCCAAGACCCGCACCCATTCGTACACCTTGGCCCGCAGGCTGAAATCTTGCCAAAACGCCGCCGGAGCCATTTCGCCACCCCCCACCGGCCCCCAGAGCATCGGAATCGGCAACAACGATAAAAAGCTCGGCGTGGAATAGCGCACATAGGTGACGTGATGGATCGCATCAAACATGACCTCTTGATGGCTCTGTTTGGCAACAAAATAGGCGCGAATCTGCCAGAGATAATAATGAATATGTACCCCGAAGAGCGATCGCTTCCACACCCCCTCCCCCCACACCGGACAATCAATCACCTGCACATTGGGAATCGGATTCTGCGCCAACTCTTCCCGAATCAGCGCCACATTATCCTGACGAGTCAGCAACCACACCTGATGATACTGCGCCACTTCCCGCATAATATTCCAACCCACTCCCGGTTCAGACCCCATATGTGGGCGACAGGCATAGGCAGAGATGAGAATTTTCAAGGGTTTCATCAAAACACGCCTCTTCATGGATCAACCTTGGCAAATCTTAACCCATCCCCTTAATCTCTAGGCCAGCCCTCCCACCCAGTCTTGTCCTCATCCCTCAGCGTCAAATTGCTCCCATCTCAAACGAGACGAAGGAGATGCGTTGCTTCTCCTTCCGTTCACAAATAGGATTTCCGCGTCATCTCAACCCAGGGGCTTAGAGATACAAGTCACGTTAGGATTTTGTCTGTCTTCGTGTGATTTAGAACGGCTCGATCGAGTCAGGGAAATCGTGAGAGAACTCATCCAGAATGTGAGGTGATCACGATCGTGTTTGAATTGAGTTGAATGCAGAGGTGCGATCGCAACGTTGCCAGGCCATCCCATCTATCCAGGAAGACGGTTCGAGAAATCATTACCAATTATTAAAATTGATTTCATCCCCTAAAAACATCGTTATGATGTTTAAGCTATACAGTATCTGCATCAAATTCGCCACACCCAGAAATGATATGACGACCCTTCAGGATAAGTACAATCGCACTCCAGAACAGATCCGTCTTCATTACGAAACCGAAAAGCGCCTTGCTCAACGTTTGCGGCAGTCCACGAAGACAGAGCGCCAACATCTCTATAGTGAGGTCTACGATGAACTGTATCGCACCATCACCTTTGAGCCTCTCGTTGAACGCAGCAAAAACGCAGAGGCCCAAGCCTGGGTGGCGAACTATCGGATGGATCTGCTGCGTCCGTTTCTCAGCCCCGAAAAAACCTATGGTGAAGTGGGCCCGGGGGACTGTTGCGTCGCTCTCGCCGTGCAGCCGTTGGTGAAAAAAGTGTATGCCATTGATGTTTCGGCGGAAATTTCTAAGTCCGTTACCTTTCCTGAAAATTTTGAACTGGTGTTATTTGATGGCTGCAATATCCCCTTACCGGATAACAGTTTAGATGTGGCCTATAGTAACCAAGTGATTGAGCATTTACACCCCGATGATGCCGCCGATCAAATTAAAAGTATTTATCAAAAAGTGGCTCCCGGCGGTTACTTTATTTGCATTACCCCGAATCGGTTATCGGGCCCCCATGATATTTCCCAATATTTTGATGAAGTGGCGACCTGTTTTCATTTGAAAGAATATACGACCACTGAGTTGTATCATGTGCTGCGGGATGCGGGTTTTCAGCGCGTTTGGCTGTATAAAAGTCGCAAAACACAGAATATTAAAATCCCGCTTAATGGGGTGACGTTGCCGATTATTAGTCTGTTGGAATCGGTCACGGATTTGCTGCCGTTTGCCCTGAAGCGTAAAGTGGCGAGCCTGCCGTTATTGTTCCGGAGTATTACGTTGGTGAGTCAGAAACGTTAAGCGGTTTGCAGGGTACGGGGCGAAGGATGCGGCGCTGATCAGGGTTGCGGGTAAGGTGATGGGAACGTTGCTGATCCGATGGGTGCGGGGCTGGTCTGCGTGCCACCCTTGGCGGAGTGTGGGATAATTCAGGGCGTATTGCTGGGATTTTCCCCGTGTTTTTGCTCTGCATCTTTCGCTGATTTCGTATGAAAGCCCCCCGTTGGCAACGCAAAACCTATTCGCCCTGGTCTCGTCAGCTTGATATTTTTGTGTTTATGGCGCAGTTTTTGCTGATGTTGGGGCGCGATCGCCTACTGGGAAATCGCTCGATCCAAACCACTCGCAAGCGAGCACAATGGCTCACCCGTCAACTCCTCGAACTGGGCCCCACGTTCATTAAACTCGGTCAAGCCCTTTCGACGCGGGCGGATTTAATCCCCGTGGAATATACCGAGGCGTTGAGTGAACTCCAAGATCGCGTGCCGCCCTTTGGGTCGGAGGAAGCGATCGCTGTCATTGAAGCAGAACTGGGCAAACCGGTGCAGACTCTGTTTGAAGATTTCGATCATTTTCCCCTGGCGGCGGCGAGCTTGGGGCAAGTGCATCGCGCCAAACTCCACAGCGGCGAAGACGTGGTGGTCAAGGTGCAACGACCGGGACTTGAGGCTTTGTTTAACTTAGATATTGAAGTGTTGCATCGGGTGGTACGGTTACTGAATCAATATTTTCCCAATATTCGTAAATACAATTTAGAAGCGCTGTATCATGAATTTTTTGGGCTGCTCTATCAAGAAATTGACTATCTCCACGAAGGCCATAATGCGGAACGGTTTCAACTCAATTTCAAAGGCTATTCCCATATCTTAGTGCCGAAAGTATATTGGCGATATACCTCAAAAAAGGTGCTCACCCTTGAATATTTACCAGGGATTAAAATTGACGATCGCCGCACCTTAGAAGATTGCAACATTGACCCGGATCAAGTAATCCAAGCTGGGGTTTCCTGTTATTTAAAACAATTGCTGGAAGATGGCTTTTTTCAGTCCGATCCCCATCCGGGAAATATGGCGGTGCAGCGGGATGGCCGCTTGATTTTCTATGATTTTGGCACGATGGCGGAGGTGAAATCTCTGGCGAAGGATCAGATGATTAATACTTTTTTTGGGGTGCTCAGAAAGGATACGGATGCGGTGGTGGATAGCCTGCTGTATATGGGGTTGATTGAGCCGGTGGGGGATATGGCTCCGGTGAAGCGGGTGGTGGGGTTTGTGTTGGATCGGTTCCGGGAAAAGCCGGTGGATTTGCGGGCGTTTCAGGAGATGAGTGATGAGGTGTATGTGCTGTTTGAACAGCAGCCGTTCCGTTTACCGGCGCAGATGATGTTTATTGTGAAATCGATTTCAACCCTAGACGGGATTGCCCGCAGTTTGAACCCCCAATACAATTTAATCGCGGCGAGTAAACCGTTTATTAAAGAGTTAACCCAATCGGTGAATAAGGGGAATTTACTGCGCAAGACGGCGAAACAGGCGGCGGCGTTTGTGCAGTATCAATTGACGCGACCCAGTGCAGCCGAAGAAGCGATCGCACTCTTAGAAAAACGCATCCAACAGGGAGAACTGGAGTTTCGGATTCGCTCCGATGTGGGCGATCGCCTTCTGCGCCGGATTAATCTCGCCTTGAAATGTTTAATCTATGCCTGCATCAGTGGTTCGACCCTGGTGGCGGGGACGGGGTTATTGTTGGGGGGCTATGGAAATTGGGCGATCGCATTATTTTGCATATCGCTCTTTTGGTTTTTTCTCCTCAGCCGTAACCTCCTTCGTCTCCTCGCCCGCGAACGGATTGAAACGCTGCTGTAATGTTGTTTGATGTTGCGATCTTGGTTGGGGGAGCAAGGGGCTTCAGCCCCTTGGCCTTGGATCAGCCGAGCAGCCCAGGAGCTTAATCGGGTTGATAGCGGATGATGTTGGGGCTGAAGGGTTGCAGGGTTGTGCCGGGATAGTAGAACTGGAGGATGCGCCGATAGTCCCAGCCCTGGTTTGAGAGGGTGTAGGAGCCGTATTGATTGAGGCCAACGCCATGGCCAAAGCCGCCCCCCACGAAACGGTAGCCGCTCAGTTCGCCTTGGGCATTGAGGATCGGGTCAATGTAGAACAGGGTGCTGCGGGGCGGGCCGAGGGCGCTGCGGGCTTCGGTTTTGTGGAGTTCGATCACGCCGCGATTGGTGGTGATCGCGAGGGTGCGAATCCGGCCGGAGGGCGATCGCTCCGTCACCGCCATGCGGATAATCTGCTGCACGGGGCCGAGGGGGTGTTTGGTGACGGTGAGGTATTTATTCAGATCGGCGGTGAGTTCCGGTAAGGTGCTGCTGCGATCCCAGCGAAACACGGGACTATCTGCACCGTTGAAGCCTTGGCGTTGGTTGAGAAACTGGCGAATGGCGGTTTCATTGTCGAGGGGGGCTTGGGCGAGGTTCCAGGTGGGCGCGATCGCATCCACCCGCGCCCGTAAATACTCCCGCATTTGCCCATCCCAAATATCCTCAAACTGCGCCGTCACCCCCCCGGTATGGGCCGAATAAAGCGCGTCTACCAATTCATCTTCATAGGTCAACACCTGGCCCGCCGTGGACTGAATCGCCTGATCCGCCCGCGCCACCGTCCCCGTCAGCCCTTTATAAACCTGACAATGCACCGTTGCGCAGAGTTCATAATCGTCCGCCTGGAAGCGGCGCGTATTTCGGAGGGCATAGGTGCGGGCGATCACGGTTTGGGCCTGTACCGCCGTGTAGGGAGCCTGGGGGCCAATTTCATGGGGAACCACGCCCCGCAGATAGGTTTCAATATCGACAGTATTGACGAGGGTAAAATTTCCGTAGGCGTTGGGTTGGATGCGCATCGTGCCGCCGTAGAGGGTTGTGCCGTCTTCGGTTTGGACGCGGATGCGATCGCTGGGCGTGGTGATGTCGATTTCCTGACGGTTGTAGCGAAAATTGCCCACTTGGAACGACACAATCGGAACCGCCTCTAAAACTTCACTTTGCAGATAGGGGTCAGTTTCTCCCCCCTCCCGCAGACTTTCAAGGAGTTTACGCCGCAGCAATGGCGTAGAGTACACATCCCGCTTCGCCCACACTTGCCAGCGTCCCGGCTGGGTCACTTCGACGGCAATGCCCCGCGCCGCCCACTGTTTTGAGGCATCTTCGGCGGTTTCAAAGGTGGCATGATCGCTGAGGACGATCCATTCTTGGACGACGGGGGAACCTTGGGGTTGGGGGCGCACCTCCAGGGTGAGGCTGGCGGTGGTTAAGGTTTGGCGATCGCCGTTGGGACTTGGGAAGGAGAGGGTGAGGGGTCGATTGTCGCCGCTACTGAGGGTGAGGCGATCGCCCTGCTCATCACCAAACCGCTGCACCACCCCCACATCAATTTCCGTGACAGCGATCGCAGGCATCGCCCCACCCGTTAACAATGCAGGGATCAACAAAAACAACGGCTTAATCATAGCAATCTCAACTCAAACAGATCATTCAATCCCAACCGGATCGGGATGTTGGTAGGGTGCATCTCACTTTTGCAGATTCCCATGGCTCACCAGAGACCCCCCTCATCCCCAGCCCTTCTCCCGCAGGAGAAAGGAGCCAAAAGCCCTCTCCTTCGGGAGAGGGTTGGGTGAGAGATTGCATCACTGAGATACACCCTGTTGGTATTGTATCGACTCCCTTCCCACTCCCGACAGTTCCCGCCCCCCTCCCGCTCCATAGGAAAAACAGTGGCACACATCCGAAGATGCTACCACTGCCAATCTATCCATCCCAAATCTGTAGTTCTCTGTGATCCACAGAATGGATCAGGGTTCAGAACGAATACTGATAATTCAAACGATGCAGATGATCACTCGTTAGTCTGCCATCTCGGGTAAGAGATCCGGATTAATTTCGCCATCTTCCCCGCCGATCCCAATCGGAGTATTTTCAATGGTTGCATCGGTAATCACTAAATCAGTGATCGCAGCCCCGGCTAATTGCACATCATTGAGAGTTGCCGCTGTGAAGTTTACCCCATTGAGAATTGCACTGTTGAGATTCGTCGCAAACAGCGTTGCATCAGAAAGATCGGTATTAACAAGCTCTGCATTAATCAACGTGGTCAGGGTTAAATCAGCCCCACTCAAGTCAGCCCCGGTTAAGTCAGCCCCTTCGAGGTTAGTGGCGGTTAAATTTGCCCCTTGCAGATTGGCACTGCGTAAGTCTGCACCAATCAAATGCAGTTCCGAAAGATCGGCGTTAGACAGGTCACAGGCCTCGCAGGCCCTGGTCTCTAGAAGTTTCTGCACATCGGCGGGGTTTTCCGCGTGACCCAGGCCGGCAAGCCCAAAAACGGTAGCGATGGTGAGTAGCGATGCTGTATATAGGCGACCCATAATAATCCTCCAAAATAATCTCTAATCCTCAACACCATAGGAATTTTTATGCAGCCCAATCATCAGATTCCGCCTGGCAGCAATACCAATTTTCAAAGTTCAGTTCAATGGGATGATCATTGAAAAATCGCCGTTTACGGAACGCTTCGATGGAATGGGGTTAATAAATGGCGTGGAATGATTTAACTCTTCTTTAATCATAGCAATCGATGGGAAACCGCACCTCCACCCTTAGGAGGAAATCCCGGAAGTCTTACGAAACGTTGCATAACTTCAAGGGGACGGCCCAAAGTGTTACATTTTGTTGTGCTTGAGCGGGGGGATTCTGCCGCTAAAATGAGGTCGCTAGACTACGCTGGCACGTTATTTCAATCCCTGACTTCAATCTATGGCCGGTTTTCTTACCACCCATGTGTTAGATACAGCGAATGGTTGTCCGGCGGCGGGGATGGTGATCGAATTATGGGCGATCGCACCCGATCGTACCCGACACCACCACGCCACCTTCACCACCAACCTCGACGGGCGTACCGATACCCCCGTCCTCCCGCCCGAACAATTCAAACTCGGACAATATGAGTTGATCTTTGCGGTGGCGGATTATTTTCGCGATCGCGCCACCCCCCAAACTGATCCCCCCTTTTTAGACCGCGTGCCCATCGCCTTTAGCATTGCCGACCCGACGAGCCATTACCATGTGCCGCTCCTTGTTTCCCCCTGGGCCTACAGCACCTATCGCGGCAGCTAACGCCCAAGGGCTGCGGACAACACACGATAGCAGTGGTCGAGATCGTTAGGACGGGCAAGGGGCTTAAGCCCCTTGTTCCGAGACATACCTCCGAGACATACCTCCGAGACATACCTCCGAGACATACCCTTGTCCTAATCTCTTCGACTATTGCTATAAATCCCGGCGTTGACGATCGCGATCGGCCTTGCAACCCGGATCATCATCCGTGCCAACCCCGACGCGACCCACCCAACACAATCCAACCGCTATCGTTCCTCGTATCGTTGACTGCGGTAGAATCGTCAACTGTGGAATGAGGAGGCGATCATGATTCGAGGGTATTTGCATACGGCGATTGTTGTTCGAGATTTGGCCGCAGCACGGCAGTTTTATGAGGGAATTTTAGGGTTAATTCCCGTGGAGCGATCGCTAAAATTCCCCGGCATCTGGTATCAAATTGGCAACAGCCAACTGCATCTCATGGCCACATCTGCCCCCCAATCTGCCCTAGTCAATGCCGAAAAATGGGGACGCAATCCCCACATCGCCTTTGCGGTTGACGATATTACTGCCCTCAAAACCACCCTCACCGCCCAGCATTATTCCTTCCAAGTCAGCGCATCCGGGCGAGCTGCACTCTTTGTCCGCGACCCCGACGGCAACGTCATCGAATTAAGTGCCGCCCCATCTTCAACGTAAAGGATGCGCAAGAATCACCGGAGTGAATCCCCCTTCATTGTTGTGCGACCTCGATCAAACCACAAAATTATGGTCGTTACGTTGAATGGTTTGTTGGCTGCGAGCATCGTAATATAGATCTGCCAAGGTAATCTCGTAGAGCACGGCTTTTAGTTTCTCATGGAGACGTTGCCACAGACTATACGTTACCCAATCTTCTGCTTGATCTTGATCCGGTTGATGGTGCGGCAGGGGATTGATCGTCTCTCCGACGGCGGCTAAGATTTGTCCCAATGAAATTTGAGTGGGTTTGTGGGCGAGGCAATAGCCCCCATGGGCCCCTCGCACGGAATAGACTAATCCCGCTCGGCGCAGTTCGATCAACAGTTTCTCTAAATAGGGAGCGGGGATCGCTTGGCGTTGGGCGATCGCATTAACCGAAGCGGGTTTATGGGTCGGCTGTAAGCTTAGATCAAGCAATGCTTTAACGCTGTAATGAGCACGAGTTGTCAGTTTCATTGTTACTAAATTAACTATGCTTACGAGGATCGTTGTTGAGCCAATCAAGAAAGAATAGAGATCTAAGCCGACAACTCCGCTTAAATTAGTGGAAACTTGATTGACTAACTATGATAGATTGTAGTTTGATGGGTTTATTAAAACTAAATTCTCAAATAACACCATTGTCCTTATTGGGTATGATTCACTGATGGAGCCAGCCTCAGTGACGATACCTAAAGGTTGTCGTCGAATTATCACGAGACATTAATGAGCAAAAAGACTATTCCCACCCCCCTGACGGGCGAAGAGCTTGTCAAAAAAGTCAAGGAACTTGGAAACTCTAGTAAAGATGAAAAGGCGAAAGCCTGCGGTTACTATACGCTCACCAAAAACGGGGTTGAGCGTGTCAACATGATGAAATTCCTCAAGGCCTTAATTACGGCTGAGGGAATTGTGTTAGATGGTGCTGGTAATGGTAACGGTCGTGGTGGACGGTCTGCAAGTTACCGAATTACCGTTCAGTCCAATGGCAATCTGTTAATTGGTTCGGCCTACACCAAAAAAATGGGGCTTGAACCCGGTGATGAGTTTGAAATCACCCTCGGTCGAAAACATATTCATCTCAAGCAAGTCAACGGTGGCGCTTTTGATGAAGAAGAATAAGCTCCTCTAGCAGTCTGCCATCATCATCCATATATTCCAGAATCAATACTGCTTCTGAATCCGTAACGTGTTAAGTCGCTTAACACGTTACAGCATCAGTAAATCACATGAGGTTAACGAATTGTTGACCTCAATGTGATTTTTTTTGAGGGAGTGAATCGGGACGGGATAACCAGCGGGGGAATTCTGGGCATCGCGCTTAGTCTACGAAGGCAGACAAATGCCCGACGGGGCTGCCATGATGGGAGATGATGCAGGCAGGAGAAGGACAGGATGACCACACAAGCGTTTTCGACTGTGTACGGGCCGGTGCGATCGTGGCGCTACGGGCGATCGCTCGGGATCGATCCCATTGGGACAGTGTCCACCTGTTCGTTTAATTGTGTCTATTGCCAGTTGGGCTGTATTGAACACCTCACCCCCACTCGCTCGGTCTATGTGCCCACGGCTCGGATTGTCGATGATCTCCGCGCTGTGGATCGCGAGGGGGTGGATATTGTCACCCTCAGCGGCAGCGGTGAACCGACGTTGGCGCTGAATGTGGGTGAAATTTTACAGGCGGTGCGCGACGAGATCCGGCGACCGAGTTTGGTGCTGACGAATGGGACGCTGTTGGGTGATGCGGCGGTGATTCAAGGGTTGGCGGCGGCGGATCGGGTGGCGGTGAAATTGGATGCTTGGACGGATGCGGCCCTGCGTCGGATTAATCGACCGGTGGCGGGGTTAACGGCGGCGGCACTGTGGGCGGGAATTTGTCGGTTTCGCCAGGCTTACCCAGGGCAGTTTGAGCTACAAACGATGGTGCTTCGGCCCTGGTCGGAGCAGGAACGGGCCGATTACATCGCTAAACTTCAGCACTTACAGCCCACCGTGGTCTATTTGAATACGCCATCTCGGCCGAAACCCCGCGAGCGATCGCTCGCCGGGCGAGGCAATGAGGGGGGCGATCGCACTCCCGCCCAGCAGTTCCATTGTGTGGACTCCGAGACCCTCACCACCCTCGCCCAAACCCTCACCGCTGCGACCCAAATTCCCGTAAGATGGAAATCCCCTTGAGCCTGGCCCGATCCGGAGGCTTGGCCGTTTTTGAACGGACGTATCCCCAACCGAAAGGAGTTGAACCATTTATACGCCGCCCCTTGCCCGGTTAATTGAACAGTTACAAAAACTGCCCAGCGTTGGCCCGAAGACGGCCCAACGTCTCGCCCTGCATATTCTCAAACGGCCAGCGGCAGAGGCGGACGAATTGGCGGCGGCGATCGTCAATGCCCGCCATCAGGTGGGCCTGTGCCAAACCTGTTTTCATCTCTCGGCGGAGCCGGTCTGTTCGATTTGTAGCGATCGCACCCGTGACCCCCATACCCTCTGCGTCGTCGCCGATTCCCGCGATGTGATTGCCCTGGAAAAAACCCGCGAATATCGGGGCCGCTACCATGTCCTCGGCGGGGTCATTTCCCCCATGGACGGCATCGGCCCCGATCAACTCAGCATCCAACCCCTGATCCGCCGCGCCAGCAAAGCCGACATCACCGAAATCATCCTCGCCATTAGCCCCAGCGTCGAAGGCGAAACCACCACTCTCTACATCAGTCAACTGGTGAAACCCTTCGTCAAAGTCACCCAAATCGCCTTTGGGTTGCCCATGGGGGGCGACCTGGAATATGCCGACGAAGTGACCCTAGCGCGAGCCTTAGAAGGACGGCGCGAACTGCTCTAACTCAACTTTTCCCCTCATATCCTCAGGATTTACGCAGGGACACACACAAACAAGGGGCTTAAGCCCCTTGCCTCAACGAAAAACTGAGAGATTGGCCAGAAATTTGCGTAAGTCCTGATCCTGTGAACCCATTGCTAAATATGCCAAGGTAAGAGCGTAACCCTTGACCATCAACATATCCCGGAGGTCTAGCACCATGGCGATCGCTGCGTCTGAACCCAAAACCTACACCGCCGAAGCCTATCTCGCCTTAGAAGTAGCATCCGAACACCGTAATGAATATCGCGATGGAGACATTATTCCCATGACAGGTGGAACCCCTACTCACAACGAATTGAACAGTATCTTTAACGCCCTGCTGCGCGTTGCGCTTAAAGGTCAACCCTATTGCATTTTCATCACGGATCAGCGGTTGTGGATTCCAGACAAAAATATCTACACCTATCCCGACACCATGGTGACCCCGCGCCCGGTGGAGTTGAAACCGGGTCGCACGGATACGGTGATGAATCCGATTGTGGTGGCGGAAGTGTTGTCACCCTCTACGCAACAGTACGATCGCGCCGAAAAATTCGCGGCCTATCGCACCATTCCCAGCATCCAGGACTATCTCCTCATCGCCCAAGATCAACCCCAGGTTGAACAATATGTGAAACAAACGGCAAAGGAATGGTTATACATTGACCACCAGGGCACAGACGCAACGCTGACCCTGCGATCGCTCAATGTGGAGATTGCGTTAGCGGATTTGTATGAGGCGATTTTTCCACGGGATTAATTTCCTCATGAGGATCAAGGAGCCGGCGTTTGGGGTGGGAGGGAGGTGGGGGCTTCAACGCCGCGATCGAACACTTCGATATCCCATTGGCCGGTGCGGTTGGTGCTGTAGGCGACGAAACGACCATTGCCGCTGATCGTGGGGTGACGGGCTTCGCCGGGGAGATCGCGGGTGAGGGGTTCGGCGCGGAGACTTTGGCGATCGTAGAGAAATACATCGGGTTTGCCGTATTGTTCCGACACATAGACAAGATAACGACCATCGGCGCTGATGTCGGGTTGATCGGTGAAGATGCCCTGTTGATTCAGGCCGGGGAGGGGGATCAGTTGGCGACGCTGGAGATCGTAGAGGAAGACGCGCTGTTGGCCGCGCCGGTCTGAGGTGAAGACGAGGTATTGACCACTGTAGGAGAGGCGGGGCTGTTGATCGGCGGCGCGACTGTTGAGGGTGGCTCCAAAGGGGACGGGCGGCGGTGCGATCGCAGTGCGAGCGCGACAACCACTGATCCACAGTATCCCTAGCAAACCCACGCGAAAACCCCCGTTAAGCTTGACCATTCACCGGCTGCGATGTGGGCAAAACACAACAATTCACCTCATCTAAACAGACCTTGCCCCATTGCAGCGCCCAACGGACGAGGGCGACACGATTGCCCATGGCTGTTTTGGTCAGAATATTACTGATATGGTTGTCTACTGTTCGCTTACTGATGGCGAGTTTTTCGGCAATATCTTGATTGGTCAGCCCATTGGCGACCAGTTCAATGATTTGCACTTCTCGCTCAGATAGTGTTATGGAGTTTGAAGGATGAGATTCAGTCATGAAAACAAGCCTAAATAGTGATTTTTACTTACCCTATTCTAGAGAATGTTTACCTTCTGAATCGTAGTCTGGGTTCAGAATGTTGTAGTTTTTTATACTTTGCCGAGTAAAAGTATGGTGCGTGTGATCGGGATTGGCGAATTACTGTGGGATGCCCTGGCCGTGGAGGCGGGAATCGCACCTGAGGCGGTGACGCACTGGACAAAACAGGTGGGTGGGGCCCCGGCAAATGTGGTGTGGGGTTTGAATCGCTTGGGAACCTCGGCGGCGCTCCTGGGGTGTGTTGGCACGGATGCGGCGGGTCAGGAGTTACTGCATCGCTATCGGGCGGCAGGGTTTGAGATGGCGGGGATGCAGTCTCACCCCACGGCTCCCACTCGTGAGGTGTACGTGACGCGCACGGAGACGGGCGATCGCACCTTTGCCGGGTTTGGCGATCGCAATCCCGCCGATTTTGCCGATGCCCAATTAGACGGGGATCAGTTTCCCCTCGCGCTGTTCCAAGCCGCTGATGTTTTGGTGTTGGGGACGATCGCCCTCGCCTATCCCACCAGTCGGGCGGCCCTGTGGCGGGCGTTGGACTTGGCAGATCAGTATCATCTCCGGATTGTGCTGGATGTGAATTGGCGACCGATGTTTTGGCCCGATCCCACCGCTGCCCCGGAGTTAATCGCTGAACTCTGGCCACGGGTGGATTTTGTCAAACTCGCCCAGGAAGAGGCGCACCTCTTTTTCAACACCACCCATCCGGCGGCGATCGCGGAATATTTAGACAGTGTGGAAGGGGTCATGGTCACCCAGGGGGGCGAAGGCGCGATCGCCTATTGTCTTTCGGAAAATGTCGGCCAGGTTGATCCGTTTACTGTGCCCGTCGTGGATACCACGGGCGCGGGGGATGGGTTCGTGGCGGGCTTCGTCCATCAACTCTGTGCCCAAGGGGTGACCAGTTTAGGCGATCCGGACAAAGCAAAAGCGATCGTCACCTATGCCGCCGCCGTCGGAGCGTTGACGACCCAAAAATTAGGCGCGATCGCTGCCCTCCCCACCGCCAACGATGTCCAAACCTTCCTCCATCGCCACCATTAAAACCCCCTCTCAGCAAAGATTCAGTATCTTTTCAGTGCTTCTGCCGGAATTCCTGACTACACTGACGATCAAAACGAGCTTACAGATCTGAGCGTTGGGAGGAGAATAGCATGGCAGTGGATTACGATTTGGTGATTATTGGGGGCGGTTCCGGTGGGTTGGTGGTGGCCAGTGCTGCCGCCCAATTAAACGCGAAAGTGGCTCTGGTGGAAAAAGACAAGCTCGGCGGCGATTGCCTTTGGCATGGCTGTGTCCCAAGTAAATCCCTGATCCATGCGGCCCGCGTTGCCTACGACACCCGCCACGGTTCCCGGTTTGGGGTCTATGCTGACCCGCCCCGGATTAACTTCCGCGAAGCCATGGGCCATGTCCATAACGTGATCCAAACCATTGAACCCCACGATTCCCCGGAACGGTTTCGCAGCCTGGGGGTGGAGGTGATTTTTGGCTCTGGGCAATTTTGCGATCGCACCAGCTTCGAGGTCAACGGCCGCCGCCTCACCGCCCGCGCCTTCGTGATCTCCACCGGATCGCGCCCTGCCATTCCCCCCGTTGATGGCCTCACCGAGGCCGGATTCATCACCAACGAGCAAGTCTTCACCCTCACCGAATGCCCCAAAACCCTCGCGTTAATCGGTGCGGGGCCGATTGGTTGTGAACTGGGCCAAGCCCTCCATCGTTTGGGGGCGAAAGTGACGATTCTGTCCAGTCGCGATCGCATCCTCCCCAAAGAAGACCCCGACGCTGCGATCGTCATTGAAAAACAACTCGCATCCGAAGGCATCCGCATTCTCAACAACACCCGCGCCGAAAAAGTCCGCATCATCGACGGCAAAAAACACATCTGGGCTGCCGGGGAAGAAATCAGCGTCGATGAAATCCTCGTCTCCGCTGGTCGCCTCCCCAACGTGGACAGCCTCAACCTCACCGCCGCCGGAGTCACCTACGACAAAACCGGCGTTAACGTCGATGCCGCCCTGCGCACCAGCAACCCCCGCATCTACGCCTGCGGCGACGTGATCGGCGGCTATCAATTCACCCACGTTGCGGGCTACGAAGCCGTTTACGTCCTCACCAATGCCCTATTTTCGCCCCTCAAACGCTTCTTCCCCAGCAAAGTCAACTATCGCGTCATCCCCTGGGCCACCTTCACCGACCCCGAACTGGCACGAGTCGGCCTGAGCGAACCCCAGGCCCGCGATCGCTACGGCGACGACATCACGATCCTCAAACAACCCTTTTCCGGCGTTGACCGCGCCCAAGCCGAAGGAGCCACCGACGGATTTTGTAAAATCATCACTCGCAAAAACGGTGAAATCCTCGGCGCTCACATGGTCGGCCCCATGGCCGGCGAACTGATCCATGAAATCGTCCTCGCCATGGCCAACAAACTCCCCGTCTCCAAACTCACCGGCATCCACATCTACCCCACCCTCGCCGAAGTCAGCAGCAAAACCGCCCTCCTCCACCAAAAACAACGCTACGCCCAACAAACCGGCTTACAAACTTTTCTGCGCAACCTCTTCACCTTCTTCCGCCGCTTTTGATGGGATGATTCAGACGGTCATGGGATGCGATCGCTGTTCTAACGAGATGCGATCGCCCGGCGCAGCTTGTCCCGAAAATAACAAAAACTAGGCGATCGATTTTGATCAATATCCATATATTGGGGAATCGTCTCGGCCCACACCATTTTTTCTTGGCCGACTCGTCCCCCACCTTGGCGCGTCAACCATTTTGACCCACCAGATGCGATCGCATCCGCTAACACTTCCCAAGTGCCACAAATCGCATCATTTTCATAGGAATTCAAAACAGACTCTTTCGCCTGTGGATATGCGGATTTAATCGCATTGAAATCCCCTAAATACCATGCCTCACCCTCCTCAATCGCAAGGCAAAAATACGTTTCTGGCTGAGGTATTGAACGCTCTAAGCAGGCGATTAACTCTTGGCGAAACCGATGTAAACAGCGATCATCCAAATCACAAATAATCATCAATACGGCAGGATAGCTCGTAGGATACTTGGCAAATGTTTGACCATAGCCCTGAATCAGTCGAGGCAGTTGATCGAGCAACACTCGTTTTTTAGGATCTAGATTAGGGTTCAGGTTTGGCGGAATACGCCCAGTTCCTTTATAGGCGTGAACGGTAAAAGTATGTTGATCACAATCGATAATTTTCGGAATGAGAATCTCTAGGGCCGTTTTTCCTGATTGATCTTCAATCAAAACTTCAAAATGCATATAGCGATCCTAAATCAATCGAAGATCTTATCTCCTCATCAACAAGGGGCTTAAGCCCTTTGCCTGTTCATAAATCAAATAACAAGGGGCTTAAGCCCCTTGCCTGTTCATGAATCAAATAGGATTACTATACATTATCTTGAGTCTAGGTAATCACTATACCAAAGCCCACCTAAAGGCAGACCCTGATCCACAAAACTCTGAATTAAAGGATCATCGCTAGCCCGCTTCATTCTTGAAAACCCATCCTCTCCTTTCTCAAGAACCCAAACTTCATCCGGTTGTAGCGCATCCACAAAATAGGGCTGATGTGTTGTAATAAAAACTTGAGACCCCCCCTTTCTTCCGGTGGCATGGTTCCGAAATTCCTGAGCCAAGGTTTCGAGTAACTTATGATACAAACCGTTTTCCGGTTCTTCAATGCAAATAAATGGGGGGGGCGATGGATCTTCTAACAGGAGTAAATAAGCAAAAACTTTTAATGTTCCATCCGACATCTGCTGAACATAGAACGGATCATCAAACCCTTTATCATTGAACTTCAGTAAGAGCCGACCATCGGGGCTTTTTTCTGTACTTATTTGATGAATTCCCGGTATTTTTCGTGAAATACTCTCAAGCACCGCACGGAATTTTCGCGGATGCTCTCGCTCCATAAATTGCACCACATTTCCTAAATTATCGCCGTGAATATTAAGATGTTTTTGCGGCCCTGCCAAAGGCAAACTACGAGCCGCATCAGGCGTAAAGTAACTGAGATACCACCCTTCAATAAATCTCCGAAATAGGGTAATGCGAGGGTGTTGCTTTAATGCGCCTAATGTCGCGATACCGAGACGGCGCTGATCACTCAATTCAACGACCTCAGTTTCCTTACTTTCTTCAGAATTACTCTGATTAAGCTGCTCAATGAGTGTGATCAAATCGAAGAGTTCTTGGTCTTCATTCACTTGTTGTCCTTCTTCGTCTCCTTTCCAGGCTACCCCTTTTCCTTCGTTGAGCATTAAAAATGAAAACGGCCAGCCTGTTTTTTGCCCCTTCCGTCGCTGCCGGAGTCGTTCCTTTTTGACAAAGGGCCGACCCGATGCATCAAGATCAATGGCGAGTTCATAGGTGATGGGGCGTGAAGTTTGATCTTCTTTGTAATAGAGTTCAAAGTCAATACTGCCATTTTCTCCCTGAGACCGAATACGCTGAAATCCCCCGCGCCCCCGTGCATCACAGGCTTCTTCTACACCATTTTTTAGACAATCTGCCAAAAACCCAAAGGCATCAAAAAGGGTACTTTTGCCCGCTCCATTTTTACCAATCACGGCGGTCATGGGGGTGAGGGATTTTTTGGTTTGACTATTCCAGAGTTTGCCGAGGGTGATGTTTTTGAGGGTGCGGTAGTTTTTGATTTTAATGCCTTCAATTCCGGCCATGGTGGAGTTGTTCTATTTTGGGTTAGTCGGGGAGATTGACAATTTCGATGGGGGGGAGGGGATCGGCGGGGGTGAAGTTGAAGACGCGGCTGTAGAAGTAGAATTCGCCGTCGAGGGCGCGTTTGATGTTTTCGGCTTTGCGGAAGCCGTGTTGTTCGCCTTCAAAGGGGACATAGGCGACGGGGAGACCTTTGGTTTTGAGGGCGTTGACCATGAGTTCGGCTTGGTTGGGGGGGACGACTTTGTCTTCGAGGCCTTGGAAGAAGATGACGGGACAGGCGAGGTGTTCGGTGTGGTGGATGGGCGATCGCGCTTCATACACGGCTTTCTCTGCGGGGTATTTGCCGATCAATCCGTCAAGGTAGCGGGCTTCAAACTTGTGGGTATCTTTCGCGAGGGCTTCGAGGTCGCTCACGCCGTAGTAGCTCGCGCCGGCTTTGAACACATCTTTAAACGTCAAGGCCGCGAGGGTGGTGTAGCCGCCCGCACTGCCGCCGGCGATCGCTAACCGTTCGCGATCCACTCGGCCCTGCTCGGCAAGATAAACCGCCACATTCGTACAGTCATCCACATCCACAATCCCCCAATTGCCGTTTAAGCGTTGACGATAGGCGCGTCCGTAGCCGGTGCTGCCGCCATAGTTCACATCCACATAGGCAAAGCCGCGACTCGTCCAATATTGAATCCGCAGGTTGAGGGTGGCTGAGGCGGCGGCGGTGGGCCCGCCGTGGCTTTTCACCAGGAGGGGCGGGCGTTCGCCGTCGGGGGCGGTGTAGTCTTGGTTTTGGGGGGGGTAATACCAGGCGTGGGCGGTTTGGCCGTCGGTGGTGGGAAAGGCGATCGCTTCTGGGCTGGAGAGATAGCCGGGGTCAACGGTGAGGCTGCTGGCGCTTTTCAGGGTTTGATACGCGCCGCTGGTGAGGTCGAGGCGGATCAGTTGGGTGGGTTGGGTGGGGGAACCGGCGATCGCATAGACCACATCGCCGCTAATTTGCAGCGATCCCAAACTCGTAAAGGGTAGATCGACCGGGGTTAATGTGCCGCTGCGGAGATCCAACTGAGCGAGGTAGTCCTGGCCGTTTTGGCTATAGGTGCAAATCAGGTTCTGGGCATCTCGAAAGCGGTAGGGCTGCACACCAAAGACCCAATGGGGGTAGCCAAATTCTGCCGCCTGTTCATAAACAAGCTCAATCCCGCCCTGATCGCGATACAGATTCCACCAATTATTGCGATCGCTGACAAAATATAGCACCCCATCCGGTGACCACAACGGCGCACAGATCGATTCGGTCTTGCTCCCCGCCACGCGGCGCGGTAGCCCCAATTTTCCCGGCGCGTCAAATTCCGCCACCCAAAGCTGTGTCCCGTCCCAGGGCATTTGGGGATGATGCCAATCCACCCAGGCCAGGCGTGAGCCATCGGGACTGAGACGGGGCGAGGCGTAGAAATCGCTGCCGGTGACGATGGGGGTAACGGCTCCGGTGGCGAGGTCAATACTGACCAGTAAATTGCGCGGCTCGTGGCCGCCTTGGCTGTGGTCTTCGCCCACGGCAATGAGGCGGTTGCGATCGCGATCCAGTTGCATTTCAGCGTAGCGGTGCTGATTTTCTGGGGTGAGGGGTTGGGGTTCTGCCCCCGGCGCGTGGCGATAGATGCGTTGATCGGCAAAATTGACAAAATAAATCACCCCATCGGCAATTAACGACGCACCGCCGCCGTATTCATGAACCCGCGATCGCACATTAAACGGCGCTGGCGTGCAATCCTGCTCTCCCTGGGCTTGCACAATCACCGTCCGCCCCCCTTCCGAGGGCCGACTTTCCACCCAATACAAAGCCTCTCCATCGAGGGCGACTCCTCCCAACCCGATGGAACTCGACACAATCAAATCAGACGTAATCGGAGATTGCCACGTACCAAAGGGAGCCGTATTCATAGGGGTTTTTAGGAATCAGGAACGATCAAAGCATGACTGGCCAATATTCTACGGGGGATTGTCCCTCGGTAGTGAGCTTGATTCCACAGAATATTCAGATCGAGAAGATCTCCCACCCTCAGGGCAGCGACGGCGATCGCCACCGGGCCCTGCTCAACCGAGACGGGGCGATCGTCGTTAGAATAGGTCAGAATTTTCTGTTGTTGCTATGGCCTCAGAGTCTGATCATCGCCCGCCCACCCCAGAAACCCGAATTCTCAACAGCTACTATGGGATCTTGGGGATTCATCCCTCTGCATCGGTGCTCGAAATCCGGCGCACCTATCGAGACTTGAGCAAAAAATACCACCCCGACACCACCGAATTACCCCAAGCCGTGGCCACGGCCAAGTTTCAACAACTCAACGAAGCCTACGCCACCCTGAGCAATCCCCAACGCCGTTTGCTCTATGATGCTCAAATTGGCTATTCTCGCTGGAACGTGATTCAGCCCGATCCCCCCGATTGGTCAGATGCTGCGGATCAAGATTGGCCCCGATCGGCCTATCTCGACCCCAGCGATCGCCCCCTATCCTCCGGGGAACTCTTCGCCCTCTGTATCTTAGGGGTGACGTTTCTCGGTTGTTTGCTCGTCGCGATCGCCGTTGGTCTCGCCCAAGGAGATACCGCGTTTCAACTGCCCACCCCGTAACTCAAGACCGAACCCATGACTGCCCTACCCACCCCCGAAACTCCCCTCTATAACCACCCCCTCCCCGCCCTCGAACAGTGGCTCACCACCATGGGCTGTCACCAAGACCGCGACCAACTCAACCGCTGGACGATCGCCTGTCCCACCTGGCAAGCGGAAATTCTCTTAGAAGTCGAAGAAGTATCGGTGCGCTACATCGATGCGGGGGAAGGGATGAAGGATATTGTGCGATCGTTTAAATATTCCCTCAGTCGCAACGATGTGGAAGCGGCCGTGTTCTCCGGCCCCTAGAATGCGATCGATAGGTTGTGAGGTAGAGGAGTTCTTTTAACGGGCATGGCTGACCCTTATGGATGGTTGGAAAAATCCTTGGCGACGATTCGGCGGGCGCAGTGGCATCGGGCGGTGAAGCCGTTGGCGGGGAAGGCGGGGCCGATGATTGCTCTGGAGGGGCGATCGCTGCTCAATTTTGCCAGTAATGATTATCTGGGGTTGGCGGGGGATGAACGGCTGATCGCGGCGGCGATCGCGGCGGTGCGCACCTATGGGACGGGCAGCACGGGATCGCGCCTCACCAGTGGCCAGCGGGAGATTCATCAGGCCCTCGAAACCGCGATCGCCGCTCTCAAGCAGACCGAAGCCGCCCTTGTGTTTAGCTCTGGTTATTTGGCCAATCTGGGGGCGATCGCGGCGTTGATGGGCCCACGGGATTTGATTGTGGGCGATCAGTATAACCATTCCAGCCTCAAGGCCGGGGCAACTCTGAGCGGCGCGACGGTGATTGATTTTGCCCATAATGATCTCGCGGATCTGGCCGCCCAATTGGAGCAGCACCGCCCCCACCATCGCCGCTGCCTGATCACCGCCGATAGCGTCTTTAGTATGGATGGGGATCTCTGCCCGTTGCCGGGTATTCTCTCCCTGGGGCGAGACTATGACGCGATGGTGTTGGTGGATGAAGCCCATGGGACGGGGGTGATGGGAGCAACGGGGGCGGGGGTGGTGGAGCATTTTGGTTGTACAGGACAGCCGTTGATTCAGGTGGGGACGCTGAGTAAGGCTCTGGGGAGTTTGGGGGGGTATGTGGCGGGGTCGGCGTTGGTGATTGATTTTCTGCGCAATCGGGCCCCCAGTTGGATCTATACGACGGGGCTATCGCCGGGGGATACGGCGGCGGCGTTGGCAGCGGTGCAGGTGGTGAAGACAGAACCGGAACGGCGATCGCACCTCTGGCGCAATGTGGCCCAATTGCGAGACATTCTAGGGGCAACGTTTGACCTGCTCCCCTCGGAATCCCCGATTCTCTGTGCGAAGATGGCGAGTCCCGCAGCGGCGTTACAGATGTCGGCCCAGTTGAGCGATCGCGGCATTTTCGTCCCCGCCATTCGTCCCCCCACCGTTCCCACCAGTCGCCTCCGCTTTTCGGTGATGGCCACCCATACGCCGGCCCAGTTAGAACAAGTGCGGCAGGCGTTGCCGGGGTGAGCGATCGGAGCAGGAATGAGCCAGAGGCTCACACTACCAATTGCTGTCATTCCCTGGAGTGCGAGCTTCTAGCTCGCTGCCCTAATTAGGGGGAGCAATTGCAGGTAGGTCAACATTTGCACGTTATGGATCAGCAGTCGCTCACGCGAAGAGGCTTAACTGTTCATAGCCCTCATCTGATGGCGCGAGGCCTAGGGATGACGGTTGTTCCGGCCAGCCGTCGGGGTCGCAGGGGGTTTCGCGTTGGAGCCAGGCGGCGAAGACGGCAGCGCGGCCATCGTTGGGGGGTTCGATTTGGTAGACGCGGATGCGCTTACTGCGGCTGCGTTTGGTTTTGCCGGGGATGCGTTGGCCTTCGCACTTGATGCACTGCACCCCATAGCCCAATTGTTCTAAACAACGCCGCAAAATCAAGACCGCACTGGAATTTTTGGCAATGCCGACCCCAAGAGCGGCTTTGATGAAGGTGCGATTGGCGATCGCTAACTGTTGCAGCGCCACTAAATCCGCGTCGGTGTTGCGAAGCTGGCGCTGGGGATTGTTCAACAGCGTTGAAATTCCTAAAACATCAAGCGTGCCAATCACCGCCCCCAACTGCGACCGATTAAAGTCCGGCGCAAAAATGGCCCCATCTCCCTGCAAGATCATCTGTTGGGCGAGGTTCGCATCCCGTTCCGTCAGGTAGGGACGGCCCAGGGTGAGGTAGTAATGGAGGCGCAGTTGTTGATACCAGCCATGGTCATCCCGTTCCACGAGATCCGGCGTGACTTCAATGCCGTAGCGGAGTTTGAGGTCATGTTTGCGCACTTGGCGGCGTTGCTCTGGGGTTTTGACCAGTTGTTTTTTGAGGTGTTGATAGTCGGGGGTGGTGAGGTCGGCAGCGGTGGCGATCGCACTACATTCGTCGTGATAGTTGCGATCGCGCACCTCCGCCACCACATCCCCCAAGGAGGGGCTAGGCTCTGGGTCACCGTCTGCCGTCGTCTCTGGCAGGGGCAAGGGTTCCAGCACCGGGATCAGGTGATGGCCTTCGCCCCGGAGTGCCGCTAAAACGCGATCGCGGTAGTGGGTCATCGCCGCATTGACCCGCACCGCCAACTGCGCCCAACAGAGCAACGATTCCGCCTGAAACCCCGTTTCAAGATCATCTAACCCCGTGAGATCCGACTGTTGCAAGAGGCGGATATTCAGTTGGGTGAGGCGTTGCCCAGAATCGAGGAGAGAGGCGATCGACGTAGACCCATTCCCCACCGTATTAAACCCAAAGGGCGCGATCCACAGATGCCGCGACACATTTTCCCGCACCCGACTCAAGGCCTGCCGCACCGAATTTTCCGCCTGCACCCCCTGGGCAATCCCCCACACCGAGGTGAAATGTCCCCGCAGATCAATACTCACCCCCGTTTCCAAACAGGGACTGGTTAGCACCACATCATACTGCTGCAAGAGAACATCAAGTTGCTCCAAACATTGGGCGGCGGGATGGGTAGCATCGGCGAGGGATTCCGAATCAATGCGGAGGATTTTCAGGGTGGGAAACTGTTGGCACAGATAGGCTTCGAGGTTGGAGGTTCCCCATTGGCTGCGCACTTTTTGCGCCGATAGACAGACGAAGGGCTTGCCGCCGTCCCGAATGTGCTGCTCTAGATCGTGAACGAGGCGATCGGGGGTGGGGTCGGAATAGTGATAAACGTCCCAGGCTTCGGTGGTGGGTTGCCAACGGTTTTCGACGATGAACGGGGTCAAATCCACCCCCGCGAGGGATCGAAGGTAGTCAATGGATACATCGCTGAGATCCGCATCGGCCACATAGACCTGACCCCGCCCCCCCAAGACGTTTTGCATCAGGGTTTTGAAGGATTTTAAGATGGCGACGCGGTTGCCGCTACAGGTGCTGGAGTTTAAGCCATGCCAGAGGACTTGCTCAATTTCATCAATAATCACCACGCCATCTTGCCAGTCGGCGGCGTTAAAACTGGCGCGGGAATGGGGATGCAGTGAATCAATGCAGAGACCATAACCGCCGGTGGAGCCGTCGGGGTGGGTTTGGACTTCGCTGATGTATTGGAGGCCGAACCGTTGGCAGAGGTCTTCCACGAGGCGGACGCGGTGACCGATGACGAGCACCCATTGGTGACGGGCGATCGCATCGGCTACCACTTTCTCTAAAAACTGGGTTTTGCCGGTTCCCTTGGGGGATTTAATCCCAATTAATTGGGCTTGGTGGGGAATGCTGAGGGGGGGAATGTAGCGATCGTTGAGGGAAATTTGGGCCGGGTGGGTGAGTTGGGTGAAGGTGGTGGCCTTCCAGGTTTCAAAGGGCAGCGCCTCACGATAGGCGGCTTCAAATTGGGCTTGGCCCATCTGGGCAATCAGATCATCGACACCTTTACCATCTTGGGCATCCCAGGACACAATCCGCACCTCACAATCTTGCTGATCGAGGAGATAGGCGGTTTGGCGGATCGCGGCGTTGACGGCTTTGATCGTGTGGGGTTTGCGGTCTTGGTCGAAGACGATGTACACCGGGCGGCGTTGGGCGAGTTTGGCCAGTTGGGGGATGAGGCGCGATCGCCCCGTGCGTTCTCCGTGATCATTGCGGGGGGTACGATAGCCGCCATTGACTCCCGGCAGGGCGATCGCCGCAAACCCAGCGGTGAGCAATGCCCCGGCCTTTTTCGCCCCTTCAGTTAAACACAGGGGAATATCAGGATGATCAGCGAACCATTGCCAAAACGCGGTATCCGAATGGGTAGCGGCATCGTAGGGATGATCATAACGAGCGGCGATTTTTTGGGCGATGTGGAGGGGAACCCGCAGGGCGAACACTCCCGTTTCAGCCTGGGGCGGGTGTTCGTACTTGATCACTTTGCGGCGATCGGCACTGTGGCGCGGGGTAATCGGTTTAAAACAGCCCCAAAGGTCTTCGTTGCCGGTGAGCAGATCCACCCCAGAACACCACCAGCCGCCTTGGTCTAAATGGTGGTAACGGTTGAGGATGCGATCGCGCAATCGCCCATCATTCCGGCGGGGCAGCGTGTCGGCATAGAACAAATAATCGTAGCTACTATTGCCGGTTAACGCACGGACGTTTAATTGGGTGAGTTCATGATCCACGCCACTCGCGGCCCATTCCTGTAGATGATTCATGGTGTGTGACTCTCCCTTCTCTGATGCGGACTCTTATCCTACGCTATATCTAGCGTATCAGATTGTTTTTTTTATAAAAAACACCAGATGCAGATAAGTTCCGGCAACGTGCGGCTCTGGGTCAATGCCCCACGGGACGCGCACCAACGACGGGAAATTCATTGTAGAGCATGATCCCACAGGCAATCCCACTATTGCCAACGCAAGATCGGCATCACCTCCGGCAACTCCGCAATTGCGCCTGCTTGCGGCTTTGCTGATGTTGCTGCTCAACGATTGCCTGAGGCGCGATTAAAGGACGGCTTCTTCGGGGATGAGATGCTTAACGACGCGGAAGACTTCGATCATCTGTTGCTTGCCTTTGAGGGCGAGGGGCCCCCAGCCTTCCACCTCGAAGCGATCGCCTAAATATTGGAGGGTTTCTTTAGCGATCAGGACGCGGCAATCGGTGGGTTGGCGGTGTTTTTCGCAGGATTCGAGGCGAGAGGCGGTATTGACACTATCCCCCAATACGCCGTATTCAAGGCGGTCTTTGCCACCGAGGGAACCGACGACGACAGGGCCGGTAAAAATGCCGATCCGCATTTGAATGTCGGGGAGGCCTTGGTCATGGTTGCGTTGGTTGAGGGCGGTGAGGCGATCGCTAATCGCCAAGGCACAATACACCGCATGTTGGGCATCGAGTTCCACCTCGGCCTTTTGAATCCGGGACAGGGGCACGCCGAAAATGGCCAGCACGCCATCGCCGGTAAATTTATTCACAATGCCCTCACGGGACAGGACTTCGGAGGTGATTTCGCCCAAAATATCATTGAGCCAATCGAGCAGTTCTTCCGGCTCCATCTTTTCTGAGACGGTGCTAAACCCTTTGATATCGAGGAAGAGAATCGTGGCCGTGAGACGAATCCCCGGCAGTTTCCCGGCCTTGAGGAGTTTATCGCGGCCTTGCCAGAGGGCTTCGGCAATTTCCGGGGAGGTGTTTTGACCGAGCAACTGCATGACGATTTGGCGGCGGCAATGGTCATCGTAGGATTGATAGGTGACGATCAAGGCGGCCGTGAGCAATACTCCCAGGACGGGGGTAATGATCGGTATCCACAGGGATTGGGTGGCGAACAGGGCGAAGCCACCGCCGAGGATGAGCACGATGCCGCCGCCGATGCAACTGATCAGGAGGATGGGGTGTCGGAGTCGCCAGGCAACAATGCTGCTGAGGAGGGCGCTGGCGATGAGGCTGACCACTTCGGCCCAGGCGGGCCAAAACCGAAAGAGGGGGCGATCGCCTAAGGCCGCATCAATAATCTGACTCACCACCTGGGCATGAATCACCACGCCGGGAACCTTACCATCCCCGGAGAGGTTGACACTGTGGGGCGTGGGCTTGCGATCGAGCAAACTCGTGGCACTGCTGCCGATCAAGACGATGCGATCGCGCACCAACTCCGGATCAACCTCGCCCGCCAACACATCACTAAGGGTCACAGTAGCGATCGCCTCCTCCGCCCCCCGATAGTTCAACAGCATCTGATAGCCCCCCGCATCCGCCTGCTCATAGCCCCCCGACGTGGGCGTTAGCTGCAAAAACGGCGCATCCCCCAACTGCACCGTATTGGCATAACGCGGACTCTCGATCGGCTCAATCCCCTCCGCCGCCAAATAGCGCAGGGCCAACTGCATCCCCAACGCCGTCCCCACCGCTCCATCCGGTCGCGGCAAATAGAGAAACGCCCGCCGCACCACATTATCCAAATCCGTCGGCAAATTATTAAACCCCACCTGTTCCGGCGGTGAGGCAGGCGGCGGCGGAACGGCTTCCAACGTCCCCACCGGAATCGTCTCGATCGTCACCACATTGCTAGCTTGGAGTTGTTCCGTCAGTGCCTCAGATCCCGGCTCGACCGCAAACTCCCGATACAGATCCAACCCAATTACACGGGGTTGCTGCGCCTGTAAATTACGGAGCACCTCTGCCAGCACCGCATCCGTCAGCGGCCAGCGTTTTTGGGCTTGAAGATCAGCCTCGGTGATCGCTACCACCGTGATCCGCTCATCGGGCGGCAGTTCCGGAGACTGGCGCACCATCAGGTCATACATCGCCAGTTCTAGCCGCTCTAACCCTCCGATCGCCCTCACCCCCAACAGGCTCCCCGACACAATCACCACCGACACCACAGCAACGTTAAAGCCCGTCCAATCCGGCAATCGCTCTTGAATACGGCTGAACAGTGGGGGCAATTTTGAGAGTTGGCGTTCCATAGGAAGGAGGAAGGAGGGGGGATGTCGTCACAATGCCGGAAAGACTGACCATTCAGCCGCTTTTTTCTCTACGCACCCCATAAATCGAAATCAGCCGTCTATGATATGAAAAGTGACAAAACTTAAAAAAAATTTACTCTTGGTACACTATAAATAACCACTCAAGACGCATTTGCCCGTCTCCGCATCACCAAGATTCTGTTGCACGAATTCACATACTCTATGGTTAGCTCCGCATCCAGTCTGGATCGCTTTAAACAGTCATTGATCAAAAAGGTCTTATTTGGGAATGAACCGACCCCCGAACTGATTGCCATTTTAACGGTTTATTTTGTCCAAGGAATTTTAGGACTCTCCCGCCTCGCCGTCAGTTTTTTCCTCAAGGATGAGCTACACCTCAGTCCGGCCCAGGTGGCGGCCTTGGGTGGGGTGGCGGCGTTGCCTTGGGTGATTAAGCCGGTGTTTGGCTTTTTGTCTGATGGGTTTCCGCTGTTTCGCTATCGGCGGCGGCCCTATCTAATCCTGTCGGGGATTTTGGGGATGGCGGCGTGGTTGTCCTTGGCGATGGTGGTGAATTCGGCAGTAACGGCGACGGCGGCCATGCTGGTGGCTTCCCTGTCGGTGGCGATTAGTGACGTGATCGCGGATTCGGTGGTGGTGGAGCGGGTGCGCCATCAAACCAACAGCGAGGCGGGATCGCTCCAGTCCTTAAGCTGGGGGGTTTCGGCGCTGGGGGGGCTGGTGACGGCCTATCTCAGCGGCTGGCTGTTGGATGCGTTCAGTATCCAGGTGGTGTTTTACATCACGGCAACGTTTCCGCTGCTGGTGTCGCTGGTGGCCTGGTGGATTGTGGAGCAGCCGGTGGCGAGCGATCGCAACCATCTCGCCCTCGTCCGCGAACAAGGCCGCAACCTCTGGCAGGCTGTGCGTCAAAAAGCCATTTGGCTCCCGACGCTCTTTGTCTTTCTCTGGCAGGCGACCCCATCGGGCGAATCGGCGTTTTTCTTTTTCATGACCAATGAATTAGGCTTTGAAGCGGAATTCTTGGGCCGGGTGCGCCTGGTGACGAGCTTGGCCTCGTTGGTGGGGATTTGGATGTATCAGCGGTTCTTGCGGGCTGTGCCGTTCCGGGTGATTCTCGGCTGGTCTACGGTGATTGCGGCGGGTTTGGGCATGACGATGTTGCTCCTCGTCACCCATGCCAATCGCGCCCTAGGGATCGATGACCATTGGTTCAGCTTGGGGGATAGCTTAATCTTGACGGTGGTGGGCCAGATCACGTTTATGCCGGTGTTGGTGCTGTCGGCGCGACTCTGCCCGCCGGGGGTGGAGGCGACGCTGTTTGCGCTGTTGATGTCGGTGTGGAATTTGTCTAATTTAACCTCCCAAGAGTTGGGGGCACTGTTGACCCAGGTGTTGGGGGTGACGGAAACCAATTTTGACAACCTCTGGCTGCTGGTGGTGCTGACCAATCTTTCGACGCTGCTGCCGTTGCCGTTTTTGGGCTGGTTGCCCGCAGGCGAACCGGAACCGGAGGCGATCGCGCCCCCGTCCCCTCCCACTGAACCGGTCACCACCCCGCCGGAACCCGTTTTGCGATCGTAGTTCGATTGCGTTGGGATTAGTTGCGATCGCTGCAACTCTGACACGGTGGGCATGACCCACGTTGAAAAACCTGTACTTTACTCGCTTATTTTTGGATTGTCTATCATGCAAACTCTCGATTCTGCCGCGACCACAACGCCCTATTTTGACCGTAAAGACTGGCAACGGGGCTACGAATCCCAACGCCAGGAAATCAGTACCGTTGTCGATCGCATCACTGGCACGATTCCCCCGGAATTGACCGGGACGTTATTTCGGAACGGGCCCGGCTTGCTAGATATCAATGGCGAACCGATTCATCACCCCTTTGATGGGGATGGCATGGTGTGCGCGATCGCCTTTCGAGACGGTCACGCCTATTTTCAAAACCGCTTCGTCCGCACCGAAGGCTATGTCAAAGAACAGGCCGCCGAGAAAAGCCTCTATCGCGGCGTGTTTGGGACGAAACGCTCCGGGGGGTGGCTGGCAAATCTGTTTAATTTGAACATTAAAAATATTGCCAATACGAATGTGCTCTATTGGGGCGATCGCCTCCTCGCCCTCTGGGAAGGCGGCAAACCCCACCGCCTCAACCCCCACAGCCTCGAAACCCTCGGCCTCGATGACCTCGATGGCATCCTGGATAAAGGCGGCTCCTTTTCCGCCCATCCCCGCATTGACCCCGCCAGCGTCCTAGATGACGGCCAGCCCTGCCTCGTTAACTTCTCGATCAGCCCCGGCCCCGTCACCACCCTCAACCTCTACGAACTCGATCCCGACGGCAAACTGTTACGCAAGCAATCCCACCCCGTCCCCGGTTTTGCCTTCATCCACGACTTCGCCATCACCCCCCATTACGCCTTCTTCTTCCAAAACCCGGTACAGTTCAACCCCCTCCCCTTCCTCCTCGGCCAACGGGGCGCGGCGGAATGTATCAAATTCCAACCCGACCAAGACACGAAGGTGATCATCGTCCCCCGTGATCCCAACTCCAACCGTACCGTCCAAACCTTGAACGTCCGCGCCGGGTTTATTTTCCACCATGCCAATGCCTGGGAAGAGAACGAGGATGCGATCGGGATTGACTCGATCTGTTATGCAGATTTCCCGGAAGTGGAGCCGGATTCTGATTTTCGGGAGATTGATTTCACGAAAATTGATCCGGGTCAGTTGTGGCGTTTCCGGTTTGATCTGCGCACCCGTGCCGCGACGGCCCACTTGATCGAATCCCGCTGTGTGGAATTTCCTTCCATCCATCCCGATCACGAAGGGCGCAGCTATCGCTATACCTACCTCGCTGCGGCGGCCCTCCCCACGGGTCACGCTCCCCATCAAGCTCTCCTTAAACATGACTTTGCCACGGGAACGCAGCAGTTTTACTGCTTCGGGCCGTGTCAGTTTGTGACGGAGCCGGTTTTTGTGCCCAAACCGGGCGAGACCGATGAAGATGCGGGCTGGGTGCTGATGATGGTGTACGATGCCGATCGCCACGGGTCGGATTTGGCTATTTTTAACGCCCAGGATCTCGAAGCCGGCGCGATCGCTACCCTCCATTTCCCCCTCCACATCCCCTTCGGCCTCCATGGCAATTGGACGGATCAGGTTTTCTGGTCCAACGCGGCGTAGTGCAACCCCGCCGACCTCAACCCTGGCTCACTGTCATCGGAATCATCTTTGTGGTTTTGCTGTTGTCGGTGGCGGGGTTGAATGCAATGCTGGTGCGGGGGCGCGATCGCTTTGATCACGGCTGTTTACGCTGGGAGGATGGCGTGGAAGTATTTTGCCATGATGTTGACAGCGAAATTCACTGGCGCAGTTTCTGACGGAAGGCTCGCAGGGCGGGGCTTCTCCCGATCGCGCCACTGTGGTCTAAGGCTTCAGCCACCCAGTCTAAAATCGGTAGATCGGGAAACGTGGGGCTACGGTCTGAGGGTTGATATTCCCCCGATCGCAGGACATAAATCGTCAGGGTGCGATCGTAAATCCAGAGTTCAGGAACACCTAAGCGGGTGTAGGCTTCGAGTTGTGTTTTCGAGGTGACATCCACTTCAATGGCCAGATCAGGCGGGGGATCAATGGCTAGATTGAGCCGCTCTTTACCGATCATCATGTGATGATTTTGAATGTAAAAACAGTCATCGGGTTCAATGCCATAATTCATCTCTTGACGTTTAAACGTAATTGAGCCAAAATATTCACAATCCATCTCTAATTCTTCGAGGAGGATTTTGATCATGTCCCCGATCATCGATTTCGCCCGTTCATGTTTGGGTAGCGGCATTCTGATTTCCAAGCGTCCGTTGCTGTAGGCGATGCGGCTTGACCGTTTTTCGCCCAGTTCGGTGAGGATGGCTTCAAATTCTGCCCAGTCGCGGGTATGGATGAGGAGGCGTTGGCCGGGGGGAATATCGAGTTGGCACAGTTGGAGTGTGACCATGGTTGAGGGGGTGGGGTTGAATGAACCACAGAGGCACGGAAGATCGGGAGGGGTTCGGGCTGGGAGGGGCTGAGGCTTATATTTTAGGCGATACCCCCGCCGCCGGGAGCGATCGCAATGCAAGCGGGGGATTGTATTGCGATCGTCGCCGTACTTCCCAACTTCTCTGACAATGCCCTGATTGATTTTGCGGTAGCAACTGTTTTGTACAGTTTTCCGGTGCGCCCATCGTTCTGGGGTGGCGTTTCTGGTGAAACAGGATGAAGCCTCGGATGTAGTACAAGTAGGACTTCTCCGTTTTATGGCTGAGATGCCGACAACGGGCAGTTTGACGAACGCAGTCAAGAAGCTTGGGCTGCTGTGGTGTTTCCATCGCATTTACTTTCATTGCGGTAGAAATTCCCATATTGTGGTGTTATCCAGCACTTGCGGAATAACACCCCATAATACCGGAGTTAGACCGCACATGCTTGACAACACCCCACTGAGGGGAGTTATCCCGCACCTGCGGTCTAATAGATAGTTAGCCCTCTTAACTCTCGGTTGAGACTGTATCGTAAAATTGCCGCTAGGCATTCAGCCATATGATTAGTTCCTTAAGTTCAGCAAGAGTTGGAACTGTAGTCTAAATTACATTTATCTTAAATGTGCAAAGAAGACTCCCACTATAAAGCGAGTCCGAGTAGAGTTACCGAAGGTAACGGCGGACGTGCCTTTTAGTGGCGAGATGAATTTGCACCAACAAACAAACCGAGCGACAGCGAGTCCTTAATTTT
>NZ_JAQMTY010000294.1 GCF_028330765.1 Spirulina subsalsa CS-330 | reverse complement strand
GTTCCTGAAACGCCTGAAGTTCCTGAAACGCCAGAAGTTCCTGAAACGCCTGAAGTTCCTGAAACCCCCGAAATTCCTGAAACCCCTGAAGTTCCCAGCACCACAGCCCTACCAACCCCCGAAGATCCCAACGGTAGCGACATTGCCGCCCAACCCAGTACCACCACCAACCCAGACCGCCCCCCCGAAACCCGCAACCCTGAAATTGCCAGCCTGATCAATCCCGATCCTCAAAGTATCTCTCAGGGTTTTCTCTTGCTCCGTCAAGGCACTCTTGAAAACAACGATCGGCAGTACGAAGATGGGAGCTTTTATGATGAACATTTGTTTGAAGGGCAAGCGGGACAATCGATCACGATTCAACTCCGGAGCAATGAGTTTGATACCTTTCTCGCTGTCTTTAATGAAAGTGGTTTAGAAATTCTGGCCCAAAATGATGATGCGAATGGTGAAAGTAATTCCAGCGTTACCATCACCCTCCCCTACAACGGCATCTATCGTGTTTTTGTGAATGGGTACGGCAATGACGATCTTGGTCAATATACGATCACGATTCGCTAGGGGGTGCGATCGCGCATCTCTCAGCCTTCTGTGGATCGGGGGGTGAACGGGATGCGATCGCAGGTTTGCCATGGCGATCGCATCCCAATTCCCCTGATCAGCCGGGACGAGATCCGGCCCCGCGATCGTCCTAGCGCCCCAACACTTCGCCCAGCGCCGTCAGCACCGTTTCCACATTTTCAGGGCGGCTATTCGTGCCCATCAGGCCAATGCGCCACACCTGGCCGCTGAGTTCCCCTAAACCGTTGCCAATTTCGAGGTTGTATTCTGCCAAGAGGCGGCGCGTCACCGCTTTCGCATCCACCCCATCGGGAACCCGCACCGTGGTTAGGGTCGGGAGACGATAGGCCCGCTCCACATGACAGCGCAGGCCCAACGCCTCTAAACCATCCCATAACTGTTCGGCGTTGCGTTGATGGCGGGCCCACACCTGTTCGAGTCCTTCTTCGGCCAGGAGACGGAGAGCCTCACGAATCGCATAGGTCATGTTAACCGGGGCCGTGTGGTGATAGACCCGACCATTGCCCCAATAGTTACGGAGCATGGACATATCCAAATACCAGTTGGCGACCTTGGTGCTGCGGTTGTCGAGTTTTGCGAGGGCGCGGGGGCCCATGGTGAAGGGGGAAATTCCGGGGGGGCAGCTTAACCCTTTTTGGCTGCAACTGTAGGCGAGATCTACATTCCACTCGTCGAGGAAGAGGGGTACAGCCCCAAGGCTGGTGACGGTATCCACTAGGAAAAGGCAGTCAAATTCGCGACAGAGAGCACCGATGCCTTCGAGGGGTTGACGCGCTCCGGTGGAGGTTTCGGCATGGACGAGGGCGAGGACTTGGGGGCGGCATTCTTCGAGGGCGGTGCGGAGTTCAGCGAGGCTAAACACGCCCCCCCAGGGTTTATGGAGGGTGCGCACGTCGGCCCGGTAGCGCCCGGCCATATCCACAAGACGATGCCCGAAGTAGCCCGATACTCCAACGAGGACGCGATCGCCCGGCTCCACCACATTCGCTAAGGTGGCTTCCATTGCCGCCGACCCCGTGCCGCTGATCGGGAGGGTCATCGGGTTGGTGGTTTGCCAGGTGTAGCGCAGCAGGCTTTGCACCTCGTCCATCAGTTGGAGATAGGCGGGGTCGAGGTGGCCAATGGGTTGGCGGTTCAGGGCCGCGATCACCGCTGGGTCAGCGTTGGAGGGGCCAGGGCCTAAGAGGAGACGGGTGGGGATGTTGAGGGGGGCGAGGTGGAGGTGATCCTGTTGATTGACCGTGGGGGCCGTGAGGGGGTGGGGGGAAGCCATGAATTTTTGTTAAATTTGTTACCGTTCATTTCCTATTATCGGAGTCATTGCTCCCTTTTGTCTTTGAATTTTAGTTAACGTTTGGGGCAGGGATGGAGGGGCGATCGCACCGCTTGATGATCGCTCAACCCTATACAGGAATTCGGTTCTAGGGTATAGTGGTCTCTGCTTAATTGACCGAATCGGCTCGAAATCAACGTTGAAATTTTGCTATAATTGAATAGAAAGTCAACGCATTAACTGCCCCCCTCTCAACCGCTGAACCTCTACACCCCATTAACCTATGGCTGCTGACACCAATCCCGCTCAATCCACGCTAGCCGACATCCGCGCCACCCGCCTCGAAAAGATCGATCAACTCCAAGCCGAAGGGATGAACCCCTACGCCTACCGGTGGGAATCCACCCACCACGCCGCTGAGTTGCAGGCCAAATACGCCGACCTGGCCCCAGAAGCGGAAGTGGAAGATTCTGTGGCGATCGCCGGCCGGATTATGGCGCGACGAGTCTTCGGAAAACTGGCATTTTTCACCCTCCAAGACGAGAGCGGCACGATTCAGCTTTACTTTGACAAAAAGCGCGTCACCGCCCACATGGAAGACCGCCCCAACGCCTTCAACCTCCTCAAAAAACTCACCGATGTAGGCGATATTATCGGTGTGACCGGCACGATCCGCCGTACCCAAAAAGGCGAACTCTCCGTCAACGTCAGCACCTACACGATGCTGACCAAATCCCTGTTGCCCCTCCCCGACAAATGGCACGGCCTCACCGACACCGAAAAACGCTACCGCCAACGCTACGTTGACCTAATCGTTAACCCGAACGTGCGCGAAACCTTCCGCCGCCGTGCCAAAATCACCGCCGCCATCCGCCGCTACCTCGACGACCACGACTTCATCGAAATCGAAACCCCCGTGCTGCAAAGTGAAGCCGGCGGCGCGGAAGCTCGCCCCTTCATCACCTACCACAACACCTTGCAGATGGATTTGTATCTGCGCATCGCCACGGAATTGCACCTGAAACGGTTGATCGTGGGCGGGTTTGAAAAGGTGTTTGAATTGGGGCGTATTTTCCGGAATGAAGGGGTTTCGACCCGCCACAATCCGGAATTCACCTCGATTGAAATTTACCAAGCCTATGCTGACTATCACGACATGATGGCCCTCACGGAAGCCCTCGTCACCACGGCCGCTCAGGAAGTGCTCGGTACGCTCAAACTCCAATACCAAGGCACAGCGGTTGATCTCACTCCGCCCTGGCGACGGGTGACGATGCATGATGCGGTACGGGAGGCGACGGGGGTTGATTTTACGGCGTTTGAGGCTTTGAGTGAGGCGATCGCAGCCGCCAACGCAGCGGGCATTCATGTGCCGGACGATTGCGCCAGCATCGGCAATTTGTTAAATGAAGCCTTCGAGCAAAAAGTAGAAGCCACCCTGATTCAACCCACCTTTATCATTGATTATCCCCTGGAAATTTCGCCCCTAACGAAACCCCACCGCGAAAAAGCGGGCCTCGTGGAGCGGTTTGAATTGTTCATGGTCGGACGGGAAACGGCCAATAGTTTTTCGGAACTCACTGATCCCATTGACCAACGGCAACGCCTCGAAGCCCAGTCTGCGAAAAAGGCGGCGGGGGATGTGGAGGCCCATGGCGTGGATGAGGATTTTCTCGCGGCGTTGGAATATGGGATGCCGCCGACGGGGGGGTTAGGGATTGGCATTGATCGCCTGGTGATGGTGCTGACGGATGCGCCAAGTATTCGGGATGTGATTGCGTTCCCGCTGCTGAAAAACACCAGCGCGGCGATCGCTTCAGCGGACTACGACGCGGAAAAAAAAATCCTCAAAGTGACCTTTAACCAAGGCAGCGTTTACCATTACAACGATGTGCCGCCCGACCTCTATCACGCGCTCAAACAAGCGCCCTCCCTGGGTCAATTTTTTAACGCACAGATCCGCGAACAGTATGGATGCGATCGCATTGTTTAACGTGGCCTCAATCGCCCTCGCGGCCCTAACATAAATCCGTTGGGGTCATCCATCCGGATTGGGGATTCAGTCCCTGTTCTGAAGGGGATCAAAGGCAGGCGGGTTAAACCGTAGCCCAAAGAGGGCGCGATCGCCTCACGATGGCTCATCGAGTAGCACTTCGTCCCTGTCCTCACCGGGTTCTGAGAGGGGGCGGTGCTCGGCCATGATTTTCGAGAGTTCGTCTACTTCAAAATAATGGTGAAACTTGTCGGTGATTTCGAGGAGATAGGAACGGCCTTCGGCTTGGCGGCGTTTGCGAACAAAGCCGAGTTCAACAAGTTCTTGCACCTGTTGGTAGGCGCTGCTGCCCCGTAGTTCGATCAAGTCGGTTTGGATGATCGGGGATTTGAGGGCGACGACGGCGAGGGTACGTAGCGCACCGATGCCCAGTTCAGCGGGGACGAGGTGCTGGATCAGGGTTTCAAAGGTGGGACGGAGTTGGAGACTATAGCCGGAGGGGGTTTCGACGATTTCGAGGGCACTGTCTCGGTGGGCATAGTCGTCCATCAGTTCGAGGAGGGCATCGCTGGCGGTTTTGCGCCCACATCCGGCATAGTCTGCGATCGCTCCTAGGGTCATGGGTTGTCCTTTGAGATAGAGAATCGCTTCAATGCAGGTGGCGAGACGGGGGGCGGAATCGGTCATAGACAGCTTGAACGCACAGAATTGATCAACACATCAATCTAACTGATGGCCGGTGAGTTTGACAAAGATATCTTCCAGGTTGGAGGCGCGGCACATCATCCCGGTTTTGTCGGGGATGGTGTCGAGGTGGTCGCTGGCGGCTTGGACGGTGGGGAAAAATTCCGATTCGAGGCGATCGCCCACTTGCCGCACAATCAACCCAGAACCATGTTTCGCCTTAAATTCCTCTAATGTCCCCAACGCGATCAACTGCCCCCCATCCATAATGCCGATGCGATCGCACAGGAATTCCACCTCATCCATGTAATGGGTGGTGAGTAACATCGTCATGCCTTGGCGATTGAGGTCGCGGATAATTTCCCACAAACGGCGACGATTCTGGGGGTCAAGGCCGACGGTGGGTTCATCGAGAAAGAGAATATCCGGCTCGTGCATCAGGGCGCGGGCAATTTGGAGGCGGCGTTTCATCCCACCGGAGAGGGTTTTCACCCGGTCATCCTTGCGATCGCTCAACTCCACATAGCCCAGCCATTTTTCAATCCGCCGCTGGCGTTCCGCCTTCGGAATATGGTGCAGCCGCCCGTGAAACTCCAAATTTTCCCACACCGATAAATCAATATCAACGCTCATCTGCTGCAACACCACCCCAATCGACCGCTTCACCAACGCCGGGTTTTGGGTGACATCATGGCCCGCCACCTCAATTTTGCCCGCCGTCGGTTCCGTCAACGTAATCAACATCCGAATCGTCGTCGATTTACCCGCCCCATTCGGCCCCAACAACCCGAACATCTCCCCCGGCTGAATCACAAAGGAAAGATCTTGCACCACAGGCACATTGTTATAGGTTTTGCAGACGCGATCGAGAGTAACAGCAGACACAGGTTTTTACGGTAAAGGGTTTTAGGTCACTCTGTAGGGTAGCACCATTGAGCGATCGGGGGGCTAAATCCGCTTGTAGATTATTCGTTTGACTTCTGAATTGTAGCCGCCTAACGCACTCGACAAGATTTGCGACGCACTGAACGAATCGCACCAAAAATCGTACGCTAAGGATTCAATTGTCTTGTAAAGTACACATTATCTATCGTTAACTCCAACCCAATAAATCACCCAAGAAAGAAGCCAGTTTCTCACCATTGTATTGGTGTTGAGTCAGGCTCGGATGCCATACTGCACCATAACCCCATTCTTCGCGAGCACCGGCAATTTCAAATATCTCAATCGATTTACCGCCTTGCGCATCAATCGTACGTTGGATCTCGCGCAGGTAGTCTTCAGCGACTGAGGGGTCTCCATTGGGTAATGTCCGATCTAGAAATAACCAGACAAGTTGAGCGCTTGGGTAACGAGCTTGAATTCGGTTGACTAGAGCAACACCCGTTTCAACAAATAACGCCCGATCGGGGGTTCGATCGACTTTGTAAAACCCATCATTGGTTCCTAGGTGGATCAACACACAATCTGGAATGTAAGACTGAAAATTCCACGGCTCTGGTTCCGGGGGCAGGAGTAACTCATAATGGTGTGGCATCGTAGGGGTTGTCTCCCCATTGGCATTACGAGTTAAACCAAAACCCGAGCGACAGAGATTAATCAGGTTGGCATTAAGTAAACGTGCGGCGATCGCACCATAGGCTAAATAGGCATTCTCTGTATGATCTTCAAACGGGTCATTGTGATGATTGGCTTCATTGCCAAAGCCACAGGCATGGGAATCGCCAATCAGCTCAATGGTGCGATCGAGGGGTGGTGGCAACGGCAGCAAGGTTTCGCCAAGAGCGAGTTCAATCCCCCGAAAGGTGACAGGTGAAAACCGCTCAACCTCGGTGCGTTTGTATAGGGTTACATGGTGCTCGCCGGGTTCGAGGTCTGTAGCGATCGTGTATTGTGAGAGTCCAGGATAGATGGCAATCTTGAACGGAGCTTGCTCATCAATAATGACAGCAAAATAATTGTGTAAGCCTTTGTCATTGGGTGGAGCGTTTAGCATGACTGCACAGTAAGCACCCGAGAATCGAAATGTAATCGTACTGCCTGACCAGCCCAAGCGCACTGCTTGGGGATCACGCTGATCGACACGGCCAATGTAGCGAATGAAGGGGTGATCAGCAGGAAATTTCTTCTTCAACTGCAACCAAGGAAAATGCTCTGATTTAGCTAGTCTGCCGATGTTGAGACCGAGAAAAAAGAATGAAGTTAAGCAAAAAACACGCCGACTTATTCGTTTGCTTGCTTTCTTATACATAATCTAAAAAAATAAGTAGCTTTTGTAGTGTCACGACACACCTTAAACAGTGGGTTACGGCGAATTACTAGGTTGTAGGGATGGCAGGAGTTTGATCCGCCTAACCCACCCTATAATAAAGCCTATTTTTAGCTATGCCATTGCAGTAGGGTGCGTTAGCAGGCAACCAATATCACCGTAAATTGATTCACTTTCCTTCCTGCGTAACGCACTAACCCCATTACTCACACTCTAAATCCTCCACAGTTATTTCATCACTGCCGCCCCAATCGGGTGGATAAACTCCCTCTTGAATAAACCGATGGATCGTTGAAAAAGTCCAATCCTGTGGCGAGATGCACAGTCCATGATGCACCGGATTGTAATGGATATAATCACAATGTCGAGCAAAATCGTGTTCATCTCGAATCAGATGCTCCCAAAACCGTCGCTGCCAAAGATTTTTCTCCTGACGTTGACGACGAGAACGAGAAATATTACGTTTGATATCAATTCGGTTTCTGTAATGCTTGGTAACATGGGTTTTGATCAGTCGGAGACGCACCGAAAAATCATGATCATCGGGTGGCAATGTGAAGATCCAATGAAAATGATCGGGTAGTAACACAACAGCATCAAGCGAAAATGGATATTTTGATTTGACTTTTAAGATGGCTTCTCGTAGGGCTTGGCGACCGATATCTTGACAGAGCCATTTTTCTCTTTGATAGGTAACTTGGGTGATAAAGTATGTGCCGCCGGAGACTTTAAATCTACGATAGTTTGACATTAGTGGGGTGCGTTACGGCGGATTCAAGGGGTGCGTTACGGCGGATTCAAGGGGTGCGTTACGGCGGATTTTAATTTGTTCTCTTTGATTCAAAATTGTGGCCGCCTAACACACCCTACTGGATTTACGATCGCGCTTCACCCATTGCGGCGTTGATCGAGGCTATTTCCTAAGCCTTGGATAATGCCGCGTCCTACTAATCCCAAACCTTTCCCGACCACTTGGGTTAAGAGATACACGACCCCTTGACCGAGCCAGGCAATGAGCGATCGCACCCGTGGCGCGATCGCATCTCGCGTTTCGAGGGCGATCGTGACCCACCAGCGGAGGCCCTGGAGTTGTTGGAGTTCCTCCTGTCGCGCTCCGTAGATGGATTGGTGGCGAATTGTGCTGCCATCGAGATAAAGCAGCCGGTAGCGGCTTTCAAAAATGGCGCGGGGTTCGTGCCAATAGGCATCAAGACGGAACCGCCACGAGAGTTCATTGCGGAAGCGGGTGAGGGCGCGGGTGGAAAAATAGCGGCGATCGTAGAGTTGATATTTCACCGCTTCCACGTCGGCATATTGGTTTAACACCAACTGCATCACCCCATTGGCTAACTGTAAAACGAGATGATCGAGCAACAGCGTTGATCGCGCTGCGGCTTCCGGTGATTCGCCGCGATAGTCGATCTGCTCGACGGGGATCGGGGTGTGGTGGATCAGGTGGGCGAGGAGGGCGGCGGCGTGGGGGCTTTGGGTGAGGGGGGCGGCGATGTTGGGAAATTCAGCCCAGACGAGATCGACGAGGGCGGTGTTTTGGCTTTGGCCGGGATAGTAGCGGCGCAACCATTCGAGGGTGATTTGTTGCCAGAGGTCGCGGAGAATGTCGGGGGTTTGGCGGCGGATTGCGTCAGGGTCGAGTTGGAGGTGTTGGGCTTCGTCGCACCAGCGGGTCAGGGTTTGACTGATTAAATAGAGTAATTCTGAACAGCGATCGCGCCGCAAAATATCAATTTCCATCACCACGCCGCTTTTATTGACCAACCCCACCCGGCTGGCACTGAGGAGGGGTATAAACCGGGTGGCGATCGGGGCCAATTCTGCTGAGGCTTCTACCAATTCCCCGGCTAAATGTTCCGGCTCGGTTCCCTCTGGAGCCGGTTCGGTCTGGGTTAACACCACTTCCACCGGCAGGAGTTGATGCAGACACCACCGCGCCGCCCGTAGTTCGCGCTGTTGCCCTTGGAGCATGAAGCGATCGAGGGGGGCAAGGGGGGCTTGGTCGATGCGATCGTTTAATGTGGCCAGGGCTGTATTAATTTGGCTCAACCCGGAGCGGCGCAGGTTATACAGCCAAGTTGGGGGGCGGTTGGGGAAATGGGGGGACGGGATTAATCGAGTCGGGCGGTCTTTGGGCCAAACGATTTCTCCCGCTGCCACTTGCTCCAGCGTCGAGCGGATCACCGCAGGGGAACTACCTTTGGGACAGTAGCCCTCAATGCCCAGATTTTTCAGGGTTTGGCGTTGGGCGGGATCGGGGCAGGGGGTGAGGAGAATGAGTAACTGTTCAGGATGGTTGATCTGCCATTGTTCGAGGCGACCCCAATCGCCGCCGCAGTCGATTAGAGTAACGGGGGTGGCGGCAGCGGGTAAGGCTGCGATCGCATCCGAATCCGGTTCGGCTGCCCAATCCCCTGCGACTAGGATCGTAATCCGGGGCATCGGGCTGAGGACTGTGACCAAACCCACACGAAAGACCGGATCAGGGTCGATGATGCGGATCGCAAGGGTGCGATCGTCGGGGGAAGCCGTGGGAGTGGGTTCAGCGTTACTCACAATTGCAGCAGCACATGCAAAGGCGCAATTTTAAAAAAAGATTAGCTCCCATTATCCCTGATTTTCCCGTTGCGGCTCATCTTGTTCCAAATCCTGACCCTGCCCCCTTGAACAAGGGTCTTAAGCCCCTTGCCCCATCGCACTTTTTTTCTAGAATTATCAAAAATTTTGGGTTTAAAACCCCGTCCTTCCAGGACGGCTTTGATGGACTAGAATTGGAATGGCGATAACCAAGCCACCAAAACTGAACCTTGAAAACCAAAGTTAGCGGGTTCCAAGTTGAAGAAGACCACCAAGATGGTAGCACTGAACTTGGGTAAAAGCTTTGCAGTAAATAGGCTGAACAGACTTTTAGCTTGTTCACAAGTCGGGATAGGGCATTGCCACGACTTTAAATGGGCATGGAGAGACAGTAAGACTGCTTCGGTAGCAAGTCTCGGTGAAGTGTCAAGAATCACCGCTCCTTCAGGACGGTGAGTATGTCAATGATGTACAGAGCCGGACAGACGAAAGTTTAGATGGTTTGGCCGCCCATCCTGCCGCAATGGTGCAGCGTAGTGCTATATCTGGCCTATGGGATCATGAGATGAGATGACGATGCAGCGATATTTTGCGACGGTGGCGCGGGGTCTAGAGCCTTTGGCGGCGCAGGAATTAGAAGCCTTAGGGGCCGAGCAGGTTTCGACCCAATTTACGGGGGTGGAGTTTTGGGGCGATCGCGCCTTGCTCTATCGGGTCAATCTGTGGGCGCGGACGGTGTTCCGGGTGCTGATGCCGATTGCAGAGGTGTCCTGCCGGAGTGCGGAAGACCTGTATCGTGATGTGCAAAAACTGGACTGGCGCGATTACCTCACCCCTGCCCACACCTTGGCCGTAGACTGCACCGGCAGTAATGCTGCCCTCAATCACACCCATTTCACCGCCCTCCAGGTGAAGAATGCGATCGTCGATCAACAGCGCCAACGGGGTGGCCGCCGCTCCGATGTGGACGCGCAACAACCGGATCTGCGCCTCAATCTCCACATTCACAAATACACCGGGGTGCTAAGTCTCGATAGTTCCGGGAGTAGCTTGCATCGGCGGGGCTATCGGCCGGCGGTGGGCACTGCACCATTGAAGGAAACCCTGGCGGCGGCATTGTTGGCGCAGATTGGCTGGGAGGGCGATCGCCCCCTCTATGACCCCTGTTGTGGGTCGGGGACGATTCCCCTCGAAGCGGGTTTAAAGGCGTTGAATATTGCGCCGGGCCTGTTTCGGGCGCAATTTGGCTTTGAAACCTGGCAGGATTTTGATGCGGATCTGTGGCAACAATTGCGCCAAGAGGCGGCCGCCCAGCAACGCGATCGCCTCGCTGCCCCGATTATCGGCAGCGATCGCGACCTCAGCACCCTCCAACAGGCCCACAGCAACGCGGAATATTGCGGCCTCGATCGCCTGATCGAATTTCAAACCGAAGATATTCTCGAAATGAAACCCCCCTGTGAATCGGGGGTTTTAATCTGCAATCCGCCCTACGGTCATCGTTTGGGGAACGAGAGCGAATTGGTGGAGTTTTATCGGCAGTTGGGCGATCGCCTCAAACAACAATTCACCGGCTGGACGGCCTACATTCTCACCACCAAGGCCCTCGGTAAACAGGTGGGACTCAAAGCCAGTCAACGGTTGCCGGTGTATAACGGTTCCCTCGCCTGTACCTTCCTCCGGTATGACCTCTATTGAGGCGCAACGTCAGCCTGAACCATGAACAAGCGGATAGATGCAAAACAAGAGCATGAATGAGCTAGCACGGGCCGAACAGATTTTAGAGATGGCGCAACGGTTGGGGGCGGGGGCGGTGGAGGTCTACAGTTCCACCTCGCGATCGCGCCCTGTGGTGTTTGAAGCCAATCGCCTCAAACAGTTGGAAAGTAGTGAATCGGCGGGGATGGCGGTGCGGGTCTGGATGGAGGGGCGACCCGGTTTAGCGGTGGCTTATGGGGAAGTGAACCCGGAGCCGTTGGTGGAAAATGCGATCGCGATCGCCAATCTCAACCCCAGTGAACCCATCGAACTCCCCGACTCGACCCCGATCACGCCTAGCGATCGCGGCACTTGGATCGACAGTGAAGCCCTGATGGATCTCGGCGATCGCACCATCGCCCAAGTCCTCGACACCTATCCGGATGTGCTGTGCAGTTTCTCGGCCCAGTGCGATCGCGATACCGTCCTGCTCCTTACCAGCAACGGGTTTCACGGTCAATACGCCACCACCAGCCTCAGCACCTCCATCGGCGTGGAATGGGTACGGGGCGAGGACTTTCTCGGCATCTATGACGACCTCGACAGCGACACCCTGCCCCACCCGGATCACCTCCTCGCCGCCACTTTGGAGCATCTCACCTGGGCCCAACACCATACCGCGCCCCCCACGGGCCAAGTTCCCGTCCTCTTCACCCCCAAAGCCGCCTCCCTCCTCTGGGATGTGGTGGCCGATGCGATGAACGCCAAAGCCTGTCACGACGGCTCATCCCCCTGGAGCAAACGCCACGGCCAGAGCATCCTCGCCCCCAACCTCACCCTGCGCCAAGACCCCCAGCAGGGCGGCGGCTACTGCCCCATGGACGACGAAGGCACGCCCACCCAAGCCCTAACCCTGATGGAAGGGGGCGTGTTTACCCAGATGTATTGCGATCGCACCCTGGGCCGTCGTTTCGGCCTCCCCAGCACCGGCAACGGCTTCCGCAGCGACCTAGGCCGCTACCCCAGCCCCGATCTCGTCAACCTCTTAATTGACCCCGGCCCGATGACCGCCGCCCAACTGCGCCACACGATCACCGATGGCCTCATCGTCGATCAGGTTTTAGGTGGGGGCGCGGATCTGTCGGGGGATTTTTCGGTGAATGTGGACTTAGGCTATCGTGTCCGCAACGGCAAGATCATCGGCCGGGTCAAGGATACGATGGTGACGGGCAATGTCTATGAAGCCTTGGGGCAGGATGTGCGCTTGGGGTGCGATCGCACTTGGCAAGGCAATGTCGCCACCCCGTCGGTGGTGGTGCAGGGGTTATCGGTGGTGGGGGACGAGGCAGATTAATAGTCGGCTAGGGTGGGGACGGGATGTTACTCAATTGTTGTGAAGTGGGCCGTCAAAATATTGGGTATGGTTGAGGGAAGGGCACAATATTCACTGGTTGCGTCACCAGACATCAGACATGGCGAAAAAAGCGAAGGGTTTTGGTCAAAAGCGCGAGGTTCCAACCCGAGAAGCGAAACAACTGCTCCTTGCGTTTGGTGAGCGCAGCCAAACGCAGGGTGAAGACCCTGAAAAACTAGAGCATTTTGTTGCGATCAAGCTGGATGAGTTAAACGAGTCTCTTTTGGAATCGCTCCCCCTGGCGTTTAATCGGCTCATTGAGCAGTCTTCTCCATCGGAACAAAGGCGCATCGCTAACATTGCGAACCATTTCGCTAACTTTTTATGTGAGTTTCCTCGGGGACAACGCTGGTTAAATCTAGAACTCAGCCTCATTCTCTATCGACTGAACTTAAAGATCGTTCGACGTGATGAGTTCCCCGAAGATTGGGCAGCGACCCAGAACAATCTGGCTGCTGCTTACCTTTATCGCATCCGAGGAGAGCGGGCCCAGAACCTCGAAGACGCGATCGCTACCTCTCAACTCGCCTTGCAGGTGTATACCCGAGAACAGTTCCCCGAACAATGGGCGATGACCCAGAACAATCTGGCTGCTGCTTACGCCGATCGCATCCGGGGGGAGCGGGCCCAGAACCTCGAAGACGCGATCACAGCCTATCAACTCGCCTTGCAGGTGTATACCCGAGAACAGTTCCCTGAACAATGGGCGATGACCCAGAACAATCTGGCCAATGCTTACTCCAATCGCATCCGGGGGGAGCGGGCCCAGAACCTCGAAGATGCGATCACCACCTATCAACTTGCCTTGCAGGTGTATACCCAAGAGCAGTTCCGTGAAAAATGGGCAATGACCCAGAACAATCTGGCGACTGCTTATCGCGATCATGTTCGGGGTAATGTCCTAGAGCATCTGAACACAGCCATCACTCACTATGAGTTAGCCGCAGAGGTCTTTACCCGTGATTGTTATCCGCAGAAGTGGGCGACGAACCAAAGCAACCTAGCCGAAGCCCTTATGAAAAAGGTCTCGATCACCCCAGAGACCCGTGATCTAGAAACCGCAGTTGCTCTGCTTCGCGAAGCCATTGAAACCCTAGCCGAAGGCAGTCCAGACTATATTGATGCTCAATATCGCCTAGGAAATGCACTCTCCCGCTACTATGAACAGACCCAGAATTCCCACGACCTAGAACAAGCGATCCAAGCCTACACAATCGCGGTTGATACCATCAGCCCCGAACATTACGATCGCAAACAAATTTGGCAAGCCATCCCCGCCACTCAATCGATTTTGGGCAGTCGCCTCGTTCGTTCGGGGGAATGGCAAGAAGGACTACAACTGTTACGCCATAGCATCGAGCAACTCCGCAACAGTGATGACAAATTAGCCTACGCAAACGCCCTCTACCAAACCGGCCGTGCCCACGAAATTTTGACCGATTGGTACAATGCACGCACCAAATACCGCGACGCACTACGGATTTACAAACATTTCAAGGAAGAGCCAGGTATCGCCAAAAGTCGATTGGGTTTAGGGAGTGTACTCATCCAGCAAGGCTACTTAGACAAAGGACTTCACGAACTCGAACAAGCCCAAGAACTCTATACTCAATTGGGACAGCCCAAGAAAATCGCCGAAGTTGAACGACTACTTCAATTAGCCCAACGAGCACAGCAAAGAACACAAGCACTGAGTCAGGTGAACCCATGACAACCGCCGACGATATCTTTGACCAATCTTCAAACAGTATTGAGCGCCTCGGTCTTCGTGAAATTCCCTTCACCGAAAGTCCGATTGACCTACTGGATGCTGGCAGTGAAACCCTGAACCACGTCTTCACGGGGCGAGAGCATGAACTACGCCAGGTTTTTAATCTTTTCCAGAGCCGTGAGCGCCGCCGAATTTTAGTGTATGGTCGCCTGGGTATCGGTAAAAGTGCCTTCTTGTTGGAGGTGCTTTCGGTGCTGCGCCGCAAGCGTCCGAAGATGCTGACTACCTACGTCTCATTACCGGCCAACCTTGATATTGCAACCACGGCTTTGATTGCGATCGCCCAAGAACTCCCCGACAATGAATGGGCACAGCGTCAGCTTCACCAGATGGGCATCCCCACCGCCAAACCCTTGAAAGATCGCAGCTCTGAAGTGGGTGGCTCGATGGGGATTATGGGCAAGATTTCGGAACAGAATCTACCCACCACAAACCTGCAATATCCGACATTTGCGCTGGACACCCTCCTTGAACAAGCTCACAAAGCCTATCCTGACGGAATTGTGATCGCGATCGACGATCTTGATAAACAGGAACCCCGCAAAGTTAGCGAACTGCTACACGACGCTCAAGGCGTACTCAAAGGACGCGCCTGGTTCATGCTGACGGGGCATCCCATCGGGATGACCAGCGATCTGCTCACCAGTGAACGCGGCTTATTTGATCTGCAACTCCCCCTCACCGAGCTTGATGAGGACACGACCTACCAAATGCTGATCAACTATCTCAGTAGTGCCAGGATTGGCGATGTCTATGACGATCCCGACGATCGGCGGGCAATTTTGCCCTTTTTGCCCGATGCAGCGCGACATTTTTGTCAGGCTTCTCTCGGTAAACCTCGCCTCTTTAACCGTTTAGGTCGCCATATTTTGGCCACTGCGGCAGACCTTGGTGCAGAAACCATTACCCTCGATATCCTCAACCAAGGACTCCGTGCCGCCGAAATGGATATGCTGCAACAGGCAGCTCTAACCTTCCAAGAAGAACGAGTTCGCGAATTGCTCCTCAATCGCGGCAACCTATCCGATGAAGACATGACCTATGAGGAGCTTCAGGAATTAGGTGTGGCCAGTTTCGGAGAATTACTCCCCATCCTGGAACGTCTTGAAACCGAAGACCTTGCTTATCAAATCGCTCAAGACGATGTGCAGGCTTTTGCACCAATTCCACTTGCCCCCCTTGAAGAGGAATAGTCTTCAATTAACCCGTAAGAGTGCGATCGCACTTCGGATTAAGCCCCACAATCAACCATGACGGCTGAATCATTGAGGCTAAAACGATTGGCCAGAATTAGAGTACACAAAGTTACCCAATCTCACATTTCAGTGCAGCCCACCGACTTAGTCATAATAAATTTCTTTCTCAATCTCGATCACTTTGTTGTCTCTGAATATGACCGATCTCCCAAACCAAGCAAAATCTAATATCTTCAATCGTGCATCTGATGAATAAGAGTAGATAGCAGTGCCATCCTCGATTTGATAGATGCTCAACGGTTCCCCCATCAGTTGGTCTACCTCATTTTTGGGCATACCTATTGTAATTTTATTGAAATTCTCTTCATTATAATTTTCTGAATATTGTGTATCGATAGACGGCCAAAGAAAAAAGTATGACTCTACCCCAAAAAACACATACCAAGCTGCAAAAATAAAAATGCCAGCCATGATCGAAAATACTGAAGTCTTCATCTATTTCTCCTTTTAATAACTCCATAAAAACGAGATAGATAGAATCTCCTAAACAACAGCGAAAAGACTGCTTACATAAAGTCCCGGTCAATCCTTCTTGTTTACATTAAGGCAGGGGGATTAAGGTTTTGGTTCCCTCGACTCGTCTCACTGCGCCCAGTCGGAAGGACTAATCATGGGTAAGCTGTCGCAGGGACTTGAGCGTTAACCTGGATGAGTCATGACCAAAACCATTGGGTTACAAGCCTCGCCCTTCTCGGGAGACTTTCGATAGAATAGCGCAAAGAATATCGAATCCGTCAGGGTTGGGCAGACCTACGGCGCTTGTCTTGATGAGCGTTCTGACGTGCTTTGCACAGGCTACGCGAGTGCGTCTTGCGCCGACGGCGGGGTCGCACTGCACATAGGCAGGGATAGTGTGTCAGACCCCACACGGAGCGGTCTATTTGTTAGGAAGTTGGCCGTTTGGCTCGTTGGACTGGGAATCCCCACGCATTTAGGTTGGGGAGGATGTCAAAATGGAAAAAGAGAGTGATGCAATTAAGTCACTGATTTTGGTTTCCTTGGGGTGAAGATCTCTAGGTATGCTGTGTTTAGAGTATTGCAGTGATGGTGCTCTGGGCTTGTCTCGTCTTACCAAGAGGACAGTGTGCCGTGATTTGTGTGGTGCGTTGATAGTACAGACTGCTCCATCGATACTTCCGTCATTTGCCCCCGAAGATTATGTCAAAGGTTTTAATTGTTGAAGATGATCCCATGAACCGCTTGGTATTTTCGCGTGTCTTAACAAAGCGGGGTCAGTTTGAGGTGCGGTGTACGGAGGACGTGGATGATGTGCTCGACACGGCTCAGGCGGGGGATGTGGATATTGTGTTGATGGATATTGGTTTGCCCAATAGTTATTACCAAGGCAAGGCGGTCAATGGGGTGCAGATTACCCAGCTTTTGAAGGCGAATCCGGAGACGGCGCATTTGCCGGTGGTGTTGGTGACGGCGTTTAATATGCCGGGCGATCGCGATCGCTACCTGAAGCAAAGCGGAGCCGATGGTTACATTCCCAAACCCGTGGTAGACCATCATGATTTTGTGCTGCAAATTAATCACTATCTCACCCAAGGTGTGCAAGCTCCCGCATCACACTCGCCTGAACCCAGCCCCATTGATGCGGATGTTTAACCCACGCAATCCCTAGCCGCTCAACTTTGGCGACCTTTCACGTCCAAAGGGCTGGTTAAACAGCCCTTTTTGGCTGGGGTGGCGTGAGATCGAGGTTAAGGAAATTGACTGAGTTGATCTTGAATGGCAGGGAGTGCCAAGAATTGCTCTGTGTCTTCGATCAGGCGATCGCCCCAAAGATTGAGGATCAGAAAATCAAGATCACCGTAGGCCGGATCGAGGGATAGGGCTAGTTGACCGAGGCGAATGGCTTCTTCGGAGGGGTTTTGTGCATAGCGGGCGACGGCGATCGCGAGCATCGGCTCAACGGCATTCTCATCAATCTTGAGCGCTTCTTGCCAGGCCTCTAGGGCTGCTTTGCTGTCTCCCTGTTCATACACCACTAGCCCAATATTGTTAATGGCGGGCCAAAAGTCGGCTTCCAGGGCGATCGCTTTGCGATAGGCGGCGATCGCATCACCGTACTCCGCCAGTTTGTAATGGGTATTGCCCAAATCAAACCAGGCTTCAATCGACTCTTCATCTTCTGTCAGACCGGTCTTAAACACCTGTTTCGCCTCGACATATTGCTCATTTTGGAAATATGCCGACCCCAGCATAAACAACAAACCCGAACGCTCCGGGAGTTCTTCGGCAGACGGCATCAAGGTTTGAGCCGTTTCCAACGAGTCGATCGCGCCTGGGTAGTCTTGGTTTTGAAGCTGTAAACTGCCTAAGAGAAACCAGGCTCGAAATTCCTGGGGCACGAGTTGAGCCGCTAGCTTGGCCCGAGGAAAGGCTAAATCGTATTGCTCAAACCGGGTGAGCTGCACGGCATCTTGTAAGATGCCTAAACCCTGTTCTTCAAAATCCTCGCTGTTGAGATTGAGACGGTAGGGAAGGAGTGCCTGGGCCTGAGCGGGTAAGCTCAGTTGGCACAGTCCGGCGATCGCTAAAATTGAGAAGATCCAGTTTCGCTTGGGCACAATCGTATATCGAGATTTCGTCAGTGATTCTATCTTTGACATACTCCCCCGCTAAACCCTACAGGCTAGAGTGGGAGATTCTGAACAGCCAGTTACCTGACCATTTATCCACTCAAACAACGAGAGTTGCAGAGGGTTGCTAGGCTCAACGACTAACGCCATTGATTTATCCTGATTTCTCAAATCTGTTAATTCAGATTTAGC
>NZ_JAQMTY010000293.1 GCF_028330765.1 Spirulina subsalsa CS-330 | reverse complement strand
TCTAGGCACACTTGGGTGCGTTGGCTTCTCGATTTTAACACAAAACTGAATTCAGTCGTCTCCCGTTGGTCGGTTTATTTGTTGGCAAAACTTCATCTCACCGCTAACCTAACGGTGTAGCGGGAGTCCTCTTTTTGCATTGAAGATAGCTTGCTTAGCTGGGTGATCGCCCGCGTAGACAAACCGACTCGTTAAACTAACGTTCAAACAAGACTGATCAATTATAAAGCATTCACTTTTTAAAAGTTAAAAAACATCTCACAGATCAAATATTTCAAGAATTCAAAACAACTTAATTAACATAGAAAAGCAACCCTATTTAGATGGTTTTTATCCAAAACAGGCTGTATTTTTAAAGACATCAAAACTTTGATGTCACGGATTAAAATTTCCGAAGTAATTTGCTTTGATATTTGACCTATGGGTACAAAGTATGAAAATCGCTAACAATAATCCATTACACGCTGTGGCTATTCTTATGATGTATAAAACATACCACTCAAAAAAGGATCATGTTTTCACAATTCTTTACAGCCTTTACCTAAAATAATGAGTACACTAACTTTAGCCCACGCCCTACCGAGTGAACGGGAGACTGTACCGAATAAGCAAGGTAAAGGCTGTATGCTTGATCTGCATTCAATCAAGTACATTAGATCCGAATTTCTCAGTACAGGACAAAAAATTAGAGATAACCTATTATTCGAGGTTTCCACTACTATCTTGATAATTTGATCATAACGAAGAAATGCGATCGCCCCGCCACCCATCGCCCCGCCACCCATCGCCCCCCAATAGAGCAGTACACATTACAAAAAAAAAGCCATGTTGCCATGGCTCAATAAATCTCTTGGGAGAGAGAACGATTAAACGGGATTGAGGATGAGGACTGCCCCCTTAAAAGCGGGTCGATCCCCCCGTTACCCCATTCTCATCGAAACAGGGAATCACACCCCCCGCCAAAATTGTCACATCATCAAAATCATCGTCGGAGATCTCCACCTCCACGGCTCCCGATGGACGCACCCGGCCTTCGCCGTCATCTTCCCAGCCCATCAAGATCCCGTTGCCATCATCCAACGCCCCGCGAAAATTCACCGCATTGACATTGGTGGAGGTAAAGGTAGTGATGTAGCGGTTTTCCGTGGCGGTATAGACATCCATGTAGAACACATAGGGAGTATTCGCCCGGAACAGATACTCAATGATTAACGAGCCTTCGCCGTTGGAGCGCGATGCTACCAAATTCGCCCCTGGACTATCCACCGGGCGCACCGTACCGCCCGCCACTGTGCCGCGATAATCGGTGAAACTGGTGATCCCAAAATCATCGTAGGGTTTGACCTCTTCAAAGAGCGGGATTTTCGTGGCTGAGGTGTCGGGGTTCATCATCACCCCCACCACGCCCCGGTTTGCGCCTTGGGTCGAGCGGATTTCAAACTCGACAATCGTATCTTCGGAAAATTGAATCACACGGTTACTGAGCCGACTTTGGGCCTGGGCGGGGAGCAGCGAAAACGCCCACAGACCCAACGCCATCATTACCATGCCGAAGGATTTACCTTGCTTAAACATTGTTGACTCCTTACCTCAAAAAAAACGAGAGAAATTAGTTCAGGGTGGCAGCCTTAACCGTCAGTGAGAGCCGGTAAGCCCGGCCCAATCTGACTGCTGTGGATTCTGCCCGATTTACCAAATCAAGAAATCCGGATTGCCGTATTCTTCTTCGATCGCCGTCACTTCTTGGCGCAGGGTGATGCTTTCCCGTTCAAGGTTGATCAGACGCGCACAGGCCGGTGGTAGGGGTTTGCTGGCGTTGGGGGAATCGGGGCGGGCATAACGGCGCGGGCCGCTGTCGTTATCTAAGGCCGCGCTACAGGTGAGATAGACCGTTTCCGACTCTTCGTTAAAGAGTTCAATCCGGTTAATCAAGTCTTGAATTTCCGGGGCATCAATGTCAAAAATGGGCGGGTTATTGTTCCAAACCTGCGTGCCGGTAATGTCCCCTTGGCTGACGTTTTGGGCGTAGGCAGGAGCGGCGAACCCGGACAGCATGAGTAGACCAAGCCAAAAAATAAAGCGTTGCATAGTGAATAATCTCCTCAGGTTAAAAGCGGAATGCAGTGCCTAAACCGATCACGAAGCGGGCGGCACGGCCGTCATTGGTGGTGACGATGTCGCGCACGGCGGGGGTGATCGTGATGGGTAGATTTTTGAAGGGGGCAATAGAGAGGCCGAGGCCGAGGTCTTGACCTGTCCATTCCGCGATGAAACTAATCGGACGGACAACCCGCAACGCTACGTTACCGAACACGTTGACGTTGTTTTCGCCCACAAAGGCGGCTCCGTTGGAGCGGTATTGATTGCTGCCCACGCCGGCGGTAACGGCAAGACGGCTCAAGGGGTCGTCGAGGGAGTCATTGAGGCGAAAGACTTTGGTGGCAACGCCATAGAGGGATTGTTCAAAGTCGTTGCGGCCAATGTTCAGGAAGCCGTTCCAACCGGCAGCGATCGAGAGGTCATCGGCGATGCGGCGGTGAACTTTGGCGTTGAAGCCGCCGTCGCCGAAGTCGTCGTTATTGGCGAAGACGTAGGAGAGTTCCACGCCGACGGCTTTGGAGGCATCTCCTAAGCCCACGCCTAAGCCGCCGTTAAACAACGCGCCGCTGGCATCGGGACGGACGGCGGATTGATAGTTGGCGTTGAGGAAGACGGTGTTGTTGTCTGCGCCGTAGCCGACGGGGATGTAGATGCTCATCGCGGGGGATGAGACGAATTTTTTGGATTCGGGGACTTCGACGGCTTCGATGGGTTGGGGGTCGTAGCAGTTGACGCGACCAGCTTGGGCTAGGAGCATGGTGGGGCTGACGGTTTCGCTGGCGCGGGCTTCGATCGCACTCTCGCATTGTTTGGGTAATGCGGCGGTGTCGATCGCCTCTAGTTCCATCGCGGCGGTTTCTAACTGGAATTGGGGTTCTGGGTTCAGTTCCGGACGGATGGATGTGGAGCGGGCGGCCAATTGTGGCGGTGCAGCGGCTTGGGTTTGGAGGGTGGCGGCTCCGGTGGTTGCTGCGCCTTGATGGGTTTGATAGTCCGCTAGGGCCACGGTTTCCGGGGCCGGAGCGATCGCATCGGGTTGGGTTGCGAGCGGGGCGATCGGGTCTGGAGTTTCAGGCGCACTTGCTTCGGCCACAGGCGCGATCGCTTCAGTGGCTGGGGGTGCGATCGCTACTGATTCAGGAGCCGTAAACTCCGGCAAGGGCTGGGCCGTGGCAATTTCAAGCGGAGCCACATCAGCCGTAGCCGACGCAAACTCGATCGCTTGGGCATGAAATTCAGGTTGGCTCGGTTGGCTCCGCTGGGCGGCCTGGGTCACATCCAAGCCAATTTGAGGTTGAATGGACTGATCAACAGTGCGATCGCCTGCGGTCAAGGCATCAATATCTTGGGGTGAAATGCCCTCGTTTGCTTGAGCATTCAGAGTCGGCAGCAGGGGCAAAACCGAGAGAAGGGCAATGTCAGTAACACGCATACGTTTTCCTCACACAAGTGGGTATTGGAAACCATTGCCTGACTTAGAGAAGTTGCAGTGGTCAGTTCAATTTACGAAGCCCCACTGCAACCATCCGGATGTGATCCCCCAAGAGACCCCCCTCACCCCACAAATCCGCCCTTCGGCCCAGCGTAGAATTACTTAAACTGACCCCCCGATCGCCAAATACTCACAATCAACCCAAACCCCAAAAACGTCGCCGCCCCAAACAACACCGCACTAATAATCGACAGTTGCGGAATCGGCGTATTCCGAGCAATCAACGCCGCCCCGATCAACAACGACCCAACAACAATGCTATAAGCCAGCCGATTGGCGGAATTTTCTAAACTTTTCCGGACAGAACTTAACTCCCGAATTTTTAAATTCCATTGCAAGGTTTCTGAACTGACGCGATCGAGAATCACCTCCATTTGCCGGGGACTTTGTAACGCCAGCGATTTTAAATCCAGCGCGATTCGTAACCCAGTTTGCAGGGGATCATCCCCTAGTAATTGACGGCTAAATAAATCCGTCATCAATGGTTTAAATTCATCGAGCAAATTCACATCTGGATAGAAACCCCGCGCCACTCCTTCCAGGTTTGCCAAACTTTTCGCATAGAGTCCCATATTCCCCGGCAGCTTAATTTTGTTGTTGCGGGCGACTTGAAGAATTTCGTAAAAGGCTTCGCTGAAATTAATATTGGAGAGGCTGATGTTGTAATATTTGCGCAGCATCCGGTCAAAATCAATTTCAAGACGGGCCAGATCCACCGGCTGCGAAGATTCCGACAGATCAAGGGTGAGTTGGCTACAGCGTTTCGCGTCGATATTGACGATCGCAAGCAACAATTCCACCAAAATCGACTGGGTGCGCGGGTCAAGGCGGCCAATCATGCCACAGTCAATCAAGGCAACGCGATCGCTCTGTAAATAGAAAATATTACCCGGATGGGGATCAGCATGGAAAAAGCCATCAATATACATCTGCTGGAAAAACGCCCGAAACAGCAGGGTTGCGATCTGCTGGCGGCGGCGCAAATCGCCCCCCGTCTTCCCATCTGCCGGATGAATCTCCGCATCTAAGATCGGCTTCCCCTCCAGCCACTCCATCACCAGCAGCTTTTCCGTCGTCAGGCTTTTATAAATCGCCGGAATCACCAACTGCCGCGCATCAAACCAACGACTCTGGGCTAAATTACGCCGCAGTTGTTCGGTATAGGCGGCCTCTTTGGTGAAATCCAATTCCGCCTTCAGAGCCGAGGTAAATTCATCAGCGAGGGAAACAATATCGTAGTCTTGGCCGAACTCCGTTGCGGAAACGAGTTCAGCGATCGCTTTAATCAGTGCCGTATCTTGGCGGACGATTTTTTCAATGCCCGGCCGTTGCACCTTCATGGCCACTTCTTGGCCGTTGTTGAGGGTGGCGCGATAGATTTGGGCGATGGAACCAGCCGCGATCGGGGTGGTGTTGATCGTGGCAAACACCTCATCGAGGGGTTTCGACAATTGCTGTCGGATTAAGGATTCCACATCTTTCCACGGCACGGTGGGCACTTTGGCCTGGAGCGCAGTGAGGGCTTCGATGTAGCTCGGTGGCATCAAGTCCGGGCGCGTGCTGAGGAGTTGCCCCAGTTTGACATAGACCGGGCCAAGTTCCACGAGGATATTGCGGAGGGCTTCGGGGGGCGGAATTTGCGGTTCTTCCTTCGTGCCTCCGGTGAGCAATCCGCGCATATAGCCCCAGCCGTTACCCAGTACAATTTCTAAAATTTCACGCTGGCGGGAGGTATTTTGGGTTAAGGCGAGAACCATTTGAGTCGGCGTAATGAAAAGCAGTGATGAGAAACCTGTCCTCACCTGCCCATCTTAAATGCAAAAAGAGGACTCCTGCTACACCGTTGGGTTAGCGGTGAGATGAAGTTTTGCCAACAAATAAACCGACCAACGGGAGACGACTGAATTCAGTTTTGTGTTAAAATCGGGAGGCCAACGCACCCAAGTGTGCCTAGAGAGGCAAGATTGGTGGTTTTCGCCAGATAAAATGTCCGACCAAAAAGAAATACCTGATCACAGGGGCGGCATAGTTTATGAAGGAGAAATCGAAACACAACTAAGTTTTTGTTGTCTGCTGCGGGACATTCAGTGGACGTTAAACAGATGCTTGTGGAG
>NZ_JAQMTY010000292.1 GCF_028330765.1 Spirulina subsalsa CS-330 | reverse complement strand
TCGAAGTTTTACCCAAAAGACTTGCTCTTAGAACCCCATACTTCAACTCTGTTAGGTCGCTTAATATGAATGTACCATTAATGAATCACAATATAAAGCCGTCCTACAAGGACGGGGCTTTAGACCCAAAATTTACGGTAACCACGGTGTTCTAAGTTATTGACAAACTGATCGGGTTGGGGGGGCTGGGGCGGGTTGGATTGGCGTTGTTTTTTGCGTTTGGCGTTACGTCCCATGGTGGTGTGGAATCCGTTGTGATTGGGGTGCGATCGCGAGAATTTGGAGATATGTTAACCTAGCTTCAGCCTTGATCTCCCTAAACGCAGCAATCGTTTACAGAGCAAGGGGTACGAAACGCAATTCTTAACTTTTTGGTGTGAGTCAATGTCGAAACTAGTCGGTCATCTCCTTCAAACGGCTCCGTTTGTGCTGGCGGCCTCATTCGTAACCCATCAGGGGACTGCCGCAGCCACCCCCAACCCGGTCATCGATGAGCTTGAGTCTTCAGATCAGGTGGCGATCGCGCCCGCTGATTGGCAAGCCGCAACCCCACCCGTACCGAATCCAGACCTCGATCTACGTGACCCCACGCCCGTTGCGGTGGATTCAGCACCGGTCACGTTTAGCAATGTTTCCGCTTTTGAATCAGAGGGGTTACAAGCCTACAGCCCAGCCCCCACCGAGTCGGTAGAATTTACAGAGACTGAATTCACTGAGGCTGAATTTACAGACAGTGAACTTACAGACAGTGAATTTACTGAACCCGTCGCGGCTCCCAAATTTGTCGAACCCGAATTCACAGACCCCATCACCACGGCAGAATTCGCAGCCCCTGAAGTCATAGCCCCCGTTGAAACGCCAGCCTTCACCCCATCTGAAGACTCAAGCTCATCGATCCCTGCTGCCCGTCTGAACCCCGCACCCCCGGAGGCGGAGACGGTCGAGAGTTTGGATGAACTGGATTATGATGGTGCGATCGATGGGATTGAATGGATTGTCCCCGCCACGATTCCCGCCGCGACCACCAGCGAGCCGACCGACCCCCCCGCACCTCCGACGGAATCCCTCACCCCATCGCAGCCGGACATCCTGCCCTTGGATGCCTTAGAGTTGGCCCCGATGCCGGACTTTGAGGCCCCCACCCCAGACACGACCTTAGATGAGCTAGAAACGGGGGGCAGCGATGCAGCGATCGCGCAACCCTCCGTGGATCAACTCCTCCAAGAAATCAACCAATACAGCACCGAAAACATCAACAACAGTTTGGGTCAAGGGGTCATCGATGCCTCTCAGTTCCGGGATGTGTTCCCCACCGATTGGGCCTATACCGCCTTGGATGACCTCGTGCGCCGCTACGACTGCATCAAAGGCTATCCTGACGGCTCATTCCGGGGCAATCGTGCCCTGAGTCGCTATGAATTTGCCGCCGGCTTAAACGCCTGTGTGCAGCAAATTGAGCGGATTATCGCCGAAACCACCTCCGAATTGGCCACCCGTGCCGATCTAGAGGTGATGCAACGGTTAATCCAAGAGTTTGAGCCGGAATTAGCGACGATTAGTGCGCGGGTGGATGACCTTGAAGGCCGGGTGGCGTTTCTCGAAGAGCACCAATTTTCCACCACCACCAAACTCAACGCTGAAGTCCTCTTTGCCGTTAATGGTATTTTTCCAGCGTCTGACGACTACGACATCGACGGCAATGGCACTACCGAACTGGCCACAGATAACGATGCGGTGTTTCAAAATCGGGTACGCCTCAATTTAGATACCTCCTTTACGGGACGCGATCGCCTCCGGACTCGTCTCCAAGCTGGCAACGTCACCAACTGGAGCGGCATCTACGGCCGCGACGGTGTCACCTACGAAACCCGCTATGGCTTCCAAACCAACACCAGCAACGCCGTGGAAGTGAGCACCCTCGCCTACCGCTTCCCCATTGGTGAAAAAGGAACGGCGCAAGTGTTCGCCAACTCCGCCGGCATGGATGATTTCCTGTCACCGATCAACCCCTTCAACTCTTCTGGCGGTGGGTCTATCTCTCGGTTTGGGCAATTTAACCCGATTTTGCGCGTGGGCGGCCAGAACCAAGGCTTGGGCCTGTCCTATCAACTCACCGATGCGATTGAAGTGTCCGCAGGTTATACCACGGGGGATGGCAACAACCCGACGGTGGGCATTTTTGATGGTTCCTATGCCTTGGGCGGACAGGTAAAATATGCGAGCGATCGCGTCTCTGCGGCCCTGGTCTACCTCAATAGCTACAACCTTAGCGGGCAAGGCCTCGGCCACAGCACCGGCAGCGTTGCCAGTAACTTGATTTCCCCCAATCATACTGTTTCCGCTGATAACTTCGGGGCAGAACTCCTGATCCGACCCAGTGACTCCCTGTTTGTCGGGGGTTGGGTTGGTTTTAGTAAAGCCACTGTCAATACTGTCGGTAATGCTGATGTCTGGAACTTTGCCGTTACCGTTGGTCTTGAAGATGTGGGCGGTGACGGAAATCTCTTAGGGTTTGTCGTGGGTCAACAGCCCCGCCTCCTCGACAGTAATGCCGCTGTGACGGCGGCCGTGGCGGGCAGTGCATCGGGCAGCGGCGATTTGGACATTGGCTATCATTTAGAAGCGTTCTATCGCTTTGCCGTCAATGATCGCATTGATATTACGCCCGGTGTGATCTGGTTGACGAACCCTGGCCACAATGACGCAAACAATGACGTGATTGCCGCCACGATTCGCACCCGCTTCCAGTTCTAACGATTCCAGTCGCTCACCATTTCAAAACCGCCGCGTCGATTCCCTGTTCGCGGCGGGTTTTGCTGTCCTGTTCAAACCAGGTGATAATTTGCTCTGGGGTGAGGTCTGCGATCGCCACTTCATAATCCGCCGCAATCTTCACCAACAGTCGGAGAGATGAAATCGTCAACCGGGTTAAAAACTTTTCCGGCGTTGATAATAGCGCCGCATCCACGGCAGCAGATTCAGCAGGGCTTAAAAATTGGGTTCCAGGTTGTTGAGGTGTCGTCATAGTTCAAGGAACGTTGTGCAGGGGTGGGCATCAGCCTAACGGACGCAAGCATCGCCCATGTCCCACTGTACAAGGTTTCAAGGGGGGCGTTGTGATGCAGAGCGTGAACGCCATTGGGGTGAGTGCGATCGCCCCTAAACCCGGCCCGCTAAATGGCTCAACTGTTTGAGATTCACAATACATAAACTCCGCTGCTGCTCGTCAAGTTCCACCCAGCTTTTACTGTGGAGTTTTTCAAGGATTTGGCGCACCTCATCGGCGGTCGTGTCGGAAATTTGCGCCAGATCACTATCGGGAACCCGGAGGATTTCAGTTCCTTTGGCCGTGGGTTGGCCGTAGTTTTCCGCGAGCATCACTAGCATTTTCGCCAGTTTGATCGCGGGGGGTTGGTTGCGCAGTTGAAAGCGAATATTGGAGTGGCGCAAACGTTGCACCATCAGTTGCAACATCCGGTGATGGAGTTGGGGGTCTTTAAAGAGGGTTTGGATGAAGCGTTGGGCGGAGACGCTGAGGAGTTCGACGGGACAGAGGGCAACCACATCGGTAGAGCGGGGCGATTCATCAAGGATCGCCATTTCCCCAAAAAAGTCCCCCCGGCCCATGACGGCGAGGGTGATCGCATCTTCACCGGCCAAACGGCGGACTTTAACCCAACCGGAGACAATGAAGTAGACTGCGTTTCCCCACGCATCTTCCATTAAGACCGCCCGGTCGCGGGGATAGCTGTGCTTAACGGCAACGGAGAGCAACCATTCGAGGGTTTCGGGACTGGCGGTATTAAATAGGGGGAAAAGCTCGCTAAAAGCTTTGATCTCCATGAATACTTATCGGGTTCAAGATGCTTTTCATCTTATCACTTGGGACTAAGCTTGCGAGATCTGGATTGCGGTGAGGGAGAGGGAGGCGATCGCACCCACGGATTACACTAAATTTGAATGATGCAAGGGGGGATCACACCATGGGCGATCGCTTTCAAGAACGGTCGTTTCGGCTGTTGCTGTATTTGGAATGGATTTTATTAGGGATTGCCATTATCGCCGCCCTGTCAATCCGCCACCCGCCGCCGCTCATGCCCAGTGGGGGAGGACTGCGACCGGGCCCGCCGCCGCCCCGTGACTTGCCTTGGGCGGTGCTGGGCTGCATTGTGGTGTTGGGGGGGTTGGGGTTGCGCTTGCCGACGGGATCGCTGGCGGTGCGGATTCTCTACACGATCGCAGGGTTTAGCCTCAGTTGGTTAACGGTGTCGTTGGGGGGGCGGGGCAATACGGTGTTTTCGGCGCTGCTGTTGGTGGTGGTGTTGCGGGCCTGTGTGTTGTTTCCCTGGCGGGGGCGAATCGTGACGGCGATCGCCGCCTATGGGGGGTTTGTGCTGCTGTTGTGGCGACGGGTGCAACATTTTGCGATCCGGGGGGACAGGCTGGGGCGATCGCTCGATACCCTGCAACAACAGCAATTTTTAACCAGTTTGACGATTAACGCAGCGTTGCTCTATGGCTTGGTGTTGCTGTTTGTGATGCTCCTTGTGGGGGCGGTGCTCTCAGAACGGGAAAGCCGCGAGGCCTTGCTGATGGCCAATACTCGCCTGCGTCGCTATGCTCTGCTCATTGAAAACCAAGCCATGCTCCAAGAACGAAGCCGCATCGCCCGCGAAATGCACGATTCCGTCGGCCATGCCCTCACCGCCCAGAGTATTCAACTGGAAAATGCGGCGCTCTCGTACCGCCAAGGCGACCCGGAACAGGGCCAAACCCACCTCAGCGCGGCGCGACAATTGGGCAAAGATGCGCTGCGGGATGTGCGGCAGTCGGTGGCATCGCTGCAAACAAGCCCGCTCCAGGGGCGATCGCTCCCCCAGGCCGTGCAGGCGTTGGCGGATAATTTCACCCAAACGACCCAAATCCCGGTAGATGTGGCGATCGCCCCCCTCAAAACCATTCCCCCGGAACTCAGCACCGCCCTCTATCGCCTCGTCCAAGAAGCCCTCACCAATATCACCCGCTACAGCGCCGCTGCCCAGGTACAGATCACCCTCACCGCCGCGCCGGGCCAGATCAGCCTGACGATCGCAGACAATGGCCAGGGGTTTGATCAACGCCAAAACACCACAGGCTTCGGGTTACGGAGTATGCGCGATCGCATCGAAGCGATCGGCGGTCAGTTTCAGATCCACAGTGAACCGGGCCAGGGCTGCACCATCCGCGCCCTCATTCCCCGTTAAGCGATCGCCGCCATTCCTAAATCAGATCGAGACAGGCAAGCTTAAGCCCCTTGTTTTCCAGGATTGAGTATTTCACACCTCAAACAGAATCGATTTATCTAAAGTTAATTTAACTTCAGATAAAAAATTAATATGCATCACATATACTGATCAATCAGATTGAGCAACGATTCAGACCGCTCTGCCCCACGATTAGAGGTCGATCGCTTCTTCTCCTGTTGTCTTTGGGAAATATCATGTCACCGAGAATCCTCAAGGTTGATGACCTCCGCGATTTAACAAGCCCGGACAAGATTGCCAAAATCTTTCGGCAGTTGGGCTACAACGCTGCGGCGGAACCGATCGAGGTTGAGACGTTGGAATTATCGGCTCGCAGTCAGGAGGCGATCGCCCAAGCCTTTCTGATTGCCGATCAGGATCGGGGTGGGTTGCAGGTTATGTTGTTCGAGTTGGAGCCGAATGCGTGGGAATCGGCATCAATGGCCAGTACGCGCATGAAGGCGATCGCCTCTCAGCTTGGCAAACGCCCCTCGGAATTTTTGCTGTTGGCGACGAAAGACTATAACCAGTTGATGCTGGTGAATCCTCGCAAATCCTTTGATGAAAAAATGACCTTGCGGGCGAGTATCCGCAAGTTGTTGATCGATCGCCAAAACCCCACCGCCTACGATTTAGACCGTTTGGAGGCGATCGCCGTCCATGGTAAATCGGCTCTGGCACTCTACAAGGCTCACTGTGATGCGTTTGATGTGGAGAAGCTCACAAAGCGGTTTTACGAGCAATATAAGCGGTTGTTTGAGCGGGTTTTGCAGGTGATCCAAGACTATAACCCAGACCCCTATTTTGAGGATCTTGATCGCCTCCACCAGTTTGCCCAACGGCTTTTAGGGCGGATCATGTTTTTGTATTTTCTCCAGAAGAAGGAGTTTTTGGCGGGCGATCGCCAATTTCTGAAAACTCAGTACCGGGTGAATCAATACAAGGCTGACGGGACGGATTACTACGCCGAAATTTTGGAGCCGCTGTTTTTCGAGATGTTGAATACGCCGATGGATCAGAGAAAGATCCCCCTAAATCCCCCTTGGAAAGGGGGACTTCCAACACCCCCCTTGGGTAAGGGGGGCAGGGGGGATCGCATTCCCTATCTAAATGGTGGTCTATTCGATCGCGATTATGGTGAGGGGGTTCGGGATGGGGCGGGGAAAGCTACGCCGGAATTGATCACGTTGCCCAATCACATTTTTGACCCTGGCGATTCGGAGAGCATCCTCGGTTTCTTCAATGGTTACAACTTCACGATCGCGGAAAATGTGGCGGGGGATGAGGATGTGGCGGTTGATCCGGAGATGTTGGGGAAGGTGTTTGAGAATATGTTGGTGGCGGAGGAGCGGGGCAAGTCGGGGACGTTCTACACGCCCCGTGGCATTGTTCAGTTTATGTGTGGTGAGGTGTTGGCGCGATATTTGGCGGATGCGTCGGGGGTTTCGTTGGAGACGGCTCAAGCGTTGGTGAATTATGACCCGGATATTTCGGATCGGGATTTGCATCAGTTGATTTCGCCGCAGCAGGTGCGGGGTTTGAAGCAGGCGATCGCGTCTCTCAAGGTGCTTGATCCGGCGGTGGGTTCGGGGGCGTTTCCCTTGGGGATGATGCAGTTAATCCTGAATGTGCGACAGGCGATCGCCCGGCGGGAGGGGATGACGGTGCAGCGGGGGAGTTTGACGATTTCGGAATGGAAGCGGGAGATTATCTTAAATGTGCAAAGAAGACTCCCACGATAAAGCGAGTCCGAGTAGAGTGACCGAAGGTAACGGCGGACGTGCCTTTTAGTGGCGAGATGAATTTGCACCAACAAACAAATCGAGCGACAGCGAGTCCTTAATTTTCAATAGGGCACCTCGAAAAAAAGATTGTGTTTGCAAAGTACTCGCTCAAAACCCTTTTTCAGAAGTAAATCAGTTCTATCCGCGTGACTTATTCTCTCTTCACACCATCCTTTGCTCCCTAATCTCCTGGTTTTAGGCACAAGAATCCCCCTTTCCTACGGAACACTTCGTGAACAGACTTTCACCACTTGCTTTTGCAAACTCACATAACGATTGAGGTTGTACGTTAAGACTTTCAGTCCTTGGTGAGCACGCACCCACTCCATGCCAATGTAGCGCACCAGCTTCCCTCCCATCCGCATTACCCAATCTCCAAACACATGCTCTACCCGCACACGAGTCTTCGATTTCTCCCGGTTTGCCTCTTTTTGCGCCTCGCTCAAGGGATGCTTGCGGTATCCTCGCTCATGAATATGACTTTTGTACCCCAATATCCCTAACACCTCTTCCCGCTTCGCACTGGCGTAGGCACTGTCGGCCCAAATCTCATCCGACTCATTGTCGATATCTAACACATGGGCAAACATCTGGGAGTCATGTACCGAGGCATCCGTCACGGCATGAACACGAATGAACTTATACTTGGCATCAATAAGGACTCCCCAAAGATATTCCACGGGATGAGTGTATCGAGTACAATCAGTCTGTCCATTGACGTTTCGAGGTTTTTCGGCGGCGCTTGATTCGATCAAATCCTTTTGCCATGAACTTTTTTCCCTGAGTCTTCCTCCTCTAACCTCTCACATTTTTCCCTGGGGGCTCAGTTTTTTCTTTTTTTCGATATGCCCTTTAGCTGATCACCTTAAACGTTGAAAACCCAGAAAGATCCATTATTAAACCCTTCAATCTTCAATCAATGTACTTATTCTTTTTCTTTGCCTTATTTCTATTTTCTCTACCTTGGGTGGTGATCGCTTTCACCCTCGCCACCCTTATTTTACCCGGCTTACAAATTTCATTCCCCGCCATCCTCCTTTTGAGTTTAGTGATCTTGGCAATCCAAACCGTAATCACCGCCGGGATACTACCAATTCTCCCTAAATTAGTCCTCCTTCGGGTGTTAAATTTGCTTGATACAAGTCATGGCTGGCTGGCAAAACTTCAAAAGTTTGGGCAAAGTTGGCTGACCTGGTTCGTGACAAACTTGATCGGTTATGGCATCATTTGGGGTTTACTGTGGTTAGCCCAATCCTTCCTGCCCGGCGTAAAAATATCCGATCCTTTAACGCTTTTTGCCACGGCGTTGATCGTCTTTTATTTCCCTCAAGCGGCTCAAAAAGAGTTTGGCGAACCATTAAAAACGCTGCCGGTAAATAGGCGATCGCTCCTTACCGTATTGGTGAGCATCATCACCTTTCCGCTCATTCCTTGGATGATTGCCACATTGGGTAGCATCATTCCCCACAGTGGTTTAATGATTACTCCATTATTAGCAGCAGTGACCTATGGAATTTTCAAAACCATGTGGGCTGTCTGGGCATCCATCCTCAAGCAAATTCAACTCAGTTGGGCGGGTATATTTCCCCATATCCCTAACATGAAAATTTTCTTGGAGAGTTTACCCCCATCCCTTGAATATCCCTGTATCGTGATTCTTTTAATCGCCACCCTAGCCATCAATATTGTTTTTGGGTGGTTATCCACAAGAATTGTACCGGGCATTTCGATCCGTTATCCCTATGGTTTAGTCACATTTGCTCTTGCTGGCTTTGTTGGTGCATTGCTCCAAGGCATAATCCTAATGCCCTTCAGGAGTGAAGCAAAAGAAGATTAGGCAGCATGGTGTGGCAAAATTACAGGTTGTTCGATATTTACCTAATACCAATTCTCCCAAGTCAAGCGACAGAACAAAGGGCTTAAGCCCTCTCCCTGAATCACTTTATGTGTAGTTCCCATTTAGACCATTGGTATTAGCTCAACAGTCGTAAAATGTAAAAGTGAGATGCACCCCCTTAATTTCCCTCAAATTGCTCCTGAATCACTAACTCCATGGCCTCCTCAAAATAGCCCTCCCGATGACCCAACTCTAACGCCACCTCTCGGCCCGATCGCAGGGCGTTGAGGGCGGCGGTATAGTTGCCTTGGCGACGGTGCAATTGGGCGATGCGATCATAGGTTTCCATGACGGCGTAGCGGTCGTAGGCATATTGGGCGGCTTTGATGCGCTCTTGATAGAGATTGATCGCCTCATCGATTTGACCATAATCGCTGTAAAGGGCGGCTAAGGCATCGAGGGCATCCCCCGCGTAGGCGTATTGCTGGGCAGCCCAAGCGAGGGTAAAGGCTTGTTGGTAGAGTTCGCTGGCCTGTTCCCCATTTCCTAGGGCGAGGTAATTGGCGGCCATCGCCATCCGCAGGGGGGCTAATTGTTCTAAACGTTGCTTTTCTCCATAGGCGAGAAAAAGGCTTTCACGGGTGGCGATCGCGGCGAGGGGCTCACGCCAGCTTAACGACGCAGACTATTCTCTAGAAGTGCCATCGTGCGGCTGGGGTTGTTGCTGCGGATGCTCGGACGCTAACACCGTTGCAAAGTTGGTGGAGGAGCCTGCCCAGAATATGCCACCATCTTAGAATGAAAGGATTAGCTTCTTTGACGACACCCCTATGAATGACAAGACGAATCAGATTGCGCCCCTGTCTGCGAAAGTTCAGCAGGTCTCAGCGGATTTGAAGTTTGCTGGGCGAATTGGGTTTTGGGTGCAGTTGGTGTTGGGGGTGATTTCGACGGTGACGGTGTTGTTTTCGAGTACGAGTTTTTTGAATCGGACTGAGGCGACGAATACCCAGGGGACGGAGTTTGGGGTGTTTTGCGCGGTGGGGGGGTTGATTGCCCTGACGGTGAGTATTTATTTTTCATTTCGGTATATGACGATCGCTCGCCTCTTGCAAACGAAAAACCCCGCCCAACGCCCGAACCGAGCCGATACGATTAGCATCATTCGTCTGGGGCTGATCGTGAATTTGGTGGGGATGTTGTTGACGATTATCGGGGCGGAGGCGATCGTGGGGATTGTCTTGGCGAAGTCGTTGGCGAATCCACCGGGGGCGATCGCAAACCTCGACCCCACTAAACTGGTGAACTCCATTGATCTACTGGTGATCCAAGCCAACACCAACACGATCGCCGCCCACTTTGCCGGGATTGTCTCCTCTCTAATTCTGCTCAACCGCATTACCCGTTAACCAATAGGTGAGCTAAAGTCGAAAGGAATTGCGCGGGTATCCTGTCCAATTGGCTCTGTTGCCGCTCCATTTTTTACGCCTATCACGTTTTAAATCTGTGCTGCATTTCGGTTCACGGTGCTTGAATCCCCTCAAGCAGATCGATCATCTCCGACGTAATTTAGCGATTACGGGGGGAGTCTCCCTGGCCTTGATTCTCCTTCGTTTCGCGGGAGGGCTGGAACTGTGGGAACTTTTGGCCTATGACTGGCTGGTGCGATCGCGCCCCCCTCTGCCCCAAGATGAACGCATCATCATCGTTGAATTTGACGAAATCGATATTCAAAAGCTGAATTGGCCCTTTTCCGATGCCACCATGGCCAAGCTGTTAGCAACCATCAAGGCCGGACAACCTCGGCTGATCGGGTTAGATGTCTATCGCGATCAATCCGTGAGGGAAGGCTCTGACAATCTCCAAGCTATTTTCCAATCCACGCGCAACCTGGTCGGTATTGAAAAAATTATCCCGAAAATTGCCACGATCGGAGCCTCACAGCAGGGACGCACCATTCCACCACCGCCAGATCTTCCCTCTGACCAAGTTGGCTTCAACGACTTACCCATAGATATGGACAATTCTGTCCGCCGCGTTTTGCTCTATGCCAACAATTCAGATGGAGAGATTCGATTTTCGTTTAGTTTTCTCCTAGCGAAGAAATATCTACAAAAAACGGCGGACATTGAGCCAACTATCGCGCCAGATGGTGAAACAATTCTGTTCGGCAAAGCTGCACTCCCCCCCCTTGAACCCAATGCCGGGGGGTATCAACGCGAGGATATGGGGGGCTACCCGGTGATGCTCAACTATAGCCATCCAGCGGAGCGGTTTGAATCGGTCTCGTTCGTGGATGTGTTGGCGGGGGAGGTTGATCCGAAGATATTTCGCGATCGCATCGTCCTGATCGGCTCCGTTGCCCCCAGTTTGCAAGACTTTAGAGCCACTCCCTATCGCCAACCCAGCACCCTGATGTCAGGGGTGGAAATCCACGCCAACGCCACCCACTTTCTGATCGATGCCGCCTTGGGGGATCGTCAGCCCATCCGCACCCTTCCCGAACTCGCCGAAATCATCCTGATTATTCTTGGCGCGGGCATTGGCACATTTTGGGTCAGTCACTGGCGCACCGTTGAGGGCTTAACCCGTCCGGCAACCCTGCGCACCCTCTTGCAATTTACGGGTGCGATCGCCGTCATCGTGGGAGCAAGTTATGGAGCCTTTCTCCTCAGTTGGTGGATACCGATGATCCCGGTTTTGCTCGCCCTCGGCGGAGCCACCACCGTCAAATTTGGGGTCACCCTGCTAGAATATCTCCTCCAGTCCTATCGCCAAATTGAAGACTACGCCCGCACCCTCGAACTCAAAGTCGAAGCCAGAACCGAAGAACTGCGCCACAAAAACCACGAACTCGAACAGACCCTCGTGCAACTGAAAACCGCTCAACACCAAATCATCGCCCAAGAACGCCTCGCCTCCCTCGGTTCCCTCACGGCTGGTGTTGCCCACGAAATTCAAAACCCCCTCAATTTTGTCAACAATTTCGCCCGCATCTCTGGAGAATTAACCGAAGAAATGGCCGAAGAGTTAGAAGAGGTGGAACTTGAAGACGACACCCAAGCACTCATTAACGATATTCTGTCGGAATTTAAAGAATGCGTCGATACCATTCGCCACAATGGTCAACGGATTGAGCGCATTGTGGACAGTATGCTCAGTCACACTCGCGAAGGAGGCGGGCAAGCGGAATTAGTGGATCTCAATATCATCCTCCATGATGCGATTGAATTAGTTGAGCATACTATGGTGGCAAAACAGTCTCAATGGCCCCTACAAAAAGAGATTTCCTTAGCTCCTGAATTGCCCCCATTGCTGTTAGTAGCCAAGGATTTTAGTAAGGCCCTGATCAATATTTTGACCAATGCCCTCGAAGCCATGGAGCGGAAACGTCAACAGGGTAATGATTCAGATTACTTGCCCCATTTAAAAGTCAGCACATCCGCAAACGAGGGGCGGGTTTGGATTCGGATTTGGGATAATGGCGAGGGGATTCCCCCAGAGCATCATCAGAAAATTTTTGACCCCTTTTTTACCACCAAACCCACCGGCGAGGGCACTGGCTTAGGACTGTCTCTCGCCCATCAAACCCTTGTTTCCGTCCATCAAGGCAATATTACCGTGAATTCTGAGGTGGGCGAGTTTACCGAGTTTGTGATTGATGTGAGTCCCACCGGGGCTGAATCTCTCCTCCAAGTGACGCAACAAAATACCACTCCCGCAGCGTTGAATACTGTGCAGAACTGACCGCCGATCCGTGAGCTATGATGCTGATCCCATTTGCGATTGTTGGGGTGAGTCAGGCATGAACTGAGCCGGATTGATGCGGGTCAACTCAGTTACAGGGCCGATGGGTTGGAGGGGCGAGAAAGTGGCACAGGGTAGGGGGAAATCGCTTCATGATGCAGGCCACAATGAATCAATTCCTCTCAACTCAAACACTATGGCTTCTAATCAATTTCGCTATCAATTGCGCCAAGAGGCGACGCAGTGGCGTGATGAGGGTCTGATTTCACCGGAACTGTATCGGCAGTTGGGCGATCGCTACCAATTTGAACACCTCGATCGCGCCACTCGCAATCAGTTTGTGATGATTTTGCTCGGTTTGGGCAGCATTTTAATCGGCTTGGCGGCGATCACCTTAGTGGCGGCCAATTGGCAAGCCTGGTCTCGCCCGGTCAAAATTATGCTGCTGATGGGGGTGTTTATCGGGGTCAATAGTGGTGGGTTTTATCTGTGGCGGGGGGCGGCGCAACGGTGGCAATCACGGCTAGGTCAGGCGTTATTGTTACTGGGTGGCCTCTTGGTGGGGGCGAATTTGGCGCTGTTTTCCCAGATGTTTCACCAAACGGGCAGTGTCCAAACCCTGTTTTTGGTGTGGAGCGGGGCGGTTGTGGTGATGGCCTACAGTTTGCGCCTGACGATGTTGGGAATGCTTTCGATGATTCTGGCGGCGGTGGGGTCGTTCTGGTTTTATCCTGATCCTCAAACGCCGCGTTTTTGGTTGCTGCTGTTGGACTATTTTCCCCTGGTGGCGATCGCGCTCTATCTCCCCTTGGCGCAGTGGTGTCAGTCGCGATCGCTGTTTACCCTCGCGACCATCTTCGCTGCTGCGATGTTTCAACTGATTTTATTCCGTGATCTGGCGCAGGTTGCGGGGACGAATAGCATCGGTCTGGTGGTGCTTCAAATCACGTCGGTGTGCCTGATTCCGGCCCTGCTATGGGCGTGGCGACCGATGACCGTGGCGCGGGTGGGAGCCTTGGGGCCGAAACTGGCGATCGCCTATGTCAGTCTTTACAGCTATATCGCCTCGTTTCACTCGTGGTGGGATGGTCGTGATTGGAACACAGCCCCCCCAGCCGACCTAGAATTGACAGCCGGCAGTATTCAGATCCTGCTGTTTGGAGCGATCGCGATCGCCCTCTGGTGGCAATTGGGACAACGACGGGGCGGCCCGTGGCGGCTCACCCTGACTGACAGTTCCTTCGCTGGACTCTTACTCATCCTGGGGGGGTTGCTGTGGAGTCACCATCAGTTTGGCCCCTTTGCCATCCTGGCCCCATTATTGCTAAACAGTCTGTTGTTATTGATTGCGATCGCCTGCATTCGAGAGGCCCTCAGCCAGGGCGCACGGGAAGGCTTTTGGTGGGGCTTAAGCCTCCTCGTGCTTCAGATTCTCTCGCGCATGGTGGAGTACGACACCGGATTAGTTGCCAAAGCCCTAGTCTTTTTCCTCTGTGGCATTGGGGTCATCCTAGCCGGACTCTGGTTTGAACGCTATGTCCGCACCCTCAAAACCTCCCCCGAATCCTAAACCCCACCAAAAAAAGGAGGTGAATTCACCTCCTTTTTGGCTTTAGATGCACAGATTGGGGGTTAGTTTTTCTCCAGCAAGATCCGGGGGCTATCTTGCTGCGTAATCACAACCTTATTTTCGTCATCAACATCAACTTGGGCAGCATCGCCAGCCTTGAGGCGACCCGACAGAATTTCTTCTGCGAGCACATCTTCTAAAAGGCGCATAATCGCCCGGCGTAAGGGTCGTGCCCCGTAGCTTGGGTTATAGCCTTCTTCAACGAGACGCTCTTTGAACTTGTCGGTCACACCGAGGCTGATTTCTTTCTCCGTCAGACGCTTGAAGACCTCAGCGAGTAAGATATCGGCGATCTCCTTCACTTCCGGTTTGCTGAGTTGACGGAAGACAATAATTTCATCCAGGCGGTTCAGGAACTCCGGACGGAAATATTGCTTCAGTTCTTCATTCACCAAGGAGCGGATGCGATTGTATTGCGCTTCGTTTTGGTCGTCTTCGAGTTCAAACCCTAGACCACCGCCACCTTTCTCGATCACCTTAGACCCGATGTTAGAGGTCATGATCAGCAGGGTGTTTTTGAAGTCCACCGTGCGCCCCTTGGCATCGGTCAAGCGACCATCTTCCAAGATTTGCAGCAGCATGTTGAAAACATCGGGGTGTGCTTTTTCGATTTCGTCAAAGAGCACCACGGTGTAGGGGCGACGGCGCACCGCTTCGGTGAGTTGGCCGCCTTCGTTGTAGCCCACATAGCCCGGTGGGGAGCCGATCAACTTGGAAACGGTATGCCGTTCCATGTATTCCGACATATCCAAGCGGATCATCGCTTCTTCGGAGCCGAAGAAATAGGCCGCGAGGGATTTGGTGAGTTCGGTTTTACCAACCCCGGTGGGGCCGGAGAAGATGAAGCTGGCGATCGGTCGGTTAGGATTTTTCAAACCGACACGGGCGCGGCGGATAGCGCGGGAGACGGCGCGAACCGCTTCCTCTTGGCCGATGAGCCGCTGGTGGAGGGTGTCCTCCATGTGCAGCAGTTTTTCGGATTCGGATTCCGTCAGTTTGTTGACCGGAACACCAGTCCAGGAGGCGACGATGTGGGCGATTTCTTCCGAATCCACAGAGGGCCCCTCTTCGCTACCGCCGGAGTTTTCCTCTTTTTTGGCGGCGGCGATGGTGCGGATTTGGGCTTTGATTTCCATTTCCCGATCGCGCAATTCACCAGCTTGGTCGAAGTCCTGCGATCGCACCGCATCATCCTTTTGCTTCAGGACTTGGCGCAGTTCCTTATCGAGTTCCTTCGCCGCCGGGGGCAGTTGCGAATTCATCAACCGCACCCGCGAACCGGCTTCGTCGATCAAGTCAATCGCCTTATCGGGCAAGTAGCGATCGGAAATGTAGCGATCGGACAGCTTGGCCGCTGCTTCCAGGGCTTCGTCGAGAATCTTGAGCTTGTGGTGCTGTTCGTAACGTTCCCGCAAGCCAAAGAGAATCTCAATGGTTTCATCCACCGTCGGTTCGCCCACCATCACCGGCTGGAACCGCCGTTCGAGGGCGGCATCCCGCTCGATATGTTTGCGATATTCATCGAGGGTCGTAGCCCCGATACATTGCAGTTCACCCCGTGCCAAGGCTGGCTTCAGGATGTTCGCCGCATCAATCGCGCCCTCGGCAGCCCCTGCCCCAATCAGGGTATGAACTTCATCGATTACCAGGATGACATTTCCCGCCGAACGAATTTCGTCCATGATTTTCTTGAGACGTTCCTCAAACTCACCCCGGTATTTCGTCCCGGCGACGAGTAAGCCAATGTCGAGGGTGACGACCCGCTTATCTTCGAGGATGTCGGGGATATCTTGATTGGAAATGCGTTGGGCGAGGCCTTCGGCGATCGCCGTTTTACCCACCCCCGGTTCCCCGATCAGCACTGGGTTGTTTTTCGTGCGGCGACCCAGGATCTGGATCACCCGTTCAATTTCTTTTTGACGACCAACAACAGGGTCGAGTTTGCCTTCCTTGGCGAGGTTGGTGAGGTTTGAGCCGAACTCATCCAGGGTCGGGGTTTTAGTCCGGCCGCTTTGGCCGGGCCCAGCAGAGACTTCTGCCGTTTCACCCAACATCCGAATCACCTGCGTCCGCACTTTCGAGAGATCAACCCCCAGGTTTTCTAAGACCCGTGCGGCGACCCCTTCTCCTTCGCGGATTAACCCCAAGAGGAGGTGCTCTGTTCCGATGTAGTTGTGACCTAACTGCCGTGCTTCCTCAAGAGAAAGCTCCAGAACGCGCTTGGCCCGTGGTGTGAAGGGAATTTCGACGGCGACAAACCCCGACCCACGTCCAATGATCTTCTCAACTTCAATTCTGGCATCCTTAAGGTTGACCCCCATGGATTTCAGCACTTTGGCAGCAACGCCTGTGCCTTCGCCAATTAGCCCTAGAAGAATCTGTTCTGTCCCCACGAAGTTATGTCCGAGGCGACGCGCTTCTTCTTGGGCGAGCATGATCACCTTAATAGCTTTTTCCGTGAAGCGTTCAAACATAATGCTCTTTAATCACCTGTTGCTGGCCCGTTGCCTGCTCATTCTAGCACAGGGATTTTGATCCCTGTTGCATTGCAGGGATCGGTTGACTGGAATTGATTTGGGGCGCTTAATCCGGTCAGATTTGGGGGTGAATTCTGGGTTGGTTTTCTCCCGACGGTATCTTCAACGAATGAATAGGCAGGGGGCTATCAACCTGCCAGCCCTGTTGCGCTAAACGATGCTGGTGTTGATAGTGCCAAGCACTTAATTCTAGAGTAAACCCCGGCTGATGCAAGCCATTGAGCCAAAAAATTAACGCATCTTCACCTGTTGCGCCATAATAGCCCGGTCGCCGCCCGATGGCTTGAAAGCCAAATTTTTGATAAAGAGCGATCGCACTCCTATTCCCCTCGCGCACTTCTAAGGTGGCTCGCTCAAGGCCACGGGCCACGGCTTGGGCCAGGAGCACCCCGAGGAGCCATTGCCCTAACCCTTGGCCTTGATAGTCGGGATGGATCATCAATAAGGTGATGTGGGCTTCTTCGAGAATGGCCCAAAAGCAGCCGAGGCCGAGGAGGGGCCGGGGGGCGATCGCCCCCCGTTCCGGCGTGATCACGAGCAGTTCACTATTGGGGCTTTCCAGTTCCCGTTGGTAGCCGTCAAGACTCCACATCCCCCCTAAACAATGGCGATCGAGTTCAACCACGGCATTGAGTTGGGCTGGGGTGAGGGGTTTGATCTGGAGGCTTGATAAAGTCACGAGGGGGGATTGTACACTAGGGAGATTGACTATTTTAGATGGTTAGTCCCGATATACTTACGCCAAATTGAAAATGTTAGCGACAGAATCCACGCCCACCACGGGCCAGAAGTATTTACCCGCGCCAGAAACCGCACCGAATCAGGCGATCTTACCCCTCACCGCCCAGGTCAACGGGTTGGATCATTTAACCCTGGGGGGTTGTGATGTTGTGGAGTTGGTCAACACCTACGGATCGCCCCTTTACATCCTCGATGAGCAGACATTGCGCACTGCTTGCCAACAGTACCGCGATGGGTTCCGGCGCTATTACGGCGGCGAATCGCAGGTAATCTATGCGTCGAAGGCCTGGAGTTGCTTGGCGGTCTGTGCGATCGTCGCCAGTGAGGGTTTAGGGTTTGATGTGGTGTCGGGGGGGGAACTCCAAACGACGCTACAGGCCGGGGTGACGAGCGATCGCATCTATTTCCACGGTAATAATAAATCCGTCGCAGAATTGCGGTTTGGGGTCGAGCAGGGCTGCACGATCATTGTGGATAATTGGTTGGAATTGGAGCATTTGGCGGAGTTGGCGACCCCAGCCCATCCAGCGCAGATCTTCTTGCGCCTCACCCCCGGCATTGAATGCCACACCCACGAATACATCCGCACGGGCCACATTGATAGCAAATTTGGCTTTGACCCGACCCAATTGCCGGAGGTGTTTGCCTGGATTGGCGATCGCCCCCAATTGCGCTGTACGGGTCTTCATGCCCACATCGGGTCACAAATCTTTGAACGGCAGCCCCATCAGGATTTGGGCGGTGTGTTGGTGGATTGGATGGTGCAAGCGATCGCCGCTGGCCTCCCCATCGACACCCTCAATATTGGCGGCGGTTTGGGGATTTGCTACACCGAATCCGATGATCCCCCGACCATTGACGAATGGGTACAAGCCGCTGCCAACGCCGTGCAAACCGCCTGCGAAGCCCGCAATCTGCCCCTGCCGCGCTTAATCTGTGAACCGGGGCGATCGCTGATTGCCAACGCCTGCGCCACCGCCTACACCGTCGGTTCCTGCAAAACCGTCCCCGGCATCCGCACCTACATCGCTGTTGATGGCGGCATGTCCGACAACCCCCGCCCGATCACCTATCAATCCCTCTATCGCATCGTCCTCGCCAATCGGATGTCCGCCGCCGCCACGGAAACCGTCACCGTCGCCGGGAAACATTGCGAATCCGGCGACGTGGTGATCCACGATGCCCAACTGCCCCCCACCGCCGCCGGGGATGTGGTGGTTGTGCCCTCCACCGGAGCCTACAACTACAGCATGGCCTCGAACTACAACCGCATTGGCCGCCCGGCCGCCGTGGTGGTCAACCAGGGCGAGGCGGAGGTGATTTTAGAGCGGGAAACCTACGAGGATCTGATCCGGTGCGATCGCTTACCCGCCCGCCTCAATCCCTAAATGCCACAGAACAAGGGGGGGATAAAGATGCCAAGATGAGAATCTTCCCCCCCCGCCCCCTGAGAGCGTGGGTTAAATCGTTAATAATAGGAATGATCCCCCACCACCATCACTCATGCCGCCGCTGGGTTTCGCTGTGAGTCTGCCCTGGCTCTCAATCCGCGAATTCATTGATATCGCCCTAGTTCTCCTCTTGACCTATACCGTTTTATTGGTCATTGGAGAGCGGCGTACCCTATGGATGGTGCGGGGTTTGCTGATTTTAATGTTGTCGGCGGTGGTGAGCGATCGCCTTGGTCTCCGGCACCTGAGTTTTGTCCTGGAACGCCTCGTCCTCGGTTCCGCCGTCGCCATGGCCGTCGTCTTCCAATCCGAATTTCGCCAATTCCTCGAACGTCTCGGCCGCGGCGAAATCTTCCAACTCTTCAAACCCTCCGCCCGCCCCATTTCCCGCCCCGACAACGTCATCGATGAAATGGTCGATGCCATTAAGGAACTCTCCCAAAACCGCACCGGGGCCTTGATCATCCTCGAAACCGGCCTACCCCTCGATGAACGGTTTTTTTCCGTTCCCGGTGTCGCCCTCAATGCCGAACTCTCCAAGGAACTTCTGCAAACCATTTTCCAAACCAGCACCCTCCTCCACGATGGCGCGGTGCATGTGCGCGGCTCCCGTGTCATGGCCGCCGGGATCATTTTGCCCCTCTCGGAACGGGTGGCCTCGCGGCAACTGGGGACGCGCCACCGCGCCGCCATGGGGATCACCGAACGGGTGGATAATTGTGTTTGTATTGTCGTGTCCGAAGAAACGGGATCGATTTCCTTGGCCGAACATCGCCAACTGAATCGACCCCTCACCAGTAGCAAACTCCGCGAACTCCTTAAAGAGCGACTCTCGCCCACCGTGGAACGCGAAGCCGTGGGACGTATCGGGCGGCAATTGGGGGCCCAAAGTTGGGAACTGGTGAAACGGATGCTCAAGCTTGGCACAACCACCGATTCTAAATAAGCTCGCAGTTCCAGTCCACTCAACCCAGAACAAATCCGCGATATTCGCAGCGCAGTCTAGTGCAGCGTCAATGCCAAGAATTAGGCTGTTTGTCGGGTGCTGTTAGCGAAGCGTAACGCACCGTCACGTTGAGCGTTGGATATTCAATACAATCTGAATATTAAGTCTTGACTCTGTACTAGGCAGATTCAGTCCTCAAGCGCCTTGATATCGCTGCGATCGGCAGCCGACCCAACCGGCAAAAAAACAGTCTTGATCCGGCTAAATTGGTGCAGAGAAGCAGAAAGGCAGAGGGTATAATCAACGGTGTATTTTAAGATTTATTGCAAGTCCTGCTGATTGCGCTTAACGTTTAACGCAAGTTTTGATTGTTTTAATCTAGTTGACCTGTCCGTTTTGGTGTGAATCGTGCGGACCATTCTCCAAGCTGCAACACTTTTATGATGGTTAAGTCAAGTCCCCTGCTGGAAACCTTACCGCCCGATCTCGATCCGAATCGCCTTCCTCAACACGTTGCGGTCATCATGGATGGCAATGGTCGATGGGCAAAACAACAGGGGATGCCACGGGTGATGGGCCATCGGCGGGGTGTGGATTCCCTGCGGGATTTGCTCCGCTGTTGCAAAGATTGGGGGATTCCGGCTCTGACGGCCTATGCGTTTTCGACGGAAAATTGGGGACGACCGGAGCACGAGGTGGACTTTTTAATGACGCTGTTTGAGCAGGTCTTGCGGCGTGAGTTGGCGGAAATGATGGCGGAAAATGTCCGCATTCGCTTTGTGGGAAATTTAACGGCGCTCCCAAAATCGCTCCAACTCGAAATTTCCCGCTCGATGGATGATACCCGGCAGAATCAGGATGTGGAGTTTACGGTGGCGACGAATTACGGTGGCCGACAGGAAATTATCCAAGCCTGCCGGGCGATCGCGCAAAAAGTCCAACAGGGTGAACTGAGCCTCGATGCGATCGATGAACCCCTGTTTGAGCAGCATCTCTACACATCCGGGTTGAGTCATCCGGATTTGCTGATTCGCACCAGTGGCGAGATGCGGATTAGTAATTTCCTGCTCTGGCAGATGGCCTACGCTGAAATTTATGTGACGAAGACGGCCTGGCCGGATTTTGACCGTGAGGCATTCCATCAAGCCCTGCTCAACTATCAAGACCGCGATCGCCGCTTTGGCAAGGTCAAGCCCTAGGGCGATCGCACCGTACTCACCGCCCAGAGTGGGCCAGAATCATGGCAAGATAAGCAACGGCGTGGTCATGCTGAAGGCTGTGTCTGCTTGGCTGATCGATTCATTCACGGCCCCCCTGTGGTGAGGCTGAATTACAGCATCCCCAACATGACCCCGGTTCCTGGATTGACGTTGTGTGAGGGTTTTTCCCTATTGAGAGTGTGATCTGAGATGAATATTGTTTTTCGTGAATTTAATCCCTTTGATCTGTGGATTTGGCTAGAGTTTGAAACCGTCTCCACCCCCCAAGAGCAACAGTATGTGGAAGAAGTATTTAACTCGTGGTTTTATCTGGGAAAATTGGGGGCATTCAATGCCGAAAGTTTACAGGTGAACGATCGCGGCATTGAGATTAGCTATATGGACTATAGCGAGGAGCAACTGGCCCAGGCGATGATTGCACCGATGCATAATATGGGGGAGTTTGAATATTTACAAACCTGGGGCCGCTGCTGGTTTGATTTGGGGACGAGTGATGCGATCGCCCTGGATATCCTAATCAATGCCCTCACCCATTTAAGCAATGATTATATCGCCATTCGCCAAGTAATTTTTGGGGGCGAAAATGAAGATTGGCCCGTTGAAAAATCCAGCGCGGCAATGTTCAATTAGTTTTAGTTTTGTGTAATGCGTTGTTAAAAGTGAGACAGAATCCCATGGGTAAAAAAGCGAAAATCCGAGTGATTGCCTTGGCCTTAATTCAAGACCACGATCGCATTTTCCTGTCAGTGGGCCATGATGCGATCGCGGGGCGGAATTTTTACCGCGCCTTGGGGGGTGGTGTGGATTTTGGCGAAACCAGTGCGGCGGCGTTGGAGCGGGAGTTTGCCGAAGAACTTAACGCCACGCTCTGTAATATCCAATATTTAGGCTGCGTGGAAAGCCTTTTCACCTACGAAGGCAAACCGGGCCATGAAATTATTCAACTCTATCGGGCGGACTTTACCGACCCGACCCTGTATCAACAGGCGGTGATTCCCTTTGAGGAAAACGGCGTGACGAAAGAAGCTCGCTGGGTTCACCTCTCGGAATTGCAACAAGACCCGGATTTGCTGGTTCCGGCGCAATGTTGGCAATATCTAGAGCATATTGAGCTATTGTCACCGATGGCAGCGCCGGGGCCCGAATGAGGGGCTGGGCTTCAGTTTGCGGCTCTTGATGGCGAGAGTGGGGGGGAATTGTTGCGACTAATCACTAAATGTAACGTAGGATGAATGGAATACGATTAAATCTTCATCAATAGTCCTGCTTTATGAAAATCCGTTGTGCAGCGTCTGAGCCGGTCACCCTCCATGTCCGGGAAGAGAGTATTCCGATTCACCACTATCTCCGACAACCACAACGTTTGGTGAATGCGATCGCCAACCCGAAACTGATGGAAGTGCTAGGGGGCGATCGCTACCGCCTCAAACTCAATCCCCTCAACCTCCTCAATCTGTATCATTTTCAGCCCACGGTGATCCTAGAGGTGAAATCAGATAGCTACGGCATTGTCAGCATTCGATCCCTCAATTGTGAGATTCGCGGCATTGACTACATTAACGATCGCTTTAGTCTTGAACTGAAAGGCAAGCTGATCCCCGTTCACCGCAAAGGCGAAACCTACCTCGAAGGACGAGCCGATGTGGTGGTGTCCGTGGATGTGCCGCCCTTCTTCCTCCTCGCCCCGGTTCCCGTCCTCGAAACAGCCGGGGTAGGGCTGGTTCAAAATGTCCTCGGTCGGATCAAACAGCGCATTCTCTCCCATCTGCTCCACGATTACCACCACTGGGCCCACCGCGAACAATGTGCGCCGCTCCCCGCATGGCTAGCGGCGGAAAATCCCACAGCCTAAGCGATCGCGTCTCTGTTTAGGATTTAAGGAGGTGAGCGATCGTCATGAATCCCTGTGCCCAAGCCTGCCGGAATCCTCGTTAAGATAGCTGAAGCACACCCTTCACCGAGCATCATGACCTCATCTCCCCAACGCAAAGTTGTCGTTGTCGGCGCTGGCGCTGTCGGCTCCACCTTTGTCTATGCCCTGGCCCAAACCGGCCTCGCGAACACGATCGCCCTCATTGACACCAACACAGAACTCCTACAAGGACAGGTGCTTGACCTCGCCCACGGGAAGCCTTTTTTTCCAGCCGTAACAATTCAAGCCGGTACGGTGCGCGACTACGGCGATGCAAATTTAATCGTGATCACCGCAGGCACAACCCAACGACCGGGAGAAAGTCGCCTGAATCTGCTCCAACGCAACGCCGCGATTATGCGCCGTATTGTCGGGGATATCGTCGCGCAAAATTCCAACGCGGTGATGCTGATCGTCAGTAATCCGGTGGATATTATGACCCATGTGGCGATCGCGAGTGCCGGCACGACCAAAGGGCGCGTCTTTGGGGCGGGTACGGTACTCGATAGTGCGCGGTTTCGGTATTTCCTCAGTGAACGCTGCGGCGTTGATATTCACAACATCCATGCCTACATTTTGGGTGAACATGGCGATTCCGAGTTTGCGGCTTGGTCGATGACCAATATCGCCGGAGTGCCGATCGCTGACTTTCGCCAGCTTGACGGGACACCCTCCGATTGGCCCGCAGAACAGCAGAACATTGAACAGCAGGTGCGCGATTCGGCCTACCACATCATCGACTATAAAGGCGCAACCTGGTTCGCGGTTGGGATGGCGTTGGTGAAAATTGCGACCGCTGTGCTGCGAGGCGAAAAGCATATCATGACCGTTTCGACGCAACTCCACGGCGAGTTTGGTCTTGATGGGGTCTGTTTAAGTGTGCCTGCCATGGTGTCGGCGAATGGAGTGGAGCGGGTGGTGGACTGTCAACTGACGGAAACTGAACAAACTGCCCTCGAAAAATCAGCCACGATCCTAAAGACGGCGATCGCTCAACTCGAACAAGCCACCCCATAAGCCGCTCCCCCTTCGCCATCACCGGAAGTTAGAGGGCGTTGACCCAGTCGCGGATCAGGGGGTTGACCTGGTGGGGGGCTTCGTCGTGGGGACAGTGGCCCGCGTTGAGGTAATGCTCGGTGTAGTGATCCGGGTTGGCATAGGCGGCGCGGAATTTGGGCGATCGCTCACTGACCCGCATCCAAGGATCACCCTCACCCCACAACATCAGGAGGGGACAGTGCATCTGACTGAGCAGCACGTCATTTTTTTCGCCTTGGGGGGATTTAAAAACGGAGCGAAAGACATCCAACGCGCCGCGATCGCAGGAGGGGCGATAAATATCCTCCACGAGTTGATCCGTCACAGCGGTTTTATCGAGATAGACCTTTTCGAGGGTTTTGCGGATGATGATGCGGCGGCGGAGGTATTGGAAGAGAAAAAAGCTGGCAAAGGATTGGAGCAACACCGTTTTGGTGATTTTGCCGATCGCGGTTTGAATCGCCGACGGTTTGATCGTGTCCGGCGGGGCGGTGAAGGGGCCTGCGCAGTTGAGCAGGATCAGGCCGCGGGCCGATTCTGGGCGTTGGGCAGCAACACAGAGGGCACTGTAGCCGCCGAGGGAATTCCCCGCCAGAACCACAGGACGACCGATCACATCGGTGATGAAGTCGTGAAGTTGATCCCGCCAGAGGTCGCCACTGTATTCGATCGCGGGTTTTTGCGATCGCCCAAAGCCCAATAGATCGATCGCCCACACTTCAAAATCAGCCTGCAACTCGGCAATATTATGCCGCCAATGATCCGTTGATGCACCGAAACCATGGACGAGCAATAACGGCGGGCGATCGGGATTGTCCCCCGCTTTGACGGCATAGATTTGATAGTCGCGCCAAGTCCAATATTGACCAGGCACGGTCTCAACAGGGGAAGCAGGAGTGAGGATAGACACAATTAGGGGAGAGTAACAGAACAACTCCTTTATTATAAAGTTTTGTAACACCAGGGTTGAGGGAAAAACAGTGAGCGAGAAGCGCGCACGACCGCAATTCACATGACAACCCAATCCACTCAGTCTCACCGCCTGATCCCGTCTGTGGTGCGATCGCTCAACAATCAGGATGCGATCCAGTCAAGATCCGCCACAGGGCAAAGCCTCGCGAACCCACAAATCTCTGTTAAGACTCCGGTTCAAGCCCCGCCGCTCGGAGTTGCGCCATCAAGCGTTCCGCCCGCTGGTGTTCCTGTTCCGCCCGCTGGTGTTCCTGTTCCGCCCGCTGGCGTTCTTGGTCTGTCCGTTGGCGTTCCTGGTCTACCCACTCCGTCCCCCACAGGAGCAGCGTTTCAGACTGATCCCACCAACGCAACCAATACCCATCCCGACCCTCGCGCAGCCCCTGCCAAACCCCTAAAAACAGTTGCATTTCAGGTATCCAGAAGCGGCCCTCTGGGTTGGGTGTTTGCAATTTATAGCGTTTTTGGTCGTCGAAGCGATGGAGTTCTAATCGGCCCGAATCTGGCTCAAAAATGCCATAGTTGGGGACTTGGACGATTTGCTCGTAAAAGAAAAATTTTCCGGGTGGATAACTCGCTTTGGAGGAATATTCACCGCCTTCGGTTTCAGATAAAAATTCCAGCACGATGGACGGAATCGCACCTTGTAGATGGGGGGTATAGCTGCGCACCACGTCCGATCGCGGGACGGTGATGGCGGGGACATAGACCCAGTCGGGGGCTTTGACGACAAATTTTTGATTTAAGGTGGCACAGATGCCGTAATTGGTGGCGGTGAAGGCTGTGTCAGGTAAGCGTTGAGCGAGTTGCAGGCTTTCGGTGAGTGCCGCAGCGAGAGCCGGTTGGTTGATGTTGTCCACGGGATCATTGGGCAGCACGAAGTCATCGGGTAGCTTTTCCCAAGTGATGGTGGATTGCAGGGGGGGCGCAACCATGACGAATGATGCAAATAAACGACTGGCTTCAGTTTGACATACTCCCCCACTAAACCCTACGGGCTAGAGTGGGGGATTCTGAACAGCCAGTTACCTGACCATTTATCCACTCAAACAACGAGAGTTGCAGAGGGTTGCTAGGCTCAACGACTAACGCCATTGATTTATCCTGAT
>NZ_JAQMTY010000291.1 GCF_028330765.1 Spirulina subsalsa CS-330 | reverse complement strand
GGATGGGGGGGCGGGTTTTGGGGTGGGGCTTGGGGTGGGCGTAGGACGTGGGGACAGGGTGGGAGCCGTCGGACTGGAGGGGGCGGTAGGTGCGATCGCCGTCGGGGCCGAATTATCCCCCGTTAACACCACACTCCCAATCAACACCACCACCACCACACTGCTAATAATCCCCGTTAACATCCAATCCGATAGGGTTTCGTTGAGGGTGTCCGGGAGGAAACTGCGCACGGACTTGAGGAGGCGATCCCAGGTGCGTTGCAGTTGTCTAAAGGTGGGTAAAACAGCGTCGAGGCCCTTCGGCTCCGGCAGCGGTTCGGTGGGGGGATTTGCATCGGTGTCATTGTCAAAGCCGCCCCAATCCTCCGGCTCGGCTTCCGGTGATGCCGTAGGGGGCGCGGGTTCCGGTTCTGTCAGTTCAGAATCAGGCGCGATCGCAGCTTCTGGGCTATGGTCTGAATCGGGCGGATGGGGCTGAAAGACTGTGATGACTTGTTCTACACTACGAGTGAGATCTGCGAGGGGGAGCGATCGCAAAGTCTCATCCGATTCCGTCGTTTCCAATCGTCCCACCACTGTTTCAAGCTGGGCAATCAGCCCTTGCAGTTGGCGCAAAGCATCTTCCCTAGACAGATTCGATCCGGTTTGCTGGTCTTCTGACATCGCTGCTCCCCCCTCACATTCACAAGAAACGTGCTCTCTTTTCACGACCATATCACCTCTAGATTCCGTTTTTAGCCAAATTATGAAGCGTCGTAACTTTTTCCATCTCCTCATGGGCATGACCGGCCTAGGGTTCAGCGCCTGTGCTGAATCCACGTTCTCCGCCCACAGCACCGCCCAATCGATCCAACCGCCAAGCGTTGATCCTCAAACACCGCTGCTCCGCTTTGTCTCCGTGGCGGATACGGGTACGGGTGTTTCCAATCAATACGCCGTCGCCAATGCCATGGCCAACCATTACCGTGCCAACCCCTATCCCCTCGTGGTGCTCGCCGGTGACAACATTTACAACGACGGCGAAATCGAAAAAATCAATCAGGTCTTTGAAAAGCCCTATGCACCCTTGTTAAGCGCCGGGGTCACCTTCCGCGCCGTCTTGGGGAATCATGACATTCGTACCGCTAACGGTGATCCCCAAGTGGCGTATCCCGGTTTTAATATGGACGGCCGTTACTACACTTTCCGTCAGGGAGCGGTGCAGTTTTTCGCCTTGGATACCAACTCCGGCGCAGATTGGGCGAATCAAATGCCCTGGCTCGAACGGCAATTACAGGCTAGTGATGCTCCGTGGAAGGTGGTGTTTGGTCATCATCAGATCTATGGGTCGGGTCACTATGGCATGAACGAAGCCACTTGGGCCCAACAGGCGAAGGCCTTATTTAAAACCTATGGTGTGCAGCTTTACATCAACGGCCATGAACACCACTACGAACGGACGCGATCGCTCAATGGCACGACCTATATGATCACCGGGGCGGGGGCCGGCTTGCGACCCGTGGGACATTCCGCCTGGACAGCATATGCAGTATCCCGGTTGAGCTTTGCTTCCTATACGGTGTACCCGGATCAGATTTTGATTGAAGGGATTGGCACCGATGGCCAGGTGTTTGATCGGGGCGCGATCGCTCGCCTCGCTTAACCCTTTTCTCAGCAAGTTCTCAGAGTCCACCTCAGCCCATCTGATACCGTAAACAAAGGGTGTCTCGAACGCCCACACCACGCAATCAATCAACGATGTTAACTACCCTGAAACGCTACGTTGAATTTATTATGTTGGGGCTGATGGTGATGGTGTTAACCGTCGCCTGTGGTACTTCTCCCCACCTCGAAGCTGACGCAGCCGCCCCGTTAAAATTCGGCGTTGGCCCCTATTTCCCCACCCCCAACGAAACCCGCGACCAATTTAACCCCCTGTTTGAACAACTGGCGGCGGCGGTGGATCGTGAAGCGGATGTGACCGTGACGGAAGATTGGGTGGGGATTTCTGAAGCCCTGCGGGCGGGGACGCTGGATGTGGCGTGGCTAGGGCCTTGGGGCTATGTGTTGGCGAACCATGAAACGCCGGAGATTCAAGCGATCGCCACGGTGAAATATACTGAAAAACCCACCTATCATTCGGTGTTGATGGCCCGGGCTGATGCGCCCTTTGACAGCTTAGAAGAGGCGATCGCCCAAAGTCAGGCCGGGGAACCCTTAAAACTCAGTCTTGCCGATGTGGGGTCTACCTCCGGTTGGCTGATTCCCACCGCCGAATTTAACGCCCGCAACATCGACCCCAAACAGGTGTTTGACTACAGCGAAGGGGCATCCCACGCCGCCCAAGCGATCGCCGTCCTCAGCGGCCAAGTAGACATCGCCTCAGACTACGATCGCAACCTCGACGTGTTAGCCAGCACCGACCGGATCAACCGCGACGACCTCAAAATCATCTGGGAATCCGACCCGTTGCCCAATGACCCGATCGCCGTGCGGGGCGGCCTATCCCCAGCGATAATCGACGGTTTACAAGCGGCGCTCGTGGCGATCACCCCCACCGAAGCCAAGGCACTCCTGCCGGAAAACTACACCGGCTTTGTCAGTTCCGACGGCAAAAACTACATCCCGATTCAAGCTGCCGGTAAAGCGGTGGACATCTTGAAGTAATCGAGACCCCCCACCTCCTCCCATGGCGAAGACCCAAACTCCCCCCACAGCGGATCATCTCGATCAGATTCTGCGCCTGGAGCAGCGTCGCCGGGGGCGGCTATGGTGGGCGCGGCGGTGGGTGGCGGTGGGGGTGGCGATCGCCATCCTGATCGCCACTGTACGCACGACGGAAATTAATCTGTGGGAATTGGTGACAGGGTTGCCACGTTTGGGGTCGTGGGTAACGCGATCATGGCCGCCGGATCTGTCGGAGTTGCCCAATTTTATGGTGGCAATCTGGGAAACCTTGGCGATCGCCCTCCTCGGAACCGGGTGCGCCATGGTGCTTGCGTTCCCGCTCTCGCTCCTCATTGCCCGCAACTTAACCCCGGCAACGGCGATCGCGTTACCGTTGCGGGGTCTGCTGAACCTGTTGCGGGGGATTGATACGGCAATTTTCGCGCTGTTTTTTGTGGCGGTGGTGGGGTTGGGGCCCTTTGCCGGGATGTTGGGGGTGGCGTTCCATACCACGGGGTCAATGGCGAAACTCTACGCGGAGGTGCTCGAAACCTTGCCCCCGGAACCGATTGAAGCCATTGAAGTAACGGGGTGCGATCGCTTGCGTACCTTTAGCTTTGCCGTGTTGCCGGAAGCGTTGCCGGGGTTGGTGGGGATTAGCTTGTATCTCTGGGAATTCAATGTGCGATCGTCCGTCATCCTCGGCATTGTTGGGGCGGGGGGGATTGGCTATGAATTATTAGTCAGTTTGAAATTATTGGATTTTGGCCGCTTGGCGACGATTTTGGGCTTAATCCTGATCATGGTGAGCGCGATCGATTGGCTCAGTGCCCAACTCCGGCGGCGACTCTCTTAAGTCAACACAGCACAGAGCGATCGCCATCCTCCCTGTGCTGCCGTGATCCCGTCGATCGATGTCCTCACTGCCTTGGTTAGCCTGAGGGATTTCGGGTACATCCCACGGTTGCAGATTCATACGGCTCGGCAGGGAGCACCCTCATCCCCAGCCCTTCTCCCGCAGGAGAAGGGAGCCAAAAGCCCTCTCCTGAGGGAGAGGGTTGGGTGAGGGATTGCATAACTGGGATGCACCCGGGATTGCAGCTAAATCACGAAGGATTCAAGACTATAATTGAAATTCGAGAGTTTCCGGCAGCCATTGATCTTGAGTAGCCCACAGTTCCACCGTAATTTCAAACTGGGTATTGGGCAAAGATTTGACAACCAGCACCAAAACAATCGGATCAGTCAGTCCTTTGAGGTTCACCAGTTTGCCCCGTTCGAGATGTGCCGATGGGCGGGAGGCTAACGGGGTCAAGGTGCGCACGCTGGCAATGGGCATCGGGGTTGGGGTGAGGAGTTGGTTCACGGGCTGCCAGTCCGTCGGGATTTCACCGTCGAGCCAATCTCGCAATGAATAAATGCAGCGATGGGGAAGGGATTAGGGAACAGGCTCCACCCAACCGCCTAGCTGGGTTTGGGCGGGGGATTCGATGATGGCGATCGCGCCCTGTTCCGGGAGTTGCTCCAGCAGGACGTTAAAGTCTTGCAGGGCGGCGATCGCAACATCATCCCCCACTCTGGCAGACCCTCGATAAAACCCCAGCAGCGTCCCATAGCGAAACTCAGGATCAAACTGCACCACCACACAACCCACCTGATCCCCAGGGGGCAGGACAAAAACCACCTCACCCGCCAAGATCGGCACACAGGCCAACATCCCATAGTTGGGAATTAACAACTCGGCCACCGTGGTTAAGGCCTGGTGTTGCCATTGCCAGCCCGGACTCTGCTCCAGACGAGTCTCCACCCCCAAATCTTGCAGACAGGCATTGACCACAGCGATCGCTAGGGTATTGAGATACACCTGTTGACGTTTAGCCCCATGGGCGTAGGGGGCGGCAAAGCGGCGGGACTGGGTGTGGTGTTGGGGAGCAACTCGATATTTAAGCGGTGGGGTCAGGAGCGGCATCATCATTTCAGTACGACAGAAAAACTGTAGTGAGGGACAAATTCTTGGCGGGCAGCGTGAAAAAAACGACGTTTGAGTAAAAAAAACGACGTTTGAGTAAAAAGTTAACCCATTGCATGACTTCGTGTTCCGGGCGATAGGATTCAATGTTTTTGCAGAGATAGGTAAAGAGTTGTTGGGTGGCTTCGGCATAGATGTCTTCATAAAGATGAACGAATTGGCCCTGATAGGGGCGACTCAGTTGGCTGGACCCTTGGATGGTTCTGATCAGGTCGGCTAGCGATCGCCGCCGTTGCCGAGAGCCTGGCGGTGCGTTCTGAGCAGCGATCGCTAACTGCTTCAGATACGGATTCAGCACAGCATCTTCCATGAACTCCTCAAATAATCGGAAATTGCTAGAGGTTCCATCCTGTCCTCAACAAAAAGGCCGCTTTTTTTGCGAACGTCTCAAAATTTCACAGAAACTTTACCGTGCAGCCGCTGAGGGTGTCGCCTGGTTGACGGACAAAATTAGCCAGATCCCGGCAAGCCCTCACCTTAGCCCTCTGGGAGAGGGCTACTGCTTATACATAACGTTCAAATGTTGGCCTCGTCTGCGTTTGATTCCCCTAAATCCCCCTTAAAAAGGGGGACTTTTTTGCGTTCCCCCCTTTTTAAGGTAGGGCTGATTCGTTTTCCTGGGAGAAAAATAAAATTAGGACATTTGTACTGTTTTTTGAGGCATCTTCAGGAAACTACCGTTATTTTCCCTGCTCAAATCGCCAAATTGGCTAGAGCAGAT
>NZ_JAQMTY010000290.1 GCF_028330765.1 Spirulina subsalsa CS-330 | reverse complement strand
GCTCAAGATTAGTGAGGAAAGGATTATCATATTCTAAAAAATTCTTTAATCATGAAGGAGCAATATGGTATTTTATTCATCACTATAATGCAAGTATTAATGTTACTTAACTTACTAATTCACTACATGTTTACCACTACCAGGAAAGCGGCGGCACAATCTACCGCGTTGAAGACCTCGAAGATGAGCAGCAAAATGTTGTGCGTGATGCAGCATTTCGGCGGGTCGTGGTGTCGATTTATGAGCAACGCTGTGCATTGTGTCGGCTCCAAGTCATCGCGCCCAATGGCCAAGGCATTGTAGACGGCGCACACATCCGCCCCTTCTCTGAGTTCCACGACGATCGCATCGTTAACGGCCTCTCACTCTGCAAAAATCACCACTGGGCTTTTGATCGGGGTTGGTTTAGCATTGACCCTGATGGTTATCGTGTTGTGGTTGCGTCGGGTCTTCGGGAAGATTCACCTAACGGGGCAGGCTTGATGTCATTTCATGGGGGCGCGATCGTGCTTCCAAATCTTCCTCACTTTAACCCAAGCCCTATCTCCTTAGAATGGCATTCAAAAAACACATTCATTTAAGCAAGAAATGATGATAAATATCCAAACTTTATCTACAATACTATCTTCTTTTTTGTGGATTGTTCACATAATTTTAATTTTGTGTATTGGTGCTTTCTTGATGTTTATTTCTATGAATTTAAAGCCTTACATATCTACTCTTATCTTGTTGTCCTTGATTACTCTTTATGTTCAATTTTCTAGCTTTTCGGTAGATAACGAGATTCAATTTTTGCACTATATTTTTGCAGGAATATTTGGTTGTACTGTAGGTCTTGCAATGAAATTATTAAGAACACAAGTATAGCCAAGTAATTCATTGCTGAGACGGATTATTAATTAACTCTCCTAAGTAACTTTCGAGAAATGTTTTAGCGGCTTCTGAATCGAGCTTATTTAAGGCCAAAACGATCCCTACAACGGTTTCAGCGGTGGGGTCAATTTTCTCGTGATACCAGCGATGCACCTTGGGGCGATCGATCCCCATGGTTACGGCTAGTTTGTTCTGGCTGATTTTGTGCTGCTCCAGTGTATGCCGGAGGGCTTGCCCTGCTCTTCCCATAGCCTCTGATCGTGTCAGAGGTAGGGCTTGGCGTAAATGTTGCCATTTTTGGATACAGCGTGTATCGTGTTGAGTGTTGCCATAAATGGATACATTGCAATGAACGGAGATTGTGCGATCTGCGGTCAACCGATCACGACCGTATACACAAAAGGCATTCAGCCGAAAACCTGCGAGGCTGAAGCGTGCAAAAAAGCCTACACCTTGAAAAAAGCAAGGGAAGGCGATGTTAAACGCCGTGCGGCCCGGCGGTACAAACAGGAACAAATGGGTTTAAAGTTGATCCCTTGCGAAGTCTGTGGCGAACGGTTTGAAGCCATTCAACCCGCCCACCTTAAGAAACATGGCTTAACTCTTAAGCAATACCGAGAGCTATACCCTAACGTTCCAATCATGACGGATCGAATAAAGGAAGAACGGGGCAAAAGCTCAACCAGTCAAGCACATTACCTTAGCTACAACGGTAAAAAACCAGACCGCGTTTTGTTTGAGTTTTTAGTTGGGGCAATGTTGGGAGATGGTTCTTTAGAAAAGCAAAAGAATAAGAAAAATGCACGATACGCGGAAGGGGGAAGCAATGAAGATTATATCAAATCAAAATTCGATTTTTTGAAGCAATATTTTCATTGCACATTTAATGAACGTTTATCATCAGCTCACGTCAAGTCTGGCAAACAATATCAAGGCTATTGGTTACGAACATCTGTACATCCTATTTTAACAGAATGGCATGAATTATGGTATCGAGATGGTATAAAGGTTCTTCCAGAAAAAATGATCAAAGAGTATTTCTCTTTTTCTTCTTTGTTAATTTGGTTTTGTGATGATGGCTGCTCTCTACAGCGAATATTATTCTATACGATGGCATTTACAGATGATGAAGTTGAGTTTTTAGCGGACTTGTTGAAATCTAAATTTGATCTAACCGCAAAAATCAGACGAAACAAAAAGAAACAGCCTTTTTTGACATTAGACAGCAAATCGAAATGGGCTTTTCTGGAAATGTGTAAGTCTGTAAATATACCAGGAATGGAGTATAAACTACGGGGGGAATATTGAGATCATGAAATATAGAATCATTGTCCCGATCGCGATCTCAATCTTTACTTATACGAGTGCGATCGCGCCTAAAAAAGTTCAAGCAAATCCGGCGATCCCGGCGGCGGTTTTTGGGTGTGCAGTGAATCCGGCTTGTGTGATCGGTGTGGTTGTGATTGGTGGGGTTTTATATTGGGAGTTCATTCAAAATCGCCAACTAATCCGCGTTCCTGTTCCCCAAGGTATCGACCCCTACCGGATCGAAGGAGAAGATCCGGAAATCTTGGAAGACCCCGAAGATGTGGGGACAGAGTGGACAGAATCAGTTTTAGCCAATAATGAGGCTGATGCTTATCGGCGTTGTCAAGCAATCTCCCAGAGTTCAGGGCTTAATGTTCGTCTGGTGCGAGTGGTGCGACGCTCTAAAAATGGTAAAACTTGGGATTGTTACCTTTATTCAGTTCGTTAATATCATGGCTCAATTTATCGGCTTAAATCGCTATCAAATCGGCATCCCGGAACCCGGTTACTCTTACTTATTCGTTAACTTGTCCACCTTAACAACAATGGGCGCGACTGATGCTCTGATGAAGTTAGAAAGCCTCGGTTATGTACCGACCTTACGCTATTGGGACAATGGGGAAATGCTTCAGGTTTGCGCCCTGCTGAAGGTTGCGACCGTCACCGCAGACCCCGAAGCTGATCCATTAATGGCAGAACTTGAAACCCTTTATGAACACTTCGACGGTGAACTAAGCGCGGTTCGCTGTGCAACTCGTCGCCCTGCTCATCCAAGTACAAGCTAATGCAACCATCACATCATCAAAACCGTACAGTTTCAGAACTAATCGAAGCCATCAAAACCCTAACCCAGGACATTCAAAGCCTATATTTTAGTGATGATACGCCGTGGCTTGTGGGGTATTCCGGGGGAAAGATTCAGGCGCGACGCTGCAATTGGTGTGGAATGCGATCGCGCAACTTCCCCCCGAACAACGCACCAAAACCATTCACGTTATTTCCACCGATACCCGCGTCGAAAACCCCATCGTCTCCGCCTGGGTGCGCCAATCCCTCGACCGGATGCGCCACGCCGCCCAAACCCAAAACCTCCCCATTGAACCCCATCTTCTACAACCGATCATCAAAGACACCTTTTGGGTCAACCTGATCGGCAAAGGCTACCCCGCCCCCCGCCAAAAATTCCGCTGGTGTACCGAACGCCTCAAAATCAACCCCGCCAACCGCTTCATCCGCGACACCGTTCGCAAACATGGCGAAACCATCCTCGTCCTCGGAACCCGTAAAGCCGAAAGCACCAAACGCGCCGCCACCATGGCCAAACACGCCCAAAAACGACTGCGCGATCGCCTCTCCCCCAACGCCAGCCTCCCCAACTCCCTGATCTACACCCCGATCGAAGATTGGCGCAATGACGAAGTGTGGATTTATCTCAACCAATATCCCAACCCGTGGGGCCACAGCAACACCGACCTCTTCACCATGTATCGCGGCGCGACCGCCGATAACGAATGCCCCATGGTGATCGACACCTCAACCCCCAGTTGCGGCGATTCCCGCTTTGGCTGCTGGGTCTGCACCATGGTCGATCAAGACAAATCCATGGCCGCCATGATCCAGAACGACGACGAAAAAGAATGGATGGAACCCCTGCTGGCCATTCGCAACGAATTAGACATCGAAGACGATCGCGATCGCCGCGACTTTCGGCGACTCTCTGGGGGCGTGCAAATCTTTGAACGTCGCCAAGACAACGGCACAACCCAACCCGAACCCATCCCCGGCCCCTACACCAAACAATGGCGTGAACATTGGCTGCGGCGCGTCCTTGAAACCCAAACCCAACTGCGTCAAACCGCCCCGCCCCAAATGCGCGATATTACCCTAATTGACCTCGAAGAATTGCACGCCATTCGGCAAATTTGGCTCGAAGAAAAACACGAATTTGAAGACAGCTTGCCCCGCATCTATGCCGAAAGCACCGGGGAAGCATTCCCCTTTCCCGATGGGGAAACCGCCCGACTTTTAGGAACCGAAGAATGGCAAGTCTTAGAAGAAATTTGCCCCGACGCGATGCACCTAGAATTGATGGCAAAATTGCTCGACACCGAGCGCAAATATCGCACCAAAGGCAAGCGGATCGGGATTTTTGAAGACCTCGAAAACTGTTTTAAAACCAGTTCCCGCACCGAAGCCGAAGCGATCCAGCAGGCACAGGATCGCTATGCGTTGAAGGGTGCGATCGCCTCCGGTGACCTCCAGACCGTGCGCCAACTCACCCTCAACCACGCCCAACCCAACGACAAACCCACCACCTGGGGCGACGCAAAATTCAGCAAAAAATCGTGATTTTCCAGAGCTTAACCCTGCAAAACTTTGGCCCCTATGCCGGTCGCCAAACCCTGAACCTCACCCCCGACCCCGATCGCCCGATTATCCTGATCGGCGGCATGAATGGCGGCGGCAAAACCACGATTATGGATGCCCTGCGCCTCGTGTTGTACGGTCAACGCGCCCAATGTTCCAATCGCGGCAGCCTCGCCTATAGCGACTTTTTGCGCCAGTGCATTCACCACCACACGCCGCCCCACGCCGAGGTTGCGATTGAATTGGTCTTTGAACATGCCTTAATCGGGGAGCCGGTGCATTATCGCCTCCGTCGGGCGTGGGAACATCACGCCACCCCCAAAGAAACTTTGAGCGTGTTCACAACCCATCTCGACACTCAAACGGAAATCCCCGATCAGGCCCTGGCGAAGATTTGGGATGAACGGATTGAGGATTTATTGCCCTTAGGAATTTCTAATTTATTCCTCTTTGATGGCGAACAAATTAAAGAACTCGCCGAACAGGACACCCCGCCCCCGGATGTGATTACGGCGATTCAATCCCTGCTGGGGTTGGAGTTGCCCGATCGCTTAGGGTTGGATTTGAAAATACTGCGCGATCGCAAGCAAAAAGCGATCGCCCAACAAGAAGAACAGGATCAACTCCAACACCTCGAAACCGAAATTGAACAGCACCAAAACGCCTATCAAAACGCTTACCAAGACCTCGGCAATCTTCAAAACCAAATCGACAAAGCCGCCAATGAATTAGAACTCGCCACCCAAATGTTTAACATTCGCGGCGGTGAAATCACGGCCCAACGCGCCCAGCTTGAAAGTCAACTGCACCAACTCCATCACGAAGCCCAACACCTCCAAGATCGCCTCCGTCAATTGGCCGCCCAAACTCTACCCCTAGGGCAGATTGCGCCCCTGCTAGAACGAGCGCGGCAACAGGGTCACGCCGAATTAAACGCCGCCCAAATTGCGATCGCCCATCAACACATTAACGACCACGATCGCGCCCTGCTCAGCTTCGCCCAAACCCAACCGATTCCCCCCGATGCCTTACAACGTCTCAGCGACTTTATCACCACCGCCCAGACCCAACGCGAGGGCGCGATCGCTCAGATTCAGCCCTATTTAAACCCTAACCCTCAAACCCTCCAACGCCTGGATTATCTCCTCACCCATCACCTCCCCGATGCACAAAACCAGGTTAAAACCTACTGCGATCGCCTCGAACTGATCGCCCTCGACATCGACACCACCCAACGCCAACTCGCCGCCGCTGCCACCCCCGAAGAATACGCCCAACTCGGCGCGACCCTGAGCCAAGCCGCCGCCAAACACGCCACCCTCACCGCCACCCATCACGCCCAAACCCAAACTGTGAAACACCTGCGCGACACCCTCAACGCCAGCAAAGCCCAGTTACTGAGCTACAGCAATGCGATCGTGGCGCGGCAAAATGATCAGCACATTCTCAAATCCATCGATCGCGTCCAAAACACCTTAATTGAATTTCGCGATCGCCTCAAACTCCGCAAAGTGGATCACCTTGAATCCGCCGTCACCGAATGTTTTCGCTACCTCCTCCGCAAAACTGACTTTATTCATCGCGTCACCGTCGATACCGAAAAATTCACCCTCACCCTCTACGACACCACCGGCCAAACTATTCCGAAAAAACGTCTTTCCGCCGGAGAAAAACAAATTCTTGCCACGGCGTTTTTATGGGGACTCGCTCGCGTTTCCGGTCGCCATTTACCCGTCGCCATTGATACCCCCTTGGGCCGTTTAGATTCCTCCCATCGCCACAACTTAATTGAACGTTATTTCCCCGTAGCCAGCCATCAAGTGATCTTACTGTCCACGGATACCGAAATTGGCGCGATCGAAGTGGCCCAACTGCGCCAGAACCAAACCATCACCCAAGAATACCGGATTGACTATGATCCAACGACGCGACAGAGTGCGATCGCGCCGGGATATTTTGACAGCACAGCGGCTCAAGACATTCAATAATGCCTATAATAGTCCCAACGTAAACCCAGGCAGAGGTAAAAAATAATGACCACAGTTTATCGACTGAAGGCAAGTGAACTAAATCTTGATTTACTCGAAGCGATCAAAACTCAATTTGGCGATAAAGAGATTGAAATTACCATTTCTGAATGGGATGAAACTGCGTATCTCCTACATTCAGAAATCAATCGTTCTAGGCTGTTACAAGCTGTAAAAAATGTTGAAAATAATCAGAATCTCATTTTTACAGATTTAGAAACATTAGATGAGTAGAAGAGTTATTTTTGAGGCCTCTGCATTTGCTGATTTTAATGAATGGCTCAGACTAGATAAAAAGACTCATCGTAAAATCATTGAATTAATCAAAATAATTGATCGCACCCCCTTTACAGGAATTGGTAAACCAGAACCCTTAAGATATGACTTGGCTGGCTATTGGTCACGGCGGATAAACCAAGAACATCGCCTGGTTTATCAGGTCACTGAAACAGATATCATCATTATTTCTTGTCGCTATCACTATGAGTCATAGCGCAACATTATTCAGTTCGGACAGATCAGGCAACTTCAGCCCCTTATGCCTTAAAGTTTCGAGTGTTTTAAGGATTTAAATAACGGCTCTATCCAGTCATTTTTTTGAAATATCAAGGATCATCATGCAGCCTCCCATTCACCGCATTCAACTCAGCCAAACCGCCAAAGATCACCTGATCAAACTGAAGCGAATCACCAAAATTGACCAATGGAATATTCTCTGTCGCTGGGCCTTCTGTCGCTCCCTCGCCGAACCCCATCCCCCGTCACCCGTTCCCATTCCGGCGGATAGTAATCTGGAAATGACTTGGAACACCTTTGGCGGTGAGGATGCAGAGGTGCTCCTAATCGCCCTCAAACAACGCTGTTTTGAAGATGGCTTAAGTCTGGACACAGAGACCCTCGCCCAGCAATTTCGCCTCCATTTGCATCGTGGCATTGGCTATTTAGCCGGCGATCCAGACCTGAAGCGAATTCAAGATTGGGTCATCATTTAGATTAGGGGACAAATGCGATCGCGCAAAGCCAGGGAAATATAAGCACTCATGGCATTATTTCAAGTTCTTGGCGGCGCTGAAGGGTATATTTGGCGCGGGCTTTGAGCAGCGTCAGAGCATCGATTTGTTCGAGTAATTCATCAAGGATTTGGGTTTCTGTTGGGGTGAGGCTGCTTTGATTATTTTTGCTCAGAAGGGTGTTGAGGGTCTGTTGACTGTTGAGGGCGAGTTCGATATTGGCGAAGGCTTGGAGTTCGGCGGGGCTGATGTTGAGCAGGCAGTCTGGGTCGTTGGCGAGGGGATGGGTGAGTTGTTCGTAGGTGGCGAGGTCGAGCATCACGCCAACCCGTTGGCCGTTTTCGTTGGTGATGTATTGAATGGACATTTTTTCTAGGCTCAGAGTGTTGATTTTATTCTATTGAGATTGAAAGGATAATGCTAAGGTTGCAGCGTTTGGGAGACAGTATAACGCTGCTGTTTGTAGTCATAGTCTGGGTCGTAGTCAATGGTGTCGAAAAGTTTGATGATTTGTAGTTTTTGGCGGCGTTGGATGTATTCTTGGAGGGCGGTTTTGATGATGTCTTCGGTGGTTTGGTGGTCGCTGAGGGCGAGGGCTTCAGCGAGTAGGGTTTCATCAATGTTGAGGGTGTTTTGCATGGGGTTTTGAGTGTGAATGGGTGGGGAATTTTAGTTAATCTTCCATTGACCATTAAATTGTGATGGTATGGTTTATTTTATTTGGGTTAGGGTAGGGTTGTTTTTTCCCGTTGGAGGAGAAAGTCGAGGTAGTCTTCGAGGTTTTGTTGTTGGGTGGGGGAGAGTTGACGGAGTTTGGTGAGGATAGCCATTTCTCGCGCTTGCGGGTTGTGGGGGATAATTTGTGAGGCGGAGACTTCGATGGTGACTTGAGGCACATTGAAGCCTTCGATGCTGTAGCCGTCTTCTTCATCGCTGATGGGGTAATGTTCCACGATTGTGCCGATTTGTCCTTGCTTGAGGTTATATTCAGGGAGGTCTTGGGTGAGACTAACTTGGGTGAATAGGGGATAAGGTTGGCTCATATTTATGCTCCTTTATCGGGAATTAAGGTGACAAATCGACAGACATTTTGATGAATCATCCAAATGGTTAAAATTTTAAGAGTTACGTGATTGGGGCCGGTAAGATTAGCTTTGATTTGATATTTTTGACCATAGCGATTTTCTTGGATCAGTTGAGCGGGTTGGGTTAAGATTTGGGTCTTGATGTCTATTTCTAATTGTTGCCAATTTTCCAGGGTGTATCCAGCTTGGGCTAAGAATTTGGATTTATCGTCTTTGGGGAGTGGAATCAGCAGGTATTGAGTGATTTTTGCGGGGGTAATGACTGAATTTAGGGGTAAGAAGGTCATGGGAAGGGTAATTTAGGGTAAATCGCGGAGAATGTTGTCGCATTTTTCGACATTGTGCAATTGTTTCATTTCAGCGAAGAGGGTGCGGGCTTGGGTGAGGTGTTCGCGGGCAGCTTCGATCTGGTCAGTATCCCGGAGAGCTTCCCCCAGATTCATTAAGGAATGTGCGATGCCATGTTTATAGTTAATTTGCCGTTTGATCGCTAAGGATTGTTCATAATAGTCAATGGATGTTTCATACTTTCCTCTTGCTTTATCAATCTCACCCAAATTATTTAAAGCCATTGCTTCACCACGTTTATTTTGAATTTGCTGTGAGATCAGTAAAAATTTTTCATAATAGTCAATAGCTTCTGAATACTTTCTTGAAGAATTGTAGACATTGCCTAAACCACAAAAAGAGAAAGCTTCACCTTGTTTATCTTCCATTTCTTGCGTAATTTTCAACTGTTCTGTGTGATATTCTATGGCTTTCTCATACTCCCCTAAATGCTTGTAAGCATTGCCTAAATTTCCCAAACAAATCCCCTGTCCACGTTTATCCCTGATTTGCTTTGCAATCGCTAAAGATTTTTCGTGCTGGTCAATAGCCTTTTCATACTCTCCCAAGAAACAGTAGATATTTCCTAAAGAAGTTAGTGACGATCTATGATACCAATGGTTTTTTCCACATGATATATTGATTAATTGTTCATGCAATACAATTTTTTCCTGTTGAAAGCCTCGAAAATCGAGAAATCGATTAATCGATTGCCCTGTTTCATTACCGTCGTAAATCACATCAAAGGCTTGCGCATACTCGCCAAGCTCACAGTGATGATGAAACAACTCCAGATAATCGCGCACCTCCGCCAATTCACGATCGCGCTCCTCAAAAACATCCCAAGGATAGGGCTTCTTCCGAGCGTCGTAATAGTCAATCGCCCAACGGTGTAACGGCGCAGAATTATCGACTTGGCTCAACAAATACGATCGCACAAACGGCAACACCGTCACCCCCTCACCCCCCTGATCCATCAATAACCCCCGATTTACCAACCCCCAAAACAACCCCGACTCCGCCACCGTCACCACATCCTCCCCAAACGACCCACGCAACACCGCCAACCGCGTCAACACCTCCCGCTCTCGTGGCAACAACCGCCCAAAACTCGCCGCCAACACCGTCGTTAACTGCACCCGTTGATTCCGATGCTGCCCCGCCAACCGCGACAACAAATCGCCAAACTCCGGACTGTTCAACTCTTCAATCGACTTTTGCCGCTGCCGTGCCCCCTGACTATTTAATAACCCCGCCGTGAGCGTCAGCGTCAACGGATGCCCATCCACCAACTCCGAAAACTCCTCTAATTTGCCCGGCTCCTGCTCCGTAATCCGCAACGCCGCCAACAACTTCGCCCCCTCCTCCGACTCCAACCCCGACAACACACACCAAGCCGGACATACTTGATCAATCTCCGGCTCCTGCTGAGACGTAATCAACACCTCACTGCGTCGCCCCCCATTCACCCACCGCTGCAAAAACGTGACGTATTCCGGTTGATCCAGCACCGATTCCAAATTATCCAACACCAATAAAAACCGCTCATTTTGCAACAGCGCGATCAATTCATCCGTTAATTGCTCCGATGACATCCGCTCCAACACATCACGGGGAATCTCCCCCCACTTGTCCAACAGCGATCGCGCCACCCCATCAAACCGAGGCGCAAACCCCAAATCAAACCACCCTTTCCCCACAAAATCGGCGCGATCCTCAAACACCTTCACCGCCAGCGTTGATTTACCCATCCCCGCCATGGCAATCAACCCGGAGAGTTTCGTATTTTCATCATCCAGCCAAGCGTTAATCTGTGCTTGTTCTGCGTCCCGTCCCTGCCAATGGGTAGCCTTGGGGCGCGGTTCGTTTTGGATGATCCGGGGGCGCGATCGGGATTGAGATTGTTGGGCGATCGCCTCTAGAATCGTCTGGGTTGCGTCGTTAATTGTGTCAATGATCAGGGTTTGCCCCACTTTTAAGGCATCAAGCTCGCGCCCGATTTGGTCGGCAATAGCGTTTAAGGCAGCCGCTTGATTCGTGGCGATCGCGTCATATCGCGCCTGGATCTGATTCACCAAATCCGGCGAAATGCTGCCATTTCCCGCCGACTGTAACCCCTGCACCGTCCGCAAAATTTCCCCCAACAGCGACAGCGTCATCCCTGCGAACGCCTTCCCCCCCGTTTCAAAATCCGCCTTCAACACCTCCCGCAACGCAAAGGCAAATTCTGCCTGTAATTTGGCAGCCAAAGCCGTCACCGTTGCCGGACTCAGTTCAATCTCCACCCATAAACAGAAATACCGAGAAATCGCCGTTTCCCATTCCGACTGATCCAAAACGGCCCGCTGGGCGGCGGAATCCGTTAGCCATGCTGTGAGTTGACTCTCTTCGATGTCCGTCAGTAATGCGCGATCGCGGGCGATATGTTCCACAAAAAACGGCCATTTTTCCGGCAATTCACGGGCCAGTTTTTTCAGCGCGGCCCGTTCAGGATGATCCTGGGCAACTGTAGCGACGATGCGAGCGATCGCCCTCCCCACCGCCTTCGTTAAATCATGATTACTCAGATCACCCCTTTGCCGCCGATCATCAAGCCAATCCCCCAAGGCATTCGCCGCGACCCCACCCGCGACCCCGCCCCCACTCGTCCCCAAAACACCTAACAGCGATGGTGAAACCGCGCAGGCTCCCATCAACACCAACCCACTAAACACCGTCAACCGCCGTAACGACATCACGCCCTATCCCCACTCAATCCTACTTTTATAATACCGAGAGCGACGAGGTGCGATCGCGCCTTAAGAATCCTTCGCGCTGGGGGTGATGATGGGGCGATCGCGCAGTTCGATCAATCCGACGAAGCCGGTGAAAAAAGTATAGAGGGCCGTGGGGATGGGGCGTTGGCCGCGGGAGGGGGAGAGGGCGATCGCGATGCCGCTTTCGACTAGATGCGCTGCGATCGCGAACCGTTCCAACCAGAAAATGGGCGTTAAACCCGCCGGGATGAGCAGACCAGCACTCACCGCAAACACACGCCAGACTTCCAAGCCCAACCCCCCCGCAATCAGCAGCGTCGAAAGCACTTTGATCAGTGGAAACAGAAACGTTCGCATGGCTGGAATCAACAACAACGTTGCGTTAAAGTCTTACCGAGTTTGAACAAAAAGAGCGACGCACTCCCCCACCTCGCCGCAGGCAGGTGGGGGTCAAGGAGCGCAGCATAGTGGTATAATACAGCCAGCTTAATGGGCACGGCAAAAGACGGAACAAAGATTCCGAGTCATCTGGAGGC